>REEE01000110.1 GCA_007695245.1 Candidatus Competibacteraceae bacterium | reverse complement strand
GGGACAGATTCAGAGCTATAGATCACCTCCTGGAGAGCGAACGCGCTCGATGCGATACCCCGTTCAACAAGGCGGGGCGACCGGCCCAGCCGCCGGATAAATTCAGCTCCAACCCGTGCGAACGGCAGGGCGAACGCCGGTAACTGTTCTTCTCCTCCGCTATCGAGAATCAATGCTTCAAAGTCAAACGGCTTCCCGGTATGGTCTTCGACATATTTCGAAATGGCCTCCAGCACCTCGCCGGCCTCGCTCCGGCGAATCGATTTGGCGAGCACATCCCGCACCCCTTCACGAAAATCGTATTCCACTTCACTGGGGTCACATCGCACATCGGCCGGCGTCAATCTTTCGAGTAACCCTCCGAGGAATACTTCGGCCAGATGGACCTGGCGGTAATCGCGGAACATGGTCCGCTGCACCAAACGCATCACGGGCAAAGTGAGGGGGACCGCAGCCAGATACACGGCGAGCTGGAATGCTTCCCGCGACGCCAAGTCACGAAAAATTTGGACCCGTTCTAACGCATCGGGCTGTTTCTCTTCCTTTGCCGATGGAGAGGACTCCTTCTCGGACTCCCGCGAAGCCGACGAACCGAGGAACACGCCGGGGAACGATGTTCCCGTGGCCATGACCATGCCCGCCCAGGCGCGCGCGGAATCGGGCTCCAGGGTCACCACCGGCATCGGCAAACTGTCGCCGAGAGGTTCTTGATCCCAACTCGGTCTTGTCACTGCCAGATGCTTGTTGGACACGCCCGGCAGCACGGCGCGCAGCGAGATGCTCGTCGAACCCAGCGCCGTGTGTCGCCACAAGGTCTCCGGCAACATCTGAACGATTGCCACCGGCATCCTGGCGCCCCACTGCACCAGCACCTTCGCCATGGCGCCATTACGCCAACCGGGCGACACGCAATCGCTCGCGACGAGGATCAGCCGCCGACCATCAGAATCCATCAACTGGGGAACGTCACGCCTTATCCCCGATCGACTGAATATTTCGATAGTGGTATCGGCACTGCGAAACCGAAACAGACGGACGTCGCGAAAAGCACCCTGCCCCGCCAACAAACGCTGCAATTCGGCGATCGTCTGTCGCCAGACCGCCATCGCCGGCGTTTCTTCGACCACCAGAGCGATCTCAAACCAGCGTTCCATCGCCGGCCGGAGAATGGGAGTCAAGGGTCCGCCGTCAGCGGCATGGCGCACGGTGGCTTCTTCATCGAACACGAAACGCTGACGGGACGGAAAACGGCGGGAGAACGGGCGCAGCGCCCGGGCGATTTCCAGGGCGGCCGGTAGCGCGGCGGCCCCTGGAACGCGAATTTTTCTGCCCGCCAGCGGCTTGCTTTCGACCCCCGTCAAGGAAACCGAATACACCGGCGTGGTGCGTTCAGTGGGTGGCCAGGAGGGTTGAGGTTTTTCTTTCCCTGCCTCGGCAGACGGAATTGAAAGCGGCCTGGCGAAGGCAAGCTCCTCGGGTTCGGGCGCTGGAATCGCCGGCGGCATCTCCGTCGCAGGCGCCGACAAAAAACGGCTCAGCCACAACATCTCGGCCAGCTCCCGATCATCGGCTCGCAGTCCCGCTCCGGCGAGCGCCCCGATCAACGCTTTGATCGGACGGTGCTCGCCGCCCGCGCCTTCAGCCATCGCCGCCGGCCTTCTCCGGTCGCGCCAATTCCCCCATTACCCGACTCCCGCCGCCGCCAGTTCCTTCAGCAACAGGTCAACCAGTCGCTGACGCTCGTCCGCATCGATGCCTCGCCGCCCGATGACGAGGCAGATCGCATTCAGCAGCTGATCGGTCGCCAACGTCTCGCCTCGTTCCCCGCGCGCCGCGAACATCTGGATAATGGATTTGGCTTGGCCGGCGATTTCCTCCCCCAAGTGCGATGCCACGATTTGCGTCAACCGCCCGGAGTCGGGCTCGGGCACTTCCAGACGCAGGCAACGGCGCAGAAAAGGCAGCGGAAAATCGCGCTCGCCGTTGCTGGTCAGCACCACCAGCGGAAATTGATGGCATCGCACGCGACCGCCGGTTATCGGAAACGATTCCTCTTCACCGCAGGCACGGATCGGAACCGGCTCCGCGATGTCCAGCCGCTCCAGTTCCGGAACGGCGAATTCGCCTTCCTCGAACACGTTGAGCAGATCGCTGGGCAGATCGATATCGGCCTTATCGATCTCGTCGATGAGCAACGCTCGCGGACGAGCGGTCGGCAACAGCGCGGTGCCCAGCGGCCCCAACCGCAGGAACTTGCCGATATCGGGCGTCGATTTCGTCAATTGCGCCTCTTGCAGCCGGCCAATCGGATCATAGTGGTACAACCCCTGCTGCAAGCTGCTGCGCGAGGTGATCGGCCACCGCAATACGTGACCCAGCCTGAGCTCGAACGCGACCGCTTCGATCAGCGACGATTTGCCCGAACCCGGTTTGCCCGTAATCAACAGGGGTCGGCGCAGGTAAAGCGCCGCGTTGACGGCCTCGACTACGGGCGGGTCGGCTCGAAACGTCCGGCCGCGCTCGGTCGAATACTGATGATCATCGTCCGCGTTCCGAGGCCATTCGCGTTCCTGGGGCACCGGAGCGCCAAACGGCCGCCACGGCGGCGGATCGGGCAGGCGGTCGATGCCGTCGTGCGGCTGGCCGGAACCGGTGAAAATTTTCCAGTCTTCGTCGGTCATGACGCGTCTCGCTGCGGAATGGTGGTGGGGTATGGCGCCGCCAACGGATTGCGGTTGGGATCATCCCAGAACAGGGTGAGCGCATAAGCCGGCTGGCTCGATGCGTCGTCTCCCGATCGAACGTTCGCGATTCGGCAGGGAACATCGTCCAACCTATCGGCCTTCACCAGCTCGATATCCATTTTCTGCCTGAATTCTTGCCAGTTCCTCGGTGGTTCCCGCATCCAGAGAGCGAAAGGCGCTCCCCCCAGCAGGGCGGCCAAGAGTAAGCCATCGCCTCGTAATGCTGCCTGATCCACGGCGAACAAGAAGCCGATACACCCACCATAATCGCCTGAACCTATTTGTCTCATGACCTGCTGCGGTTTCTGATGGGGATCGATCCAACGGATCGTGGGAGGTGTGCCCGCAGACTCTCGCGCCCGAATTTTGCGGGTTACTTCTCGCCATTCGCCGGCGCGAGTCCGGGGTGTATTGAGCGCCCGATCTCGCCAGCGCAACAGGAAAGGATGAAGCGCTCCCAAGGTGGATTTGCTCCCTCCGAACCATTCGATTTCCCATCGATCAGCCTCGCAGCACAACATGTTGAAAGGCACGAACAACTCGATCACCAATTCTCCTTGCCGAATGCTGTCGATTTTGTCCAGGATGTCGGCCAGCGCTGCGGGAACAGGCTCCGCGCTGGAAGCTGGCTTGATGCTGTCATGGCTATCGCGCTCCCTGTTCCAGGAGTGGAACCAGTATTCCAGCGGGCTCGTTGCCGAGGGCAAGTCAATTAACAGGTATTCGCGGACAACAGCCGCGTCAGCCGCTTCCTGGTTCAGGTACCGTTTCAAGTCGGCGATTTGCTGGGGGGAATGCGCCACGTTTTTTACCCAGTCCGACAAGTCCGGGCGTTTGTGGCCCCGCGCCACCCGCTCGACAAACTCCAGTAGCGGCGCAATTCCACCGTTCACGCGCGGCACCATATCCCACAGATGCTCCAATACCTGATCCAAATCGTCGGCTTCGGGGGCCAATTGCGGGTCTGGCGCGGAGCGCCGATAAAGTTGGCAAAGCTCGGCAGTCGTAATCTCGACATCCCCCAAGAGGCGCCGCACTTCGTTGACCTGCCGTAAATACTCGATCTTGTCCGCTACCGCTTGGGACGCCCGTTGGTTTTTCTCGACCGACCGTAACGCCACCAGCCAGGCCGCCATGCCGTCTTTATCGTTCCAGATGCTCGCGAAAAAACCAATGAGTTCCGCTTCCCAATCGGTAGCTTCCGCTTGACGAGGAAAGGCGGTCTTTAAACTGGACGGTAGGTTGTTATGGAGTGCTTCCCATCGTTGGTTATCCGTAAAGCCGGGACAGTTAAGTACGGCTTTAGCCAGCTTGCGTAACTGCGGCACCGCAAGCCCAAGCTCGCGGACCGCAGTCTGCACCTGACCCGAGACGGGCAGGTCCCCTAAGATGCCCCCCCCCTCCGGCCATTGCCATTGGAAGTAACCCGGGCTCTGCCGAGCCTTCCCCTCCCTGCGCAGGCGTTCAAAATGGTCTGTTACCCTCTCGCGGAGTCCACGAATATCCGGTGGCCAGCGCGGATCTCGCTCCAGTGTTTCCAGTACCACCTCGGAAAAGGCGCCGGTTTTTCGAATCGTGTCGTTCCTGGCCAGTTCCCCCGTCGCCGCGCCATACAGCACGAACTGTCGGACATCCCCTGCGGGCTCCCCCCTCGAAAAGCCGCTTTCCGCCAGGCTTACTTTGGAACGCATCTCTTCAAAGTAGTTGGCACAGGCATCGATAACGCCAATCTGGTGCTTGAACCGAGCGCAGGTTTTCGAGCGCAACATCGCGAGGAGATCTTCGAGACCGAAAACCTGTGGATTATTTGCGGTGGCGTTCGCACAAAAAAGTCGCCGCCCATGATCGGAGGTAATGACACCGTGCCCGCCCCAGAACAACCACAGCAACTCGCCGTCGAGGTTGGGCAGGCAATTGGCGACTGTATTCATAATGCAGTCATGACTGGCGACCTGCGTTGGAATGCCTCGCCCTGTCAATTGATCGCAAATATTCCGGTTGCCTTCCAAGGGCGAGAGCAACACCAGGATATTCCCGGGGGGCACACCCTTCGAACATAGCCAGTCAACAAAGCGCGCGGCGTCGCTGGCCGGGCCGTCCAGATTCCAGCCGGCGCCGACCGCGTATTGCTCGATCCCCACCACCACGGCGCAGGTCTTTTCGGGAGTCACATCGCCTATCGGCACGAGAGAAACTCCGCTACCTGGGTCCAGACCTCGGGATTCGACCAGTAGGCGCTGTGCGCGACCGGAAACGGCTGCCCGCTGGCCGCCTCAACGTCCTTCACCCTGCCCGGAAAGATGAGGGCACCGACATAGCTGAGAAAATCGTGCGGGTCGTAGAGATTGAGCCAGGGCGGGAAATGGTCGGGTAACGGCTCCCCGAAACGACGGCTGGCGAGACAGTCCAGTTCGTAGAACAGCGGGGCCTGGGAACCGACCGTGATCAGGCCCCCGACCGTGGGCACAGGTTCCAGCGCCAGCAGATCGACACAGGCGATGCCGCCCAGGCTGTGCGCCAACAGCACCACGGGTGCGTGCGCCTCGGTTATCCGGTCGCGGATAAAACGGCGAATCTCGGTGCCCCGGCTTTGATAAAGCAGTATGTCACCGGCGACCGGGCAGGTGATGTCGCTCAGAACTCCCCGCTTGCGTTTCATTTTGTGGGTCGCCATCCGCAGCGCCAAACCTTTGAGTTGGCCGACCAACCAGGCACCAACCACGCATCTCTCGTGCCCGCCCGATTCGGCGACGAAGCGCTCCACGATCCGATCCCTTGCCGGCCCCGTCGGCGGGGGGATACCCTGTTCCACCGCCTGCCGAGTCGCTTCCGCCACCATCGCCCGCGCGAACGCGGCCCGGTGGCCGGCCGCGTCGGCAGCGGCTACAAGAGCCTCCTCGAAGGCCGACGAGCCTGTTACGGCGCGAAAGGCCGCCTCCCACACTCGCTCTAGGGCGCTTTTCCGCAACAGATCCCGGAACTCTGGCGAGGGTTGAAACTCTTCGATCTGTCGCCGCAAGGCTCGCCAGGGCGGTTCCTGGTTGGGCGCCAACGGTTCTCGATCGTCTTCAAGCTGGGCCAGCAACCGCAATTCGTAATAGGGGTCTTGATACAGCAATTCCCAGAGGGCGAGTTCTTCGTCCGCGCCGTCTACGCCGGCGATGCCGCGCGTCGTGTCATAACCGGGGATGGACGCACCGCCCTGCCGCAATTTGGCACCATAACTTTCACCCCAAAAACAGGGAACAGGCTCCCATTGCGGAGCATACGCTTTTAAATTTCCGACAAGTTCATCGAAGGTTGCCGAGAATCCAGGCTCCCTCACGCCGGTTCCATGCACGAAGATGATGCTCGCCATATGTTTTTTCCTTGTCCATTGGTCCAGTTTTCTCTACGTCCCGATAAAGATAATCCAGATCGGCTCAACCTGCCTTGGCCGCGCCGCGCCCCTTGAGGTTCAGCTTGGGATAGAGCGGCGCCGGAGGTGGATCGTTCGACCTCTACTTGAAACTGCAAGGTGATTTCACCAACCTGGAAGCGCAACGACTCGGCGTCCGCCGCCTTAATCGCTTCGCTCAACTCCCGGCGCAGCACCGCAAACGCATCCTTAAGTTCAATTCGCTGCATGGCTTCTCCCCTTTTCCACCAGTGCTGGAATTTCCCTACCAAAGATAGCCCAACTTTCGTACAGAGCAACGACCAACGCA
>REEE01000111.1 GCA_007695245.1 Candidatus Competibacteraceae bacterium | reverse complement strand
TCAGGTATTCGGAAAGGTGGTTTTTTAACTCGCGGACGGCAATGTACACGAATGTCACCTCATTTGTGGCTATATCTGGAAATTGTAGCCACAACGCCAAGGAGATACTCAAGCTACCTGGACCGTGAACGTGTATGGCATTGTTAGGGCTTTTCTTCTAGCATGTACGGCAACTCCGTACGACGTGAGGGCCTCGCTGATGGACTCAACCACCGTGAATAAGTTCAGGGATAGCCTGAAAACATTAGTAGAACAGGTAGTTAGCCAGCACATCCCACTACGCGTGACCCGCCGTAATGGTGCCGACTTCGTGGTAATGAGCGCCGAAGATTGGGAGCGTGACCAGGAAACGCTGTATGTGCTCCAAAACAGTAGCCTCATGCGCCAAATCGCCGAATCAAGCGCCACCCACGCCAACCGCACCGGTTATACCCCAACCCAAGAGCAGCTCGATGAGATCGTTGGTGTTTGAGGGTAGATCATGGGAGGTCTACGAGGACTTGAGGCAACGTGACAAACGGATGCACAAAAACCTTTGCGCGATCCTCAAGGAAATGTTGCGAGGAGACCCTGCGACGGGACTGGGAAAACCCGAAGCCCTGCGACATAACCTTACCGGCTTTTGGTCGAGACGCCTTAGCCAGAAGGATAGGCTTGTATACAAGTTCGACGATACCCGCATCTACATTTTTGCCATCGGTGGACACTACGACTCATTCGAGCCTTAACGCTTTAGGCCTTGTTCATAAGACCGGCCATCTGCGAGGCTGGTTGCAGGGGATCTTGCACAACAAACTGTTTATTAATAACTATTTTGTCGGAAGCTGAGTTTCTTGGTCGGTCTTGGCCAGCCTTACGAACAAGGCCCTGGAGCACTGAGCTGACTTGTGGGAAAACTGGCAACAGGCGATCACACCCAGCAAGTCGCTCATCTCGCGCATGAGTTCCTTTTCACCGGCCGCCGCGCCGTTTGCCAGCCCCGCAGGGACTGCCTTGGGTGAAGGCCCGCGCCGGGCGGCGGTCCGCCGGCGCGGATTTGGCGATATTTCCGCGAGTTCCCTTTGGGTCCGTGGGGCGGGCGGACGGTCGGGAACCATCGACCCGTGGCGGCAGGCCGGTGTGCTGGGTCAGGAAGGTTTGCGGACCGTGTTTGCGGCCGGTGCGCGCGCCTTCGCCGCCACGGATTCCCGTTCCCGCCGGCTGCCACAGGGGAATCAGATGCCGCTTGCCGTTGCCGATCAGGTCGGCGCGGCCCATGTTCCTGAGCGCCTCACGCAGCAGCGGCCAGTTTTCGGCGTCGTGATAGCGCAGAAACGCCTTGTGCAGCCGGCGCTGTTTCAACCCCTTGGGCGATGCGACGATCTCGCCCCGGTCGCGGCGGATGCCTTTCAGGGGATTGCGGCCGCTGTGATACATGGCGGTGGCCAGCGCCATCGGACCGGGCAAGAACGCCTGCACCTGGTCGGCGCGAAAGCCGTTGTGCTTCAGCCACAGGGCGAGATTGAGCATGTCTTCGTCGGTCGTTCCCGGATGGGCGGCGATGAAGTACGGAATCAGATACTGCTTCTTGCCGGCTTCCTGGGAATATTTCTCGAACAGCGCCTTGAACTGGTCGTAAGCGCCCATGCCCGGTTTCATCATCTTCGCGAGCGGCCCGGTCTCGGTATGCTCGGGGGCGATTTTGAGATAGCCGCCGACGTGATGCGTCACCAGCTCGCGCACGTAGGCCGGATCGCGCACCGCCAGGTCGTAACGAACCCCGGAGGCGATCAGCACTTTCTTGACCCCCGGCAGTTCCCTCGCCTTGCGGTACAGACCGATCAGAGACGAATGATCGGTGTTGAGATTCGGACAAATGTCCGGGTAGACGCAGGACAGTTTGCGGCAACTCCGCTCAATGTCCGCGGACTTGCAGGCGATGCGGTACATGTTGGCGGTCGGGCCGCCGAGGTCGGAAATGACGCCCGTGAAGCCCGGCGTCCGGTCGCGGATCTCCTCGATCTCGCGCAGGATCGAGGCTTCCGAACGGGACTGGATGATGCGGCCCTCGTGCTCGGTGATCGAGCAGAAGGTGCAGCCGCCGAAGCAGCCGCGCATGATGTTGACCGAAAAGCGAATCATCTCGTAAGCCGGGATGCGCGCGTCGCCATAACTGGGATGCGGGACGCGGGCGTAGGGCAGATCGAACACGGCGTCGAGTTCCGGCGTGGTGAGCGGAATCGGCGGCGGATTCAGCCAGACGTCGCGGTCGCCGTGGCGCTGGACCAGGGCGCGAGCGTTGCCGGGATTGGTTTCCAGATGCAGCAGCCGCGAGGCGTGGGCGTAGAGCACCGGATCATTCTTGACCTGCTCGTAGCTCGGCAGGCGAACGACGGTTTTGGCGCGGTCGTGGCGGATGGCGCGGCGGTGGAAATTCATCACGCTGACTCCCGATCCCTCCGCCGCGGGTCGCGCCGGCGAACAGACGGTCCCCTTCCCCGAACTCTCCGCCGCGGGTGGAAGCGCGGCGTAAGGATCGGGGTGCGGCTCCACCGGTCCCGGTCGGTCGATGGTGGTCGAATCGATTTCCAGCCAACCCTCGGGCAGGTCGCCGTTCTGGATGAAGGCGGTGCCGCGCAGGTCCCGCATCCGCTTGGGATGCTCGCCGGCGGCGGCGCGATGGGCCACTTCGACGATGGCGCGTTCGGCGTTGCCGTACAGCAGCAGGTCGGCCTTGGCGTCCAGCAGGATCGACCGGCGCACCTTATCCGACCAGTAATCGTAATGGGCGATGCGGCGCAGGCTGGCTTCGATGCCGCCGATGACGATGGGCGCGTCGGGATACGCCTCGCGACAGCGCTGGCTGTAGACGATCACCGCCCGATCCGGGCGCTTGCCGCCTTCGTCGTTGGGGGTATAGGCGTCGTTGTGGCGCAAGCGTCGGTCGGACGTGTAGCGGTTGACCATCGAATCCATGTTGCCGGCGGCCACCCCGAACCACAGATTGGGCGGGCCCAGCGCTGTGAAGGGTTCGGCGGAGGTCCAGTCGGGTTGGGCGATGATCCCGACCCGGAAGCCCTGCGCCTCCAGCAGTCGGCCGATGATGGCCATGCCGAAACTGGGATGATCGACGTAAGCGTCACCGGTGACGAGGATGATGTCGCAGGAATCCCAGCCGAGCGCGTCCATCTCGGCGCGCGTCATGGGCAAAAACGGAGCAACGCCGAACCGGGCGGCCCAGTAGGGGCGATGGGAGAACAAGGAGGGGGCAGCGTGCATGAACATCCGAACGGCGCGAGGCCGATAACCGAGGAAAGAAGTCGGGAATTATACGGGGGTAGGTCAGCAGGGCAATGCGTTATTCCAGATTCTGGGGACAACTTGTTCGCTTCAATCCCCGCTCTCGCAACCCACGCCGCATCAACAGTGCTCGCATTGGCCAGCGGCCACCCTCTTCCGTGACCCAATCACCGTCGGCGCAGGGCTTGATAAAAAGTCTCCGCAAGCTCTCTGGTATTTCAAGGGGTTGCAAAGTATAATGCTATCAAATAGTTGCCAACATCAAGCGAGAATAGTCTGATTTGCAATTATCCCTATATTTCCCGCCATTCCTTTTTTATTAAAACTTAAAAATCAATAAGTTGCTTTTTATTTTTGCTCTATCATGTAGAGATGGTTCTCAAATACACTACTACCCAACAAAAATCATAGAGTTATCGAAATTGACGCTGAATTTATTGAGGCGTAAAAAGTAACTGATGATCAATAATGCTTTGTTTTAAAAAGAATTTATACCCAGGCAATTCCCGAAGAGCCAAAAGATCCAGGCCACCCTCGCCCGCATCTGGGGCGAAAATACCGCTGAATCTTTCGGAGAAAACGCATGATCCGGCAACTGGAAGTCAAAGGCCTGCGCGCCTTGCGCTATGTTTCGGTCGATTTCGAGCCATTTCTGGTGATGGTGGGGCCGAATGCCTGCGGCAAAAGCACGCTGTTCGATGCCTTGTTGTTGGTGCGTGACGTTCTGGCCAGCGGACTGGATGCCGCGGTATTTGGCAATACCCGCATGAACATCGCGCCACGCGCGGTTGATCCGCTGGACTTGACCTGGCTGCGCCAGGGCGGCGGTGTGGAAATCGCCGTGACCTTGGAATTACCCGCCGCGATTGTCGAGAAATTGGGGCAGCGTTACCGCTACGCGCGTTACGAGTTGGGCATCCATACCGATGGCCGCTTGGGTTTTAATCATGAAACCCTGTGGCTATGCGACGAGATCAAGCCGCGCAAGATTCATCAACAAGCGCTGTTCCCGTTCCCGGAAACGCCCCCGGAACATATTGTTTTGCCCCAGAACAAAAAGAGCCCGCCGGGCTGGCGCAAGGTGGTCAGCAAAGTGGTTGAAAGTGGCAACGACTATTTCCGTTCTGAAATGTCGGAGTGGAACAACCTGTTTCGCCTTGGTCCAGCCAAAAGCGCACTCGCCAACCTGCCCGAAGATGAACAGAAGTTTCCCGCCGCCACCTGGGCGAAGCGCGTATTGATGGAAGGCATTCATCGCTTGATGCTCAATGCGGAAAAAATGCGCATGCCTTCTCCCGCCGGCTCGCCTTCCGATTTTTTGCCGGACGGCTCGAACCTGCCATGGGTGGTCCATGCGCTTGAAAATGAAAGCGGGTCAAAAGCCAAAGAAGACTGGGTGGCGCATCTGGCAACCACGCTGGACGATCTGGAGGATGTGCGGACTTGTGAAAAGCCTGAAGACCGCGCCCGTTATATCCAGGTGAAATACAGGAGTGGCTTGATCGCCCCTTCATGGTTGCTTTCTGACGGCACGCTGCGCTTGCTGGCCCTGACGTTGCTGGCTTATGCGCCGACATCCCCGAACGTGGTGTTGATTGAAGAACCCGAAAATGGTATCCATCCGAAGGCGATGGAAACCGTCATGCAGTCGCTTTCGTCTGTGTATGACGCACAAGTCTTGTGCGCCACGCATTCTCCGGTAGTGCTCAGCCTACTGGAATCAAGGCAGATTCTCTGTTTTGGCAAAACGGATGAAGGTGCAGTTGATATTGTTCGCGGCAATGAACATCCACGTTTGCGCGAATGGCAGTCGGCGCTGAATCTTGGCGAGCTGTTTGCAACGGGAGTGCTGGGATGAGGGATTGCCTGTTTCTCGTGGCGGACAAGAATATGGAGGGAATGCTCAAGGGCTTTTTCTCGCGTGATGCCTTTCATCGTGCCATGGGTTGCGGGCGTTTTGATTTCGACCGGCGCCAGGATTTGCTCGTTGCCCACGGACAGAATGACCCTGGTCTTTATACCCGCGCCAATGAATTCTTGCAGCCTTATGCCCGCACGCACCGTCACGCGGTCGTCATTGTCGATGCCGAATGGAGCGGCTCACCGGGTAAGGACACGATATTGCAACGCTTGAACCAGCACCTGACCAACGCCGGTTGGCCAGGCGATAGCGGGTGCGGGATAGTGATCGCCCCGGAACTGGAAAACTGGGTATGGCAGGATAGTCCTCATGTCTGTTCGGCCTTGGGTTTTGACGGGGCATTCGTTGAGCTTCGCACGAGTTTAGAAATTCAAGGTTTCTGGCAACCAAACGAGGCAAAACCGGATCGCCCCAAAGAGGCTGTCGAATGGGCGCTTCGTCGGTCCAAAAAGGGGAGGTCGTCCGCGATCTATCAGCAACTCGCGACACGGGTCACGGCGCGAGGCTGTACTGACCAGGCTTTTTACACGTTGCGAAACGCGCTGCTTCGTTGGTTTCCGCCTGCTGAGTGAGTGACAAGCATCCGGCGAAATTTAGCAAGCTGTTGTCGCCGAGGGCAGTGTTCCTGATGTGGATATAAAAATCATCAATCGATTTCGCCGACGCCAAACCTGTATCCGCCATCCCCGCGCTGGCCCAACTCCAAGCTGAACGCGGCGGTAAATCGCGGATTACCATCCGGGTGGACAACGCCACCTGGCCTTTTTCAAAGCCCGCGCCGAAATGACCGGCAGTCACTACCAAACACTGATGAACGAAGCCTTGCAACAATTTGCGCGAGGTCAAACTTTCGCCGACGTGGTGCGCAACACCCTTCAAGAAGAATTGCGTCGGACTTAGGCGATTTCCAGAAATGAAATGACCCGACCTGGCTCCCACGCTCCGGCGTGGGAGCCTTGGCCATCGCGATGCTCCGGCATCGTGGGCCGCTGGAGCGGCCCGAACGGCGTTCCCACGCCGGAGCGTGGGAACGAGATGTAACCCCCCACCCCAGCACTCCCCCGCAAGGGGGGAGGGGGTTTTTGTACGGCTTCTCAGTGGATCGCTCATCAATAATCGGTTCGATGGTTCAGTTTTCAGCCCAGCGCCTCCGCCAGATCGGCGATGAGATCATCCACATCCTCGATCCCCACCGACAGCCGCACCAACCCATCACCGATCCCCAATGCCTGGCGGACCTCCGGCGCGACCGAGGCGTGGGTCATGATCGCCGGATGCTCGATCAGGCTTTCCACCCCGCCCA
>REEE01000113.1 GCA_007695245.1 Candidatus Competibacteraceae bacterium | reverse complement strand
AGTTTGTGGAGGCTGATACATAGAAACGATGGTTACCTCTCGCAAATCGGCCAAATTGTCGCTCGTCGCAGGATGACGCAAAGTCGCGCTCCTGTTGGCATGTCAGTGTAGATCATACGCCTTCCAGCAAGAAAGGATGTCGGTTGGCCGGATTTTTGGCGGCGGGCTATTCACCAGCTATTTTCCGGTTCAAACAGATGTCCACGCCGCGACACGCCCACCGGCGTCGCCAGCAATCCGCGCCGGTTCGTCCCCGTCCGTCTACGGAGTTTTGATCAATCAGTCGGTTATTTTTATACGGCCGCTCAGTCGATGGTCGACACGGCAACTTGACGAGCCAGAGCGCGGACCTGGTCCGGCGGCGGCAGATGCGGGCCGAGGCGGGTCAGCTTGCTGGCGGAAAAGGCGGTCGCCAGTTGGGCGGTTTCCACCAGCGCCAGATTTTCCAGATGGGCCGCGACCAGGCCGGCCACCATGGCGTCGCCGGCGCCGACCGTGCTGGTCACCGCCACCGGCAGGGGATGAGCGTGTAACGCCTGTTCGCGGGTGAGGAACAGCGCGCCGTCGCCGCCCAGCGACACGACCACGGTTTCGGGAGTGTGTGGGCCGTTCAGCAACGCCCGCCCGGCGGCGATCAGCGCTTCACGGGTGGCGAGCGGTTCGCCCACCAGTTCGGCCAATTCGTGCCGGTTCGGCTTGATCATCTGGGGACCGGCCGCCAAGGCGAGTTTGAGTGGCGCGCCGCTGGTGTCGAGCACTACGGCGGCACCGGCGGCGTGCGCCCGGCGAGCGAGCGTGGCGTAGGCGTCCGCCGGCATGCCAGGCGGCAGACTCCCGGACAGCACGACCCAGCGCGCCCCTTCGAGCAATCGGTCGAGGTGTTGCAGCACCTGTTCCAGCAGGTCCGCCGCCGTCGCGGGCGTGAGTTCCGGTCCTGGCAGGTTCAGATCGGTGGTCTCACCGCTGACCGTATCGACCAGCTTGGTGTTGATCCGAGTGAGACCGTCGAGCAGGTGGCAGTGGTTGGCGATCTTTTTGCGCTGGAACAACGCCTCGAACAATGCGGCGTTGTCCCGACCCAGTTGGCCGGTGACCGCCGCGCTCACGCCGAAGTCGGCCAGACAGGAGGCGACGTTGATCGCCTTACCGCCGGCTTCGACCTGCATCCGCAAAGCGTGGTTGACCGCGCCAAGTCGCAGGCCGGCGACCTCGATGGTGTGGTCGAGCGCCGGGTTGAGAACGACGGTGATCACCCGAGAGGGAGGAGCGAAGGGATTGAGCGGATTCATAGGGCGCGGACCTCCTCGGCGGTGCGGGCACGCAACGCGCGCTCTAAATGGGTGCGTGGTTTCGACAGTTTATAGAGTTGTAAACGATCACATCGGAAGCGTCGAACAGGAATCTGAAAAACCGCCCGTTGCCATGATTTCGCGCCCATTGCATCCAGTTGAGTAATCGCCTTTCAAATAGCCGAACTGAAAACTTGCGATTAGCCGAACTCAAAGGTTACGGTTATGGTGCATGCCAACGACTGGCGGGGCGGCTCCCCGAGCGGATCATGGCGGGTGGTTATCCCGCGGCGCTGGCGCGCTCCACCGAGCGGCGCCGCGCCGCCTGGTACCGCGACTATCTCGAAGCTCTGGTCCAGCGCGACGTACGCGATCTCGCACGCATCAGCGCGCTTGACGCGCTGCCGCGACTGCTCGCTTTGGCCGCCGCGCAGACGGCGCGGCTGCTGAATGTGACTGATCTGGCCGCGCCTTTTCAACTCAGCCGGCCGACGATTCGCGATTATGTGACCCTGCTGGAGCGCGTGTTCCTGGTGGAAACTCTGCCACCCTGGCACACCAACCGTCTGAGCCGGTTGGTGAAGACGCCCAAGCTCCACTTGGGAGACACCGGGCTGGCCTGCGCGCTGCTTGGAGTGGATGCGGCGGCGCTGGCCGTGGATCGTCCGCTGCTGGGGCAACTCCTGGAGACCTTCGTTTTTCAGGAATTGCGGCGGCAGGCGAGCTGGCGGGACGAGTTGGTCAACTTCTTCCACTTCCGCGACAAGGACAACGCCGAGGTCGATATCGTGATCGAGCGCGGCGCGCAAGAACTGGCGGGGGTCGAGGTCAAGGCATCGGCCACCGTCACCGCGTCGGACTTTCGCGGCCTGCGCAAGCTCAAGGCTGCCGCGGGCGAGCGCTTTACCGCCGGAGTGGTGCTCTACGATGGCGAGATGAGCGCCAGCTTCGGCGACGGACTCTGGGCCGTACCCTTGCGCGCGCTTTGGGAAACCACGTAGCCCCCAAGTCCGATCGGCTGGCAGGAACACGGGAATAGGGCGAAGCCCGGCGTCGAGCTTGTTCAATGACGGCTGCTTAAAAAATCCCGTACCCGTTCCCGCTCCGGCAACGCCGGAATCGCGCCGCGCGCGGTGGTCGCCAGCGCGCCGACCGCGTTGGCGAAGCGGCAGAGTTCCCGCAGGCGCGCTTCATCCTGAACCGTGGCTGGATCGGCGAGCAGTCCTTGCAGCAGACCCGCCACGAAGCCATCGCCGGCGCCGGTGGTATCGACTGCTTCGACCGGGAAACTCTCGACCGTGCCCGAGAAGTCTCGGGTGAAGTAGGCGCACCCAGCGCGGCCGCGCGTGATCACCATCAGCTTCAGTTCATCGTGCCAGAGCGCTTGGCGGGCGGCGTCCAGGTCGCCGAGTCCGGTCAGGAACTCGCTTTCGTCCTCGCTGAGCTTGACGACATGAGCCTTTTTCAATCCGAGCCACATGCCGGCCCGAGCGGCGGTCGCGTCCGGCCATAGCGGCAAGCGCAGGTTGGGATCGTAGGACACCAGACACCCAGCGGCACGGGCTGTGTCGACCGCGTGCAAGGTGGCCCCGCGCGACGGTTCGCCGATCAGGCTGATCGAGCCGAAGTGCAGGAGCTTGGCGTGGTTGATCGCCGCCACGTCGACTTCCTGGGGCGCGAACAGCATGTCGGCGCTGGGGTGGCGGTAGAACATGAATTCCCGTTCGCCGTCCGCCCGCAGCGAGACGAACGCCAGCGCGGTGCGCGCCTCGGTCGAGAAGCGTAACGGGCTGACGTCCACGCCGGCCTCAGCCAGGGTGTTGGCCAGAAAATGGCCGAAGGGGTCGTCGCCCACCTTGCCCATGAACGCGCTCGGGATGCCGAGTCGCGCCAAGCCGACGGCCACGTTGCCGGGTGCGCCTCCCGGCGCCTTGACGAACGCCGGCGCGTCGATCAGGTCGACGCCGGTGACGGTGGGGACAAAGTCGATCAATAACTCGCCGAGACAGATGACATCGGCCATGTTGGTGCTCCTTATCGCAAGACAAGACGTCGAGAATTGCCATGAAACAACCTTTGCCTCCCCAAGTCCTTTACATGCTCCAAAGGGGGGTAGTGTAAATTTTCCAGTGATGAGAACCTGTTGATACTACATGCAGATCTATTGTTGCTCTTTCCACACAAAATATTGTGTCCACTGATCTCTATCACTGAAAAATTTACCGCAAAGACAATATTGCCTGATGGGCGGATACGCTATAGTCATTGAGACGCTGCCATCAATTCGTCATGCCCTCGCCGGAGTTACGCATGGTCGCCTTGAGCCCCACCTCCCGTGACCCGGACCCGGTTCGACGGCTGGGCGGTCGTCCGCGAGTGGGGCCGGATCGGGCCGCCGGGCACGATGCCCCGAACTCAATAATGAATGAATGATGGGAAGCAGAACTAATGCTTGGACTGACTCTGCGTGAGGAATTTCGCGGCAAACGCCTCAAAGGGACCGCCATCGAACTCGCCAACGACTCCAACACGGGGGCGACGCAAATCGCGGCGAAGGAGTTCCTGGAGATCACCTATCCCACCCACGACCTGCTGAAAGGGATCGAGGCGGTCGGCCCGAACCAGGGCCGTCCGGTGGTGGTGATCGGTGAGCGCGGCCTGGGTAAATCCCACTTGATGGCCGCGCTGTACCACGCGGTGAACGACGCCGCCTCTACCAGCGCCTGGTTGAATGCCTGGACCACGACGCTGGGCGATCCGCGGATCGGCACGATTGCGCTGCGCGGCGGAATGCGGGTGATCGGCGAGAGCCTCCACCGCCAGCGCTACAAATTCCTGTGGGATCTGCTGTTCGAGCGGCACCCGCACGGCGGGAAGTGGAAGAGCCAGGGCGGCTACCCGACGCTGACCCACGGCGGCCTGTCGTTGCTGGAGGTGCTGTCACCGTATCTCGAAGTATCCAGAACGGGAGGCTGACATGGCCGCCACCCATTTCAACACCGAAAACCGAACTTACCGGCAACTGCTCGGTAATGGCCTGACTTATCGTATCCCACGCTTTCAAAGGGACTACTCATGGAGCGAAGAAGAGTGGGAGGATCTTTGGGTAGACATCCAAGGCACTTTGCCCGCGGAAGGCGAGCCTGCCCACTACATGGGCTATCTGGTGCTGCAAACGGTTGATAATCGAGTTTATGAAGTGATCGATGGCCAGCAAAGGCTGACAACGATCAGTCTGATCGTGCTTGCCGCAATGCGCCTGCTCAGTAAATTTTCCGATGAGGGGAAAAATACTGAAAACAACCGGGTCCGGCTCGAACAGCTACGAGCCTCCTATATTGGCTACCTCGACCCGGTGACCCTGACAACCCGCAACAAGCTTTCGTTGAATCGAAACAATGACGGCTATTACCGGGACTATCTGGTGGCACTGTCCGATCATTTGCCACAACGCGGTTTTCCCGCCTCGACGCATGCCATGCGCAGAGGCTTCGAAGGGTTCGAACGCCGCCTGCGCGAACAAGTGAAAAACGCGGCCGATCCCGGCATGGCTCTGGCGCAGTTTGTCGAGACCATGAGCGATAAGCTGTTTTTTACGGTGATCACGGTTGCTGACCAACTCAACGCCTACAAGGTTTTCGAAACACTGAATGCCCGTGGCGTGCGCTTGTCGGCAACGGATCTACTCAAAAACTACCTGTTTTCCGTGCTGGCGCGAGGCGAAGAAGCGCAGCATGAGATGGACGAGCTCGAACGGCGCTGGGAGGTGATGGTCGGCCGTCTTGGTAGTGAAAGCTTTCCTGATTTTTTGCGCATGCACTGGAATAGCCGCCAGAGCTTTGCCCGACAAACTGAGCTGTTTAAGGTGGTTCGTCATCGAATTCAAACCAGGGAGGTGGTCTTTACGCTGTTGCGTGAGATGGATGATGACATCGACACCTATCTGGCACTCACTCAGCCCGAAGGATCGCAGTGGCCGCCGGCCTGGAAACAAAGCGCGCAGGAACTGCGCATGTTTTCCGTGCGCCAGCCTTATCCGATGCTGATGGCCGCAAGACGCAACCTGCAGGATGCCGACTTTGGCGGTTTATTGCGCGCTACCGTTGTTATCGCTTTTCGCTATAACGTCATCGGCGCACAACACACTGGGGAGCAGGAGCGCGTCTATCACGCCGCCGCCATGCAGTTGCATGGCGGAGATGCACACACGCTGGGCCAGGTTCTTACAACATTGCGGTCCATTTATCCCACTGATGAAGCCTTCAAGGCGGATTTCGCCGAAAAGGCCATCAAAACTACCCAAAGCCGCAACGCCAAGATCGTGCGTTACATCCTGTGCAAGCTGGAAAAGCAGGCCGGAGGCATCGATTTTGATCCAGATTCCCCCGCCTACACCATCGAGCATGTTCTCCCTCAATCGCCGGAGGCAGGTTGGGATGCTTTCAATGACCGCGACCTGGAATCCTTCATTTATCGACTTGCCAACATGGTGATGTTGGAGACGGGTAAGAACAAGGCCATAGGCAATAAGCCCTATGCGGACAAAAGGCCGATTCTGCAGGAGAGCGGCATGTACCTGACAAAGAAGCTGGCGGAAGAAAATACCGACTGGCTTCCCGAACGGCTGGACGCGCGGCAACGGCAGCTCGCTCATCTCGCCACCAGTGTGTGGCGCATCGCGCAGATTTCCTGAGGACAGCTTATGGCCACCAAAGTCGAAGGCTCGCGGCTTGGGATGCAGATGATCGGCAACTGAAGGCCCTGCTGGAGAACCCACGCTAAAGGTCGTTCAGCCCATTGCCGTGAAACAGGACGGCACGCGCGTTCCGGCGGTGGAGCGTCAGTGCGAACGCTATCTGCAGGCCCCCACCATCACACCGAGATTTGTTCCGGAGCAGCGGCTCGAACTGTTTGCTCGCGCCGTGGAGCCGACGCTGCAACGAGAACTCAAGCACAAGGGCACCGCCAACGGGGACGGTAGTTACTCGGCCGAGTTGATCGGCTATGTCGAGATTGTCCGGTACGGTTTCGCCAAACCGACTTCAAAGCGATAGCGGCGATCCCCCAGATAAAAGCGCGTGCCGGGCGGCAGCCGCTGGGGCTGATGCGGCGGCAGCCGTGCGCCGGCCTCCAGGAAAGTGCCGTTCCGCGACCCGCAATCCTCCAGCAGGAACTGGTCGGCCTGCGGATCAAAGCGTAGCAGGGCGTGTTGGCGGC
>REEE01000286.1 GCA_007695245.1 Candidatus Competibacteraceae bacterium | reverse complement strand
AATCTGCCCGCCGAAGATCGCCAGCCGGGCGAGGTGGTGCCGGTGCGCCTGCACGCGGCGGTGACCGAGGTCGGCACGTTGCGCCTGGAGGCGGTGTCGCGCACCGGCGCCGAGACCTGGAAGGTCGAGTTCGACGTGCGCGGCGAGGGATGAGCGCCTTCCCGATAACGGGTAGCTTGGATAAACGTAAAGCCGGATTGGGAGTAATGGCGAACGGCGGCGCGCGCGGCCCGAAATGCGCGCGTACATTCACACCTCGCCGTAGCGCGCGCCGCCGCCGATCCAGCGCCGGATCAACGGTTCCACGGTCTCGGGATGATCGCGCAGCAACTCGTCGGCGGTGTGGCGCACCGCGTTCAATAAATCCTGGTCGCGCAGTAGATCGGCGATCCGCAAGGTTTGTTCGCCGGTCTGACGGGTGCCGAGCACTTCGCCGGGACCGCGCAGTTCCAGATCGCGGCGGGCGATTTCAAAACCGTCGTGGCATTGCCGCAGCACCCCCAGTCGGGCGTGTGCGACCTGCGACAGCGGTGGCCGGTACAGCAACACGCAACTGCTCTCCATCGTCCCGCGCCCGACCCGGCCCCGCAACTGGTGCAGTTGCGCCAGCCCCAACCGTTCGGCGTTTTCGATGATCATCAGGCTGGCGTTGGGCACGTCCACCCCGACCTCGATCACCGTAGTGGCGACCAGCAGATCGAGCGCGCCGGCCTTGAAGGCGGCCATGACCGCCTCCTTGGCGGCGGCCGGCAACCGACCGTGGACCAAGCCGACGCGCAGTTCCGGGAGCAGCGCCGTCAATTGCTCGGCCGTGACCACCGCCGCCTGGCATTGCAAGGCTTCGGATTCATCGATCAGCGGACAGACCCAGTAGGCTTGGCGGCCGGCCCGGCAGGCCTGGCGGATGCGTGCGCTCACTTCGTCGCGGCGGCTGTCGGGCACGACCACCGTCTTGACCGGCCGGCGGCCCGGCGGCAGCTCGTCGATGATGGAGGTATCCAGATCGGCGTAGGCGCTCATCGCCAGAGTACGGGGAATCGGGGTGGCGGTCATGATCAACTGATGCGGGCAGCGCCCACCCCGCTGACCCTTTTCTCGCAGCGCCAGCCGCTGATGAACGCCGAAGCGGTGCTGCTCGTCGACGATGGCCAGCGCCAGTTCGGCGAAGACCACGGCGTCCTGAAACAGGGCGTGGGTGCCGACCGCGACGTGAACCGCGCTGCTGGCCAGCCGCTCCAGCAAGGTCCGTCGCGCCCGGCCGGTCAGCCGTCCGGTGAGCCAGGCCACCTCGACGCCCAGCGGTTCCAGCCAGTCGCGGAAATTGCGGTAATGCTGTTCGGCCAACAGCTCGGTGGGGGCCATCAGCGCCGCCTGCGCGCCGGTTTCCACCGCCCGCAGCGCGGCGGCGGCGGCCACCACGGTCTTGCCGGAACCGACGTCGCCCTGCAGCAAGCGCAGCATCGGCCGGGGCTGGGCCAGATCGGTGCCGATTTCCGCCAGAACCCGCCGCTGGGCACCCGTCAGCGTGAAGGGCAACCGCTCCATAAACCGTCCGCTGAGTCCGCCCTCTCCGGCCAGCGGCGGCGCGGCCTGCCGCCGCACCCGCGCCCGCAGCCGACGCAGGCTGAGTTGGTGGGCCAGCAACTCCTCGAAAGCCAGCCGGCGCCGGGCGGGATGGCGACCGCTGTCCAACTCCGCCAATGCCGTATCCGCCGGGGGCTGGTGCAATCCCCGCACCGCCTCGGCGATGGACATGAGATGCAACCGCGCCCGCAAGGCCTGCGGCAACAGTTCCGGCAGCAGTGTTGCGGTGTCCAGCAACGCCAGCGCCTGCTCCGCCAGGCCGCGCAAAGTGAACTGTTGCAGTCCGGCGGTGGTGGGATACACCGGCGTCAGCCGGTCGGTCACCGGCGGCGAATCCGGGTCGATGCGCCGGCATTCGGGATGGATCATTTCCAGCCCGCCGGTATAACCCGACCGCACTTCGCCGAAGCAGCGCAGCCGCGCGCCCGGTTGCCCGAACAACTGCTCTTGGGCTGGGCTGAAATGGAAAAAGCGCAAGGTGAGCGCGCCAGCGCCATCACTGAGATGACAGAGCAGGAACCGCCGGCCGCGTGTTGTGACTTCGGCCCGGGTGATCTCGGCCTCGATCTGCGCCTCTTCGCCAGGGCGCAGTTGGCCGATGGGGATAACGCGAGTGCGATCCTGATAGCGCAGCGGCAAATGCAGCAGTACGTCCTCGACGGTGCGAAGACCGAGCCGGTGCAGGCGTTCGGCCAGTTTCGGCCCGACTCCCTTCAGAGTGGTGAGGAGCGGCGGCGCGGGGCTTGGCGACCCTGCCCGTTCAGGCATGGCGGGCATCGCAAAAACCGCGATGTGGCGGAGTGGCAGCGGGGTTGATCAAAGTGGATGATCTCGCGAGGCACGATCGAACGCTCCTCGGGGACATGACGAACAGGAAAAACTAACCGCGCCGCGCCAGTTTCAGCGCTTCGGGCAGCGTGCGCAGCCGACGCATCACCCGGGCCAACTGGGCGCGGTCGCGGACGTTGAGCAGCAGATGGACCGTGGTGGTGGCACCATCCCGTTCCGAGGTATTGATGGTTTCGATATTGGTGTCGGTGGCCGAAATGGCGGCGGCGATGGTCGCCAATACTCCGCGTTTGTTGATGACATCGAGCCGCAGTTCCGCGCTGAAATCGGCACCGAGGTGTTGCTCCCACTCCACCTCGATCCACTTTTCCGGATTTTTCTTGTAACTGGCGACGTTCTTGCAATTATCGCGGTGAATGACGATGCCGCGCCCGGCGTTGAGATAGCCGATGATCGCGTCGCCGGGCAAGGGTCGACAGCACCTGCCGAAGCTGACCACCGTTCCCTCGGTGCCTTTAATCAGCAGCGGTTGGGCGCTGGCGTCCAGCGGGCTGGCGTCTTCTTCGCTGTCTTCCGGTCGCAAGCGCTTGGCGATCAGCGCCGCGACCCGGTTGCCCAGACCGATGTCCGCCAGCAGATCGTCGAAGCTGGTCAGGTTAAACTCGCGGACCAGCGCCTGCACGCGCGCGGCGGGCAGTTCGCTCAGCCCGCCGAGCCGCCCGACCAGGGCTTTTTCCAGGAGTCGCTTGCCGAGCAGAATCGCATCCCCACGTTGCAGGTGCTTGAGATAGTGGCGGATGCTGGCGCGAGCTTTGGCGGTCACCACGAAATTGAGCCAGGCCGGATTCGGGCGGGCGGTGGGGGTGATGATGGCCTCGACGGTCTGACCCGTGACCAGCGGGGTGCGCAGCGGCGCCAGCCGCCGGTCGATCCGGACGCCCACGCAGGTGTTGCCGACGTCGGAATGAATGGCGTAAGCGAAGTCGACCGCGGTGGCGCCGCGCGGCAGTTCGATGATCTCGCCGCGCGGGGTGAACACGTACACCTCATCGGGGAACAGGTCCACTTTAACGCTTTCCAGAAACTCCACCGGGTTGCCGGCGCGGCGCTGCATGTCCAGCAATTTGCGCAGCCATTCGCGGGCGCGCTGCTGGGCGTGGTTGCCCTGACTGTCGCCATCGGACTTGTAGCGCCAGTGCGCGGCGACGCCGACTTCGGCCATGACATGCATTTCCTCGGTGCGGATCTGCGCTTCGATCGGCACCCCGTTGGGGCCGAACAGGACGGTGTGCAGCGACTGATAGCCGTTGGCCTTGGGGATGGCGATATAGTCCTTGAAACGGCCCATGATCGGTTTGTACAGTCCATGGACCACGCCCAGCGCCCGATAGCAGGTATCCACGCTGTCCACGATGATCCGCACCGCATAGACGTCGTGGACTTCCTTGAAGGGCAGATGCTTGGCGCGCATCTTTTTATAGATACCCCACAGGTGCTTGCCGCGCGCCATGACCCGGGCTTTGGTGACGCCTTCATCCTGGAGCCGGCTCTGAATGCGAGCTTCCAATTGGCCGACGATCTCGCGGCGGTTGCCGCTCATCTTGCGCACCGCTTCCTGGAGCACCTGAAAGCGCAGCGGATGCAGGTGGCTAAAACCGAGATTCTCCAGTTCCTGACGCAGATGGTTCATGCCCAGCCGGCCGGCGATGGGGGCATAAATCTCCAGAGTCTCGCAGGCGACACGGCGGCGCGATTCCCAGCGCATGGCACCGAGGGTGCGCATGTTGTGCAGGCGGTCGGCCAGCTTGATCATGATCACCCGCAAATCGTTGGACATGGCCAGGAACATCTTGCGGAAGTTCTCGGCTTGCGCCTCCAGCTTGGAGTTGAAATGGATTTGGGTCAGCTTGCTGACGCCATCCACCAGATCGGCGACTTCCGGCCCGAAACAGGCGCTGATCTGTTCTTTGCTGTACGGGGTGTCTTCGATCACATCGTGCAACAGGGCGGCTTGCAGGGTTTCGTGATCGAAACGAACGTTGGCGAGAATGCGAGCCACCGCCAGCGGGTGGAAGATGTACGGTTCGCCGCTTTTGCGATAGATGCCAGCATGGGCTTCGGTGGCGAAATGGCAAGCCTCGCGCACTTGCTCGACTTGGTCCAGTTCGAGGTATTCGCTGGCGATAGAGCATAAATCGTCGATGCGCAAGTGCAGGTCGTCCAGCCATTCATGGTCGATGGCCAGATTGCGAAATGGCTGAACCTCGTTGCGGACTTCCTGCAGCGATACGCTCATCACAACCAGAATCTCCTGCCGGAACCGGCCTTACGATCCCGATTCGGGCGCGGCGACGACGGCCGGGTCAGCGGCCGGAGCGGGTTCGGGCGGCAAGGTCAAGGGGCGACGGTATTTTTCCTGGACCAGGTAGTCAAGCTTGCCCTCGGCCAATTCGCGCAGCGCAACCACGGTGGGTTTATCGTTTTCCCAAGGGACCAGCGCATCCTTACCCAGCGTCAGCTCGCGGGCGCGGCGCGCCGCGACCAACACCAGTTCGAACCGGTTATCCACCTGACTGAGGCAGTCTTCAACGGTAATTCGGGCCATTTTTCCAAGTCTCCAGACGCAGTATCGAATCGCAGGGTCAACCACTATAATAAAAACAATTAGTTAAGACAATAGCGCCCGCAAGAGTTCTCGCTGCCGCTCCAGTTGCGCGGCGCGGCGCTGGCGGTTGGCGATCACGATGGCCCGCAACGCCTCCAGCGCCGCCGCGAAATCGTCGTTAATCACCAGGTATTCGAATTCGGCGTGGTGCGACAGTTCATCCAGCGCCGCCGCCATCCGTCGGTCGATGATCTCGGGGCTGTCCTGGCCACGACCGGCCAGGCGCTGGCGCAGAGCCTCCCGGGAAGGCGGCAGAACAAAAATCGTGGTGCTACGGTCCGGCATCCGCATTTGTACCTGGCGGGCACCTTGCCAGTCGATTTCCAGAATCACATCCTGGCCGGCGTCCAGCAGCGCCAGCACGGCGGCGCGACTGGTGCCGTAGCAATTGCCGAACACGCGAGCATGCTCCAGGAATGCGTCCTCCGCAATCATCGCCTCAAACTGGGGGAGCGACACGAAATGGTAGTGTTCGCCGTCCCGTTCGCCGGGACGGGGCGAGCGGGTCGTGTGGGAGATGGAGAGGGAAACGCCGGGCGTGGCACCCACCAGACTCTTGACCAGACTGGTTTTTCCAGCCCCGGACGGGGCGGCGACGATGTACAGGGTTGCGATGGTCATGCGCGCATCACTCAATAATTTTGGAGGGTGTCCGCCGATCGCGAGCGCGCCCCAGTGGATCCACGGCCGGTTGCTCCATCTCGCGGACGGTGGGCTGTTACGACGCATCAATCACCCGCGACGGCTGCGCCGGCGGTCATTGTAGACCGATCCGTCATTTTAACAGGGGGCGATCCTACCAGGATCGATGGGTAAACTTTACGGCTTTGGGGAGGCGCTTACGATTTTGCCACACCATAAAATCGCCACGTCCCCAATCATGATATGCATTAGAATGCCCGCCCGTGATCATCCAATGATCCAATCACCCCCGGCATCGCTCCAGAATTCTATCCGTGCCCGTGCGGCGGGTGTCTCGGGGTCCGCGAGGGCGCGCCAGCGCGTTGCGTCAGTCCGGTTCTCTGGTTTTCGCTATCAGGTAGGGTATGAAAGAAATCATCATGAAGGCTCTGCTGCAAAATCCCGGTGCCGCCGCGCTGGCGCTGTTCGCCCGGGAAATCCTGGCGAATCCGCGCGCCATGGGCGCGGCCTGCCCCAGCGCCCCGTTGCTGGCCAGCAGCATGGCCGCGCGGGTCCCGCTGGATCGGGCTGGAATCGTGGTGGAACTGGGGGGCGGGACCGGCGCGGTAACCACCGCCCTGCTCGCGCATGGCGTACCGGCGCGGAAGTTGGTGGTGGTGGAACGTTCGCCGACCCTGGCCCGCCACCTGCGCCAGCGGTTCCCGCAACTGCGGATCTTGCAGGGCAACGCCGCGTATTTGACACAATTGCTCGGCGACGATGCCGCGGGGCGAATTGATAGCATCGTTTCCAGCCTGCCGCTGCGCTCCCTGCATCCAGCCACCACCCGCGCCATCGGCCATCAGTTCGAGACCTTGCTCGAACCGGGTGGCTTGCTGATCCAGTACACCTACGACTTGCGGGGAACGCATTCCCGCCTGCTGCCCTCTTTTCGCCGGATGTCCAGCAAGATCGTCTGGGGCAACCTGCCGCCGGCGCGGGTGGAAGTGTTCGAGCGGGAATAACCGGGGCGACAGGATGGAAAGACCTCAACGCGGGCCGCGCTCGCGCTCGCGCTCCCGGGCCTGTTCGGCCTGAATCGCGGTCAGGGCGATGGTGAACACGATATCTTCCACCAGCGCGCCGCGCGATAGATCGTTCACCGGCTTGCATAGCCCTTGCAGCATCGGGCCGATGCTGATGACTTCGGCGCTGCGTTGCACCGCCTTGTACGTCGTGTTGCCGGTGTTGAGGTCGGGGAAGACGAACACCGTAGCCCGGCCGGCGACCTGACTGTCCGGTGCCTTGCTTTGCGCCACCGCTTTGATGGCCGCCGCGTCGTACTGCAATGGGCCGTCGATCAATAGATCCGGTCGCCGCTGGCGGGCGATGCGGGTCGCTTCCTTGACCTTCTCTACGTCGTTGCCGCTGCCGGAGGCACCGGTGCTGTAGCTTAACATCGCCACCCGCGGGGTGATGCCGAAGGTTTGGGCCGAGTCGGCGCTCTGAATGGCGATATCGGCCAGTTCCTCGGCGTTGGGATTGATGTTGATCGCGCAGTCGCCGTAGACCAACACCTGTTCTGGCAAGCACATGAAGAAAATCGACGAGACCAGTCGGACGTCGGGCGCGGTTTTGATCAGTTGCAGGGCCGGACGGATCGTGTTGGCGGTGGTGTGGACCGCGCCGGAGACCAGCCCGTCCACTTCGTCCAAATGCAGCATCATGGTGCCCAGCACCACGGGGTCGTGCAGTTGTTCCTCGGCCAGTCCCGGCGTCAAGCCTTTGTGCTGGCGCAATTCCACCATCGCATCGATATAGTGCTGGCCGATCTGGGTAGGATCGATAATCTCGATGCCTGGCGGGATGGCCATGCCGCGGCGGGCCGATAAGCTGTGCATGCGTCCGGCATCACCCAAGAGCACGCAGCGGGCGATGCCGCGCTGATGACAGATGATGGCCGCCTCGATGGTGCGCGGTTCGTTACCCTCGGGCAGGACGATGCGCTGGTTGGCCTGACGGGCGCGGTCGACCAGCATGTGCTGGAAGGCCGGCGGGCTGAGCCGTCGCTCCTCAATGGTAATCAGTAGCGGTTCCTTCCAGTCCAGATTGATGTGCGCCGCCACGGCCTCCACGGCCCGTTGCATTCGGTCGCGGTCGTCGAGGGGGATTTCCAGATTGATATAAGGCAAGTAAAGGACCGATTGCATGGTGCCGTGGCTGATGGTCAGCACCGGCAGTCCGGTCTCGAGCGCCGGGCCGCACAGCTTCCAAATCCGCGGATCGGGTTTGATCCCGCCGGTCAGCAGCACGGCCGCGACGTGGGTGCCACTCATCGCCGCCATGCAGACCGCCAGCAACAAGTCATCGCGGTCGCCGGGCGCGATCACCAGCGCGCCGGGCCGTAGTTCCTGACAGCTGTTGGCCAGGGTGCGGGCACCGAGGGCGACGTGGGTGACCCGCCGGTCCAGATGACCTTCATGCAGAGGCTGAGCGCCGATCATGTGCATGAGATCCCGGACCCGTGGCGCGATCAACTCCCGCTCCCAGGGGACGCAGCCCAACAGCTTGAAGGTTTCCGGCCAGCGCCGCACGCATTCGGCGCGGAACTCGGCTTCATGCCCGGGGTTTTGCGTGTTCTCGGCGCGGCTGAAGTCGAAGCGGATGTGGCCGGTGGGATCCACGGGGGCATCGACCTGGTTGAGGATGCATCCGAGCATTCGTTCGTGACGGATGCCGCCGTAGGCCCGGGCGATCACCTCAACGGTTTCGGCGATCTGCCGCGGGGTATCGCTGCCGGGTGCGGCGACAATGATGATCTTGGCGTCCAGGGTCTGGGCCATCCGGGCGTTGAGGCGGGTGCCGTAGGGCTGTTCCTCGGTATCCACCAACCCCTCGACGATGACGACGCTGACATTGTGGGCCGCCTGTTCGTAACGAGTGACGACTTCCTCCAGCAACACGCTCTCGCGATCCTGCCCCAGCAGGCGTTCGGCCTCGTTGACGGGAATCGGCTCGGGGGGATTCAAGCGAGTGACGATCCGCGCCAGCCGGGTCGAGCGCTCCGGACCGGTGTCGGTGGCGTGCGGCTGGCTGATCGGTTTGCAGAAACCGACGGGAATGCCCTCGCGGTCGAGCGCGTGGACCAGGCCGAGGGCGACAGTGGTCAGTCCGACCCGCTGCTCGGTGGGGACGACAAGAATGGCGGTGGTCATGGCCGTTCGCTCGTGAATGCGTGATGTTGCAGTGCAGCGTAGCATACATCGACTCGGCCCTGGAACCAAAGATTACCCTCGGATTAACCTCGAAGAAACCCCCTCGAACTTCAATCAGTAGCGGTCCCGATCGAGTCGCGCCGCGAGTTCGCGCAACTCCGGGGCGATATCCACCGGGTAAGCTGGCGCGGGTTGCAGTTCGCGCAAGACGGGGGGCAACGCCGCCAGTTGCGCCCGGATCCGATCGCGTGGAATAGCGAGTGGTTCCGGAGGGTGCAGGCGCTGGCCATCTTCCATCACCGGAACCAACAGCGGCTCGCCGGGGCGCGGCGTATCTTCCAGCCCCAGAACGTCGCCGCTGAAAGCGCCATTCGCCGCCGTGCGCCGGTACACCTGTTTGCGGCCGGGCCAGGTGGCCTTGCCTTCGGAACGCTTGCGCCGAGATCGGCCGGCGTATTCCTGGAGCTTGTAAACCATATCCAGGGTCGGCGCGTCGGTGGAGGCGTCCAGCCGGGTGCCGATGCCAAAACCGTCGTAAGGCACTCCAGCGTCCAACAGTTCGCGCAGTCGATATTCGTCGAGATCGCCGCTGCCGAACAGGGTCACCTCGGTCAAACCGCCGTCGTCCAGAATGCGCCGCACTCGCCGGGCGTGTTCGGCCAAATCGCCGCTGTCGATGCGCGCCCCCTTAATCTGAATGCCCGCTGCTCGCAGGCGCGGTGCCAGTGCCACCATTTTATGCGCGGCGGCCTCAGTGTCGTAGGTGTCGAGCAACAGCACCACGTTGCCGGGCTGGGCGGCGGCGAAATGCTGGAACGCCTCCTCTTCGTGATCGTGAGCCTGGATCAGGGAGTGGGCCATGGTCCCGAACAACGGAATATCGAAGCGCATCCCGGCCAGCACGGTGGCGGTGCCGGCGAAACCGGCCAGCCAAGCCGCGCGAGCGGCCAGCAGAGCCGCTTCGGCACCGTGGGCGCGGCGCATCCCGAAATCCACCAGCAACCGATCGGGCGCGGCCAGCACGCAGCGGATCGCCTTGGCGGCGATCAGCGTCTGAAAGTGGATCAGGTTGATCAGCCGGCTTTCCACCAGTTGCGCTTCCGGCAACGGTGCGGTGACCCGCAGGATCGGCTCGTTGGCGAAGAAGATCGTGCCTTCCGGAAGGGCGTGGACCGTGCCGGTGAAGCGAAAGGATGCCAGCATCGCTAAAAAGGAGGAACTGAAGCGGCCCGTGTTGGCCAGCCAATCCAGTTCCTCGGTGGTAAAGCACAAGTTTTCCAGATAATCCAGCGCCTGCTCCAGGCCGGCGGCGATCAGGAAATTGCGTTCCGGGGGCAGGCGGCGCACGAACAACTCGAATACAGCGGTTTCCTGCATCTGTTCGGCGTGGTACGTCTGCAACATGGTGAGCTGATACAAGTCGGTCAGTAGTACACTGTCGACGGCCATCATGAAGGTTTCCTTGGATTTCGTTGCATCGGTCCGTGACGCCGATCGCGGCGAACACGTCGCCGTGCGTGAATTCGCGACGTTGCAACCGCTGGATTTTCCGGGCGGATGCTCGTCGAAAGCCCAGGTCGGGCGGGATGCGGACTGAGACATAGCCATGCTCGGCTATCCAACCGATAATGCCCGAAGCTTAGCACGGCCCTTACCAACTCAGAAAAAACAGGACCAGCAACAGAACCCAGCCAAAGAGCGGCACGAGGAATTCATAGGCCGGGTTGCCCAGATCGCTCGGCCGACGGACTCCCCACCAGCCGAACGGCAGGATATGAGTGGCCCACCAGCCGCCGCACCAGATCAGGCTCAACAGCACCAGGCATACCAGAGAAAACAGCAGGGCCGATTCGAGCCCTTCCCGATGCAGCATGTTCAGAAAGCCGCCCACGGTAATGGCCAGCGAGGCCAGACGGTTCAGATTCATCACGATCCTCGTTATTGGCGCAGTGAAAATCCATGACGACAAACAACAACCCTTGCGGGTCACCCTCGATGAATCTCCCGCGCGCCCATGGCCCACCGGCCGCCAGCGGTCGGCTGCGCGCCGCTCCCGAGGATTTCCAGGTCCGCGAGGTCATGAGCTTTACCCTGGACGGCGCCGGCGAACACGTCTGGCTCTGGGTGCGCAAGCGTGCCGCCAACACCGACTGGGTGGCGCGGCGGCTGGCGCAACGAGCGGGAGTTTCGCCCGGCGCGGTGAGCTACGCCGGATTGAAAGATCGTCACGCTGTCACCGAGCAATGGTTTTCGGTGCATCTGCCGGGCCAGGCGGCCCCGGACTGGGCGACGGACCCCGATCCCGATTTTACCGTGCTGAACGCGGTGCGCCATTCCCGCAAGCTGCGGCGCGGGGCGTTGCGCGGCAACGCCTTTCGCCTCATCGTGCGCGAGTTGGAGGGTGACCCCGCCGAACTGATGGAACGGTTCCAGCGCATCGTCGCGACCGGCGTTCCCCACTATTTCGGCGAACAACGGTTCGGCCGCGAGGGTGGCAACCGGGAACGCGCCGAGGCGCTGCTGAGCGGACGGGAGCGGGTGCGCGACCGACATCAGCGCGGTTTGTACCTGTCTGCCGCGCGCGCCGAACTGTTCAACGCCGTGCTGGCGCGGCGGGTCGCGGCGGGAACCTGGAACGCCGCGCTGCCCGGCGAGGCGCTGATGCTGGCCGGCAGTCACAGCCATTTCGCGGCTGAAGAGGTGGACGAGACGCTGCGCCAGCGCGTCGCCACTTTCGATCTGCATCCCACCGGACCGCTGTGGGGTGCTGGGGAGCTGCGTAGCAGCGGATCGGTGCGGGAACTGGAGGAGGAAGTCGCGGCCACACTCCCGATTTTCCGTGATGGGCTGGCGGCGGCGGGCTTGACCCAGGAACGGCGGGCGCTGCGCCTGATGGTGCAAGACGCGACGCTGGAGTTTCCCGCGCCTGACGTTGCCGCGTTGAGCTTCACGCTACCGGCGGGTGCCTACGCGACCACGGTATTGCGGGAATGGGTCGAGACCCGAGCTTGAGTCAATCTCTTCGTCCGCACGTTGGGGAATCGCGTATCCCCATCCAGTATGTTCCACCCTGCGACCATGACCCAAAGCCAAGCATCTCGCTCGGTCGATTTGGCGGGGCGAGCAACTCGAAACAGGCGCCGCTCGCGGCTTCGTAATCTGGCGACTGAGGTACCGCGCCGAACGATTTCGGGCTACCATGACGCACACCTATCCATTCCACCAGGATTTTCCGCATGGCCAAACGTACTCCCCTGTATGCCCGCCACGCCGCCCAGGGTGCGAAATTGGTGGACTTCGGCGGCTGGGAAATGCCGCTGCATTATGGTTCGCAACTCGACGAACACCATCAAGTGCGCCGCGCCGCTGGGATATTCGACGTCTCGCACATGACCGTGGTCGATTTTCCCGATCCCGTCTCGACCCGCGCCCTGTTACGCTATCTGCTGGCTAACGACGTCGCCCGTCTGTATCCCGGCAAGGCGCTGTACACCTGTCTGTTGAATGAAGCCGGCGGCATCATCGACGATCTGATCGCCTACGACCGGGGCGCGGCCGGCTATCGGCTGGTGTTGAACGCCGCCACCCGTGAGAAGGATTTGGCCTGGATCGCGCCCCTCGCCGAGCGCTTCGGCGCGGTCTGGCGCGAACGCGACGACTTGGCCATGCTGGCGGTCCAGGGGCCGGAGGCGCTGGCGAAGCTGGACGCCGTGCTCGGCGCGGAGGTCATGACGGCCGTGCGCGCCCTCAAACCCTTTTACGTTTTGGAAACCGACGATCTTTTCATCGCACGCACCGGCTACACCGGCGAAGATGGGGTGGAAATCCTGCCGCTGGCGACGGAAGCCCCCGCGCTCTGGGAGCGAATTCTCGCCGCCGATGTTGCGCCCTGCGGGCTGGGCGCCCGCGATACCCTGCGGCTGGAAGCCGGCATGAACTTGTACGGCAGCGACATGGACGAAACCACGACTCCCTTGGTATCCGGGCTGGGCTGGACCGTCGCCTGGGAACCGGCTGAGCGCGACTTCATCGGTCGCGCCGCGCTGGAACGGCAACGCGCCGCCGGCGCGCCGCAAACCTTCGTCGGGCTGGTGCTGGAGGCGCGCGGGGTGTTGCGTGGCCATCAGACCGTTTACGCCGACGACCGCGCCATCGGCCATACCACCAGCGGCACCTTTTCACCGACCCTGAACCGCGCCATCGCCCTGGCGCGCATCGCGACCGGCGCGGGCGAACGCTGCCAGGTGGACATTCGCGGCAAACGCCTGCCGGCGCGCGCGGTCAAACCCCCGTTCGTCCGCCGCGGCCGCACCCTGATTGCATGAACCGCTCTGAGTGAATTTCACCCCCCAACCGTTGTGGAGGAGTCGAGCATGAGCAGCCACATTCCCGCTGACCTGCGCTACACCGAATCCCATGAATGGGTGCGTGCCAACGATGATGGCACGGTGACCGTGGGCATTACCGACCACGCCCAGCACTTGCTCGGCGACTTGGTGTTCGTGGAAATCCCCGAAGTCGGTCGCACGGTGGCCGCCGCTGAGAGTTGCGCGGTGATCGAATCGGTCAAGGCCGCCTCGGACGTATTCAGTCCGGCGGACGGCGTGATCGTGGAAGTGAACGAAGCGCTGGCTGAAGACCCGGAACTGATCAACCAGGACCCCTACGGGGAAGGCTGGCTGTTCCGGCTCCAAACGACCGCCATCCCGGAAACCCTGCTGAACGCCGCCGCCTATGAGGCGATCATCGTGGCCGAGGACGAGGATGAGCCTTCGCTGGCCAATCCCAAGCTGGCCGGCTGACCCAGGATAGACCGAAATTATGCCGTTTATTCCCCATACCCCGGACGATGTCCGGGCGATGCTGGCCGCCATCGGCGCCCCGAGCCTGGAGGCGCTGTTCGACGAAATCCCCCCGGCGCTGCGGATCGGCGAGTTACCGGCCCTGCCGGAGGCGCTGAACGAGCGGCAAGTCACCCGGTTGATGGAGCAAAGAGCGGCGGATGATCCCAGTCCGTTGTGCTTCCTGGGCGCTGGAGCCTACGAGCATCATATCCCGGCGGCGGTTTGGGAAATCGCCAGTCGCGGTGAGTTTTACAGCGCCTACACGCCCTATCAACCGGAAGCCAGCCAAGGCACCTTACAGGTGCTTTACGAGTACCAGAGCATGATGGCTGGCTTGACCGCGATGGCCGTCTCCAACGCCTCGCTGTACGACGGCGGCTCGGCGCTGGCCGAGGCGCTGTTGATGGCGGTGCGCGCCAACCGCAAGTCCAAGTCCAAGCGGATTCTGGTGCCCCGGACCTTGCATCCGCTGTACCGGCGGGCCGCGCGCGCCATCGTCCATAATCAGGGTCTCGAACTGATCGAGTTGCCCTACGATCCGACTGGTGGCCATACCCCGGCCGCGGCGCTCGCGCCTTACGCGGGGCAGGATATCGCGGCTCTGGTGATTCCGCAGCCCAACTTTTTCGGCGTACTGGAGGAGGTGGACGCGCTCACCGACTGGGCGCATCGCCAGCAAGCGCTGGCGGTGGCGGTGGTCAACCCCACGGCGCTGGCGGTGCTCGCGCCGCCGGGCGAGTGGGGGGAAGCCGGGGCCGATATCGTCTGTGGCGACGGCCAGCCGTTCGGAGCGCCGCTGAGTTCTGGCGGTCCCTACTTCGGTTTCCTGTGCTGCCGTCAGGAATGGGTGCGCCAAATGCCGGGCCGGCTGGTGGGCCGCACCGTGGATCTGGATGGCAAGCCCGGTTTTACCTTGACCCTGCAAGCCCGCGAGCAGCACATCCGGCGTTCCAAGGCCACGTCCAACATCTGCACCAATCAGGGGCTGATGGTGACCGCCGCCACCCTGTATCTGGCGTTGCTCGGTCCGCATGGGCTGGAGCAGGTCGCCGCCGCCAGTCACGCGAACACGCGGGCCTTAGTGGAGCAGTTGACACGGACGCCGGGCGTGAGTCTGGCGTTCGATCGACCGGTATTCCATGAAGCCATATTGAAGCTGCCGCGCCCGGCCGGCGAGGTGCTGGAGGGGTTGCTGGCGCACGGCGTGCTCGGCGGCTTCGATCTCAGCGGCGAGTATCCCGAGCTGGGCGACGCGCTGCTGGTCTGCGCCACGGAAACCAAGGACGCGGAGGATTTGCGGCGCTATGCGGCGGCCTTGGCGGAAACACTTTAACCCACTATGAGGAGGACAGCACCATGGCAACCATCACGTTCAAAGGCACCCCGATCAACACCAATGGCAACCTTCCGGCCGTCGGCGCACCCGCGCCCGACTTCAAATTGGTCGCCGCCAACCTGAAGGAGGTCTCGCTGGCCGATTACGCCGGCAAGAAGAAACTGCTGAACATCGTGCCCAGCCTCGATACCCCGGTGTGCGCGCTGTCCGCCAAGAAGTTCAACGAGCACGCCAAGACCCATCCCGACACGGTGATTCTAGTGATTTCCGCCGACCTGCCCTTTGCCCAGGGTCGTTTCTGCGGCAACGAGGGTCTGAGCAACGTCGTCGCTCTCTCGCTGATGCGCTCGCGCCAGTTCGCCGAGGATTACGGTGTGTTGGTGACGGACGGCCCGCTGGCTGGCCTGACCGCCCGCGCCGTGGTGGTGCTGGACGAGAACGACGTGGTCCGCCATGCCGAGCTGGTTCCGGAAATCGCCCAGGAACCGGATTACGAGGCGGCGCTGGCGGCGCTGAAGTAGGGGAATCGATACTGACCATGCTGATCTTCGACCAATCCCGCCCCGGCCGCCGTGGGGTTATTCCCGCCGCCGCGCCCGATCATGCCCTGTCCGACATCCCCGAGCACCTGCGCCGCCGCCGCGCCGCGCCGCTGCCCGAAGTCTCGGAATTGCAAGTGGTGCGCCACTACACCCGGCTGTCGCAGAAGAACTTCGCGATCGACACGCATTTCTACCCGCTGGGCTCCTGCACCATGAAGTACAACCCGCGGATCTGCCACCGTCTGGCCTCATTGCCCGGCTTCCTGGCCCGCCATCCGCTGGCCCCGGAGACGATCAGCCAGGGTTTTCTGGCCTGCCTGTACGACCTGCAGGAGATGCTGCGGGAAGTCACCGGAATGCAAGCCGTGTCGCTGACGCCCATGGCTGGTGCCCAGGGTGAATTCGCCGGTATGGCGATGATCCGCGCCTACCACGTCGCGCGGGACGATCACGCCCGCCGCGAAGTGTTGGTGCCCGACGCCGCCCACGGCACCAATCCCGCCACCGCCATCATGTGCGGTTTCACGATCCGGGAGATTCCCACCGACGGCAACGGCGATGTGGATCTGGCCGCCCTGCGTCAGGCGGTCGGACCGCAGACCGCCGGACTGATGTTGACCAATCCCTCGACCCTGGGGGTGTTCGAGCGCCAGATCACCGAGATCGCCGCCCTCGTCCACGACGCCGGCGGTCTGCTCTACTACGATGGCGCCAATCTCAACGCCATTCTCGGCAAGGCGCGGCCCGGCGACATGGGCTTCGACGTGATGCACATGAACCTGCACAAGACCTTCGCCACCCCGCACGGCGGCGGTGGTCCCGGTGCCGGTCCGGTGGCGGTCAACGCCCGGCTGGAGCCGTTTCTGCCGATTCCCTTCGTCGGGAAGGACGGCGAGCGCTACCGCTGGCTGAGCGAAGCCGACCGGCCCCAGAGCATCGGCCGGCTGTCGGCGTTCATGGGCAACGCCGGCGTCATTCTGCGTGCTTACATCTACGCGCGAATGCTGGGTCGGGCCGGCATGGGGCGGGTTGCTGAATACTCGACCCTGAACGCCAACTACCTGTTGGCGGAACTGGCCAAGGCCGGTTTCGACCCGGCGTTCCCGCACCGCCGGGCCAGCCACGAATTCATCATCACCCTCAAGCGGCAGGCCAAGACCCTGGGAATCACGGCCATGGACTTCGCCAAGCGTCTGCTCGATCTCGGTTTTCACGCCCCGACCACGTATTTCCCGCTCCTGGTGCCGGAATGTCTGTTGATCGAACCCACGGAAACCGAGTGTCGGGAAGAATTGGACGGTTTTGTGGCGGCCATGCGGCAGATCCAGCAGGAAGCCGAGAATAGCCCCGAGCAGGTTAAGGGCGCGCCCCATCACCGGCCGGTGCGGCGGCTGGACGAAGTACGGGCCGCCCGCGACATGGATCTGGCCTGGCGGCCGGCCGAGTCCTGATCGGTCCGATGGCCAACCAGCACCACACCGGCTGGCGGCGGCTGGTCAACGCCACCGGCTATTCCTGGGCCGGACTGAAGGCCGCCTGGCGCAACGAGGAAGCCTTCCGGCAGGAGGGGTTGCTGTGCGCGGTGCTGACGCCGCTGGCGCTGTGGCTGGGCGACAATCCGGTGGAGCAGGCGCTGCTGATCGGCAGCCTGCTGCTGATCGTCATCGTCGAGTTGCTCAACACCGGCATCGAGGTCGCGGTGGATCGCATCGGCCAGGAACGCCATGAATTGTCGGGTCGGGCCAAGGATATCGGCTCGGCGGCGGTGTTCATGGCCGTGCTGAACGCCGCCGTGGTGTGGCTGTTGATTCTGTTCGGTTGAGCGGTGGTCGTCTTGATACCCCACGCTATTCCCAGCATTTTCCTGATCGGCCCGATGGGCTCCGGTAAAACCACCATCGGCCGCCGCCTGGCGCTGGCGCTGCGGCGGGAATTTCTCGACAGCGATCAGGAAATCGAACAACGAGCGGGGGCCAGCATCCCACTCATTTTCGAACTGGAAGGGGAGGGCGGATTTCGCGTCCGGGAAAGAGCCGTCATCGCCGAACTGACCCAGCGGCAGGAGATCGTGCTGGCCACCGGCGGCGGTGCCATTCTCGATCCCGAGAACCGCCGCTGTCTGACCGGACGCGGCCTCGTGGTGTACCTGCGCGCCTCGGTGGACGAACAACTCCGCCGCACTCACCAGGACCACCACCGTCCGCTGCTGCAAACGCCCGATCCCCGCGCCCGGCTGGCGGAACTGTTCCGCCAGCGTGATCCGCTGTACCGCGAAGCCGCCGACTGGATGATCGCCACCGAGGATCGACCGCTGGGTCAGGTCACGCGCGAAATTCTCCAGCGGCTGGATGAAAATCGGTCCTGACGCCACGCCTGGATACTTCTACATCCACATTGATGCCGCTCATACCATGAACACGCTCCACGTCGAACTCGGCGACCGTCGCTATCCCCTCCATATCGGTCCCGGCCTGCTGGGGTGCCCCGATCTGCTGCGCCCCTATATTGCCAGCCGCCAGGCGCTGGTGGTCAGCAACACCACGGTCGCCCCGCTGTATCTCGAACCGGTGCGCGCCGCGCTGGCGGACCTGCGGCACGAGGTGGTGATCCTGCCCGACGGCGAGCAATACAAGACGCTGGAAACCCTCAACACGGTGTTTACCGCGCTGCTGGAGCACCGGTTCGGCCGCGACTGCACCCTGATCGCCCTCGGGGGGGGCGTGATCGGCGACTTGGCCGGTTTCGCGGCGGCCTGCTACCAGCGCGGAGTCCCCTTCATCCAGATCCCCACCACCCTGCTGGCCCAGGTCGATTCCTCGGTCGGCGGCAAGACGGCGGTCAACCATCCGCTGGGCAAGAACATGATCGGCGCGTTTTATCAGCCGCGCGGCGTGCTGGCCGACACCGACACCCTGAATACCCTGCCGGATCGGGAATTGAGCGCCGGCCTGGCTGAAGTCATCAAATACGGATTAATTCGCGACCGGCCGTTTCTGGAATGGCTGGAAGCGAATCTGGAGGCGCTGCTGGCCCGCGACGCCGCCGCGCTGAGTGCGGCCATCGAGCGCTCCTGTCGCAACAAGGCCGAGGTCGTCGCCGCCGACGAGCGGGAAACCGGCGAGCGGGCCTTGTTGAATCTCGGCCACACGTTCGGCCACGCCATCGAAACCGGGGTCGGCTACGGTGAGTGGCTGCACGGGGAGGCGGTGGCGGTGGGCATGGTGCTGGCGGCCGAGCTGTCGGCGCGCTTGGGTTGGTTGCGTGACGAACAGGTCGAGCGGGTGCGCGCGCTGCTGGCCCGCGCCCGGTTGCCGCTGGCGCCGCCGCCGACTCTGTCCCCCGACGACTTCCTGCGGTTGATGGCGGTGGACAAGAAGGTCCAGAATGGCCGGTTGCGGTTGATCCTGCTGCGCGATTTGGGGCAGGCGGTTATCGCCGAACAAGTCGATGCCCGGCGGTTACGGGAGACGCTGGAACGGTCGTATTGATGGGTCAGTCGCCCTGGCTCCTATCCCTGCGCGTCCTTGGACCAGATGCGCAAGTGCTGGTAGATGGAATCGTTTTCATCGATCCAGCCGTTGCCATCCTCGTCGTAGGCGGCCAGTTCGGCGAAGCCGTCGCCCGTCGTGGCGCCAAACAGTTCGCGACCGTGGTCGATCGCGCCGTCGCCGTCGCGGTCCCTCTCGGGTTGGTAAGGCCATGATTCTGAATATCGGCAACGGCAATGAGAACTTTATCAGGATCGGTTGGCAAACATTAATTGCAGACCAGCGTAGTTGGAATTAGGCTATCGATTGTTGCGTCGTCTGCCGTCCGCCAAGGCTATTCGGGTCGAACGAGGCGGTCGTATTCCCTCAAACTGCTTGGAGCGCCCCATGGTTCCCCACATCAAGACCATTCTGTATACGACAGCCCTTGGTTCCCATACGCGGCCGGTGTTTCGCTTCGCGGTCGGCCTGGCCAAGCAGATGAACGCCAGAATCGTGCTGTTGCACGTCGTCGAGCCGCTGAACAATTCGGTACGGTTTCTCATGGAGGCCTATCTGACGACGGAGCAGTCCCAACAACTGCAACATGAAGCCACGCGCGGTATTCTGGAAAAATTCCGCAATCGACTGGAAAACTTCTGTGCCGAGGAATTGGGCACCACCCTCGAACAGACCGAACTGCTCTCGGAAATCCGCGTGGTCAGCGGGGTGCCGCACGAGGCCATCATGCATGAGGCCGACCAATGCAACGCGGATTTGATCGTTGTCGGTTCGCACACCAGTTCCAGGGTGCAAGCGTTCCTGGGCTCGACCAGCCGTCGGCTCACCCTGTTGTCCAAGCGGCCCGTGCTGGTCGTCCCGGTCGTCGATAGACCTGAAAATGAGTGGCCCCAGCCGCTCATCTGATGAATCCTCCAGTCGCAATGACCCCGGAAGACTACTGCCACAACCTGGCCGTTCGGCCGGGTTCGGATTTCCGCTATGGTTTGTTGGGTCTGTCGCTCGAGCGGCGTCAGGCCTGGACTGCGGTTCGGGCGTTTCAACTGGAAATCAGCCAGGTGATCGAGGAATGTCGCGATCCAGGCGTGGCCCGGATCAAGCTGGAGTGGTGGCGAGGCGAACTGGGGCGGTTGTTCGCGGGTGAACCGCAGCACCCGGTCAGCCGCGCCCTGCGCCCGCGCCTGACCGCTTTCAACTGGCCCGAAGAGTATTTCCGGGAAATCCTCGACGGGGTGGCGATGGATCTGGACTATGACGTCTATCCGACTTTTACCGAGCTGACGCTGTACGTCCACCGCCTCGGCAGCGTGCCGGCCCTGCTGGCGACGGAAGTGCTGGGTTACCAGGATCGGCGCGCCACGCCCCGCTTCGCGCATGAAGCCGGCGCGTTGCTGCTGTTGTTCGAGCGGCTGTACGAGGTGCGCCGTCACGCCCAGCACGGACGGTTTTATCTGCCCGAGGAGGAAATGCGCCGCTTCGGGGTCGATCCGAGCGATCTGTTGGCCGCGCAGACCACGGAGCGGGTTCGGCAATTGTTCGCTTTTCAGGCCGAACGGCTGCGTGATTATCACCGGCGGGCGTTGGAGTGGTTGCCGGACGTGGATCGTCGCGCCCAAAGCGGTCTGCTCGTGCATTTGGAACTGGCGATGGCGCTGTTGGCGGAGATCGCCGAGGATGGCTATCGCTTGCTGGAGCAGCGCATCCAACTCACACCGTTGCGCAAGCTGTGGCTCGCCTGGCGGCTGCGGCGTCGCCACCGACGCCCGGCGCCGGCATAACAACCGCATCGGCACTCAATCCCGCCGGACAAGGTACCGCCATGAAGGATTATCAACCTCCTCCCGATCTGCTGAAAGAACGGGTCATTCTGGTCACGGGGGCCGGCGACGGCATCGGCCGAACCGCCGCGCGGTGCTTGGCGACGCATGGGGCCACCGTGATTTTGCTCGGGCGCACCATTCGTAAATTGGAACAGGTGTACGACGCGATCGAGCAGATCGGGGCACCCAAGCCCGCTATTTATCCCATGAATCTGGAAGGAGCCGCGCCCAAGGACTACCTCGACCTGGCGCAAGTGCTGGAGACCGAATTCGGCCGGCTGGATGGACTGTTGCACAACGCCGTCCTGTTCGAGGGCCTGACGCCGCTCGCCAACTACGACATCGAACGCTGGTACCGGATTCTGCAAGTCAACCTCAACGCGCCGTTTCTGCTGACCCAAGCCGTACTGGGATTGCTGAACCGTTCGCCCGACGCCTCGGTGGTGTTTACCGCCGATCCAGTCAGCGAGGATGGAGCGGCGTATTGGGGTGCCTACGCGGTCGCCAAGGGTGGCGCGCAAACCCTGATGAAGTTGCTCGCCAACGAACTGGAAGCCAACACGCCCATCCGGGTCAACAGCATCGATCCCGGCCGGGTCCGCACCGGATTGACCCCGCGGGCCTATCCCGGCCGCAATCCGGTCGAGTGGGCCGATCCCGAGGAGATTCTGGCCAGCTATCTGTACTTGCTGGGACCGGACAGCCGGGGCGTCACCGGTCGGACTTTCCGCGCCCAGGACTGAGCGGCCGCCGGGGGCCGGAATCTCCATCCCCGTGACGACCGCGCGGCCGCGCGGGCCAAGGGTTGGCTGGCCCGCTCGACGGGGACGCCGAGCCTCGAGGTTCGTGGTGCGGTGGGCCAGACCGCGCGCCACCCGGTTTGAACGGCCGGTGGACCCGGGAGACCGGCTCCGGGGCTTCGCGGACGCGCGGCGGATAGCCCACCGCTTCCAGCAGCGTTTGCAATTGGTCCTCGTCCAGTTCGTCCCAATGCCCCGGATGCAGGCCCCGGCGCAACGTGACCGGCCCATAACGGACCCGGGTCAGCCGACTGACCGTGACCCCCTGCGATTCCCACAGCCGCCGCACCTCGCGGTTGCGGCCTTCACGCAGAATCACATGATACCAATGGTTGATGCCCGCGCCGCCGACGTCGCGGATCGCGTCGAAGCGCGCCGGTCCGTCCTCCAGCACGATTCCCTCCCGCAACCGCTTCAACATCTCCGGCGTGACCGTGCCCAGCACCCGCACCGCATACTCCCGTTCGATCTCCGAAGAGGGGTGCATCAGCCGGTTGGCCAGTTCCCCGTCGTTGGTCAGCAGCAGCAGGCCCTGGGTGTTGAGATCGAGCCGGCCGACCGCGATCCAGCGCCCGTCGCGCAGGATCGGCAGCCGCTCGAACACCGTCGGCCGGCCTTCGGCATCGCGGTGGCTGGTCACCTGGCCGACCGGTTTGTAATAGGCCAGCACCCGGCGGCGTTGGCCGAAGGCGCGCACCTGGATGTGGCGACCGTCGATCTCGATGCGCTCCGCACCGTTGACCTGAAGACCCAGGCGCGCCGGCGTCCCGTTGACGGTGATGCGCCCTTGGCGAATCCAGTCCTCGATCTGGCGTCGGGAGCCCATGCCCACTCGGGCGAGAAATTTCTGCAAGCGTTCAGCCATCGAACAGTTCCGTTTGGGGTGGTGAGCGGGCGGACGCCGCGCTGGAACGATTCTCCAACTCGGCGTCGATGATCTCTAGATCGCGCGGGGCCGTCAGCGACGGCAGCTCGCTCAGACTCTTGAGGTTGAAATAATCCAGGAAAGCGCGCGTGGTGGCGTACAGCGCCGGGCGCCCCGGCACCTCGCGGTGGCCGATCACCTTGATCCAGCCTCGTTCCTGCAAGGTTTTCATGATGCTGCCGCTCACGCTCACGCCGCGCACCGCCTCGATCTCGCCGCGGGTGATCGGCTGGCGGTAGGCGACCAGCGCCAGGGTCTCCAACAGGGCGCGGGAGTAATGGGCGGCCCGCTCCTCCCACAACCGCGATACCCAGGGCGCGAACGCTTTGGGCACCTGCAGGCGGAAGCCGCTGGCGACTTCGACCAACTCCAGACCGCGCCCCGCGTAATCGGCGGCCAATTCGAGCAGCGCGGCGCGCAACGCATCTTGGTCGGGCTGTTCGCCTTCCGGGAACACCGCCAGCAACCGATCCAGGGTCAGCGGTTCGTCGGCGGCCAGCAACAGGGCTTCCAGGATGATCTTCAATTCCGGCATCGCGGTTGTCTAGCCCCGCCGGCGAAGGTGGATCGGCGCGAACGGTTCGGCCTGCACCAGTTCCAGCAGCGCCTCGCGCAGCAACTCCAGCACCGCCAGAAACGTCACGACCACTCCCATGCGGCCCTCTTCCGGGTGGAATAGGGTGGTGAAGGCGGTAAAGCGCAAGGCATCCAACTGGTCCAGCACCTGGCTCATCCGTTCTCGCACCGAGAGCGCTTCGCGTTGTACGTGATGGTGATCGCACAGTTCCGCGCGGGCCAGCACCTCGCGCAGGGCGGCCACCAGATCGGCCAGGTCGACCGGCGGCGGGATCCGGAGCGAGTCCCGTTGGGCCGGTTCGGCGCGGGCGGTGAAGACGTCGCGCTCGATCCGCGGCAGCGCGTCCAAAGCCCGCGCCGCCTGTTGAAACCGTTCGTATTCCCGCAACCGACGGATCAGTTCGGCGCGCGGATCTTCTTCTTCCCCCTCGACCGGCGCCGGACGGGGCAGCAGGAGTCGCGATTTGATCTCCGCCAGCCAGGCCGCCATCACCAGGTATTCCGCCGCCAGTTCCAGCCGCAGTTCCTGCATCAGCGCCAGGTACTCCATGTACTGCCGGGTGATGGCGGCGATGGGAATGTCGAGGATGTTCAGGTTCTGGCGCTGGATCAGATACAGCAGCAGATCCAGCGGCCCCTCGAACGCTTCCAGGAACACCTCCAAGGCGTCCGGCGGGATGTAGAGGTCGTGCGGCAACCGGGTCCAGGGTTCGCCGCCGACCTTGGCGAGCGGTGGGGCATCGACGATGGCGTCCATTCAGCGAGGGTTCGGCAAAAATCCGGAGGGTCCGGGAATTTTGCTACGCTGAGCCCAGCGGTCGAATGCCGACCGCCCGCCGCAACTCCTGCAAAAAGGGCGCGCTGTATTCCCGCGCCCGGACCGCGCCGCGCTGGAGAATCTGTTCGATATGGTCGGGTGCCGCCAACAATTCCTGATAGCGTTGGCGCGGCTCGCTTAACCGGGCATTGAGATACTCGAACAGAATCTGTTTCATTTCTCCCCAGCCGATGCCTTGGGCATAACGGTCGCGGACGACCGCCGTTTCCTCGGCGCTGGCGAAGGCTCGGTAAATTTGGAACAAGGTGCAGGTCTCGGGGTCCTTGGGCGCTTCCGGCGGCAACGAGTTGGTCTTGATCCGCATGATCAGCTTGCGCAACGCTTTTTCCGGCTCGAACAGCGGGATGGTGTTGCCGTAACTCTTGCTCATCTTGCGCCCATCCAGTCCCACCAGCACGGCGGCTTTCTCGTCCACCACCGCCTCGGGCAGCACGAAATGCTCGCCGTACAGATAGTTGAACCGGGCGGCGATGTCGCGGGCCATTTCCAGATGCTGGGTCTGATCTCGGCCGACCGGCACCTTGCTGGCCTTGAACATCAGAATATCGGCCGCCATCAGCACCGGGTAGCAGAACAGCCCCAAGGTCACGCCTTTGTCGGGGTCCTTGTCGGGATCGGCCAGATTCTCGGCGACCGCCGCCTTGTAGGCGTGCGCGCGGTTCATCAACCCTTTGGCAGTGACGCAGGTCAGCATCCAGGTTAGTTCCAGAATCTCCGGGATGTCGGTCTGGGCATAGAAAATGACGTTCTCGACCTCCAGACCCAGCGCCAGCCAGGTTGCGGCGACTTCCAGCCGCGAGCGATGCACCAACGCGGGATCCTGACATTTGACCAAGGCGTGGTAATCGGCCAGGAAGTAGAACGATTGCACGTCCTGACGGCGGCTGGCCTCAATGGCCGGCAGGATCGCGCCGACGTAGTTGCCCAAATGCGGGGCGCCGGTGGTGGTGATGCCGGTGAGGGTGATTTCCATGATGGCGGCTCGGCTTCGTGATCGGGATTAAAGGCGAAACAGACTGAGAATGATCTGACTGAGGCCCATGACAACCGGCATCAACACGTTGAACAGACCGAACGCCAGCAGTGCCACCAGAATGATCAACCCGTAGGGTTCCACCCGCGCCATGAACTGGCCGTAGCGGTCCGGCAGCACGCCCGCCAGCACTCGCGAACCGTCCAGCGGGGGAATCGGCAGCATGTTGAGCACGCCCAGCATGACGTTGATGGTGACGCCATACCCGCCCATCAGCAGCAACGGCCCGCCCAACCCGGACGCGCCGCCGAACAGGCCGTGACCGATGGCCGCCACCAGCGCCCAACCCAGGGCCATGAGCAGGTTGGCCCCCGGTCCGGCCATGGCCACCAGCGCCATGTCGCGCTTGGGCTGGCGCAGGCGATGGTAGTCGACCGGCACCGGTTTGGCCCAACCGAAGATAAAGCCGCCGAACACCGCCAGCAGGCCGGGCACCAGCACGGTGCCGATAGGATCGATATGTCGGATCGGATTGAGGCTGAGCCGGCCCTGGGACTGGGCGGTGGTGTCGCCGCAGCGCAGCGCCATCCAGCCGTGCGCGACTTCGTGCAGGGTAATGGCCAGCAGCAACGGCGGCGCCAGCACGATGAGCAGTTGAATCGTAGTCAGTTCTTGCATCGGCATGATTATACGCAGCCGGTCCGGTCGCGGACTAGAGAAATGGGCTGGCGTCGCCCAGTCCCTGGCGGATCAGTTGCGGGGCGTCTTCGGTGAGATCGAGCACGGTGGTCGGTTCGCGCTGGCCCGAACCGCCGTCGATGATCAGATCCACATCGTGGCGCAGCCGTTCCTCGATATCCTCCGGATCGTGCAGCGGCCAGTCATCGTCCGGCAGAATCAGGGTGCAACTCATGATCGGCTCGCCCAGTTCCGCCAGCAGGGCGCTGACGATGCCGTTGTCGGGCACGCGGATGCCGATGGTCTTGCGTCGGGGATGTTGCAGGCGACGCGGTACTTCGTGAGTGGCCCGCAGAATGAAGGTGAAGGGTCCAGGCGTGGCGGCCTTGAGCAGGCGGTAGCACCGGTTGTCCACCTTGGCGTAAGTGGCGATTTCCGATAAATCGCGGCACACCAGGGTGAAATTGTGGTGGCGGTCGGTCTGGCGGAGGGTGCGGATGCGTTCCGCCGCCGCCTTATCGCCGAGCTGGCAACCCAGCGCGTAGCTGGAATCGGTGGGGTAGACGACCACGGCGCCGGCGCGCAGCCGTTCCACCGCCTGGGCGATCAGCCGGGGTTGCGGGTTGGCGGGATGGATTTGTAAAAAGCGGCTCATGGCCTTAGTATTTCCCGGTTACATCATTAAAACAGCGGCCCGGTAACTTGCCAGTCCGGGGACGCCGGGTCAAGCCGGCGACCTTGAGGCCGCCTTTCTCTCGTCCGTCGCTGTTTCGACCCCACTACCTGGATCTTTCATCAACGGTATGAAGCTACTGGTCGATTTTCTACCCATTCTGCTGTTCTTCGTCGCCTACCAGCTCACGGATATTTATGTGGCGACCGGCGTCCTGATCGTCGCGGCCTTGGCCCAGGTGAGTTGGATCTGGCTGCGCCAGCGCCGGATCGAAAAGCTGCCGCTGATCACCGCCGGTCTGGTGCTGGTCTTGGGCGGGGCGACGCTGGCCTTGCGGGATCCGCTGTTCGTCCAATGGAAACCCACGCTGGTGAACTGGCTGTTCGCCCTGGCGTTCCTGGGCAGCCACGTCATCGGCCAGAAAACCCTGCTGGAACGGATGCTGGGCGGGCAATTGGAACTTCCCACCCCGGTCTGGGTCAAGCTGTCATTTGCTTGGGCGCTCTTTTTCTTCGCGATGGGCGTCGCCAATCTCTACGTGGCCTACACGTTTACCGAAAACGCCTGGGTCAATTTCAAATTATTCGGCATGATGGGCCTGACTCTGCTGTTTGTATTAGCGCAGGCCGTCTACATGAGCCGCCACCTTGAAACCGACGATATCCCGTCGGAGGAGTCCTGATCATGCTCTACGCTCTCGTCGGCCATGATGCGCCGGGCACCCTGGAACAACGACTGGCGGCGCGTCCCGCCCACGTGGAACGTCTGAACGCCTTGTTGAACGACGGTCGATTGGTGCTGGCCGGCCCCTTGCCGGCCATCGACAGTCCCGACCCCGGTCCGGCGGGCTTCCAGGGTAGCCTGGTGGTCGCCGAATTCGCCTCGCTGGAAGACGCCAGAGCTTGGGCTGACGCCGATCCCTACGTGGCGGCCGGCGTGTATGCCACAGTCGATGTCTACCCCTTCCGCAAGGTGTTGCCCGCATGACGGATGATCGTGTCGCCCTGATCGAACGGCGCTTGCGCGCCGCCCTGGCCCCCGAAGATCTGGAAATCATCGACGACAGCGCCGCCCATGCCGGTCACGCCGGGGCGCGCGAGGGGGGGCATTTCACCGCCCGCATCGTCGCCTCGGCCTTCGCCGGCAAAACCCCGATTCAGCGTCACCGCCTGGTCAATGCGGCGGTGGCTGATCTGATGCGCCGGGACATCCACGCGCTGAGCATTCAGGCGCGGACCCCGGAGGAAACCCGAGCCTGATCCCGGAAGTTCATGGATAACACATTGGAAACCCCGTTTATGACCCCACTGAAAAAATCACTCTTCTCGCTGTTGGTCCTGCCCTTCAGCCTGTTCCTTTCCGGTTCGGTGCTGGCCGAAGAAGCCCAGCAGCCTCAACCCGCCGCGCCGCCGCAGTTCACCGTTCCCGATCCGGTCGCGGTCGTTAACGGTACGCCGATCCCCAAGGCGACCTTCGATCTCTATGCCCAGCAGTTGAGCGGTCAGGCCCCGGTGGACTCTCCGGAAGCCAGTCAGGCGTTGATCGATCAACTGATCCTGGAAGAGTTGCTGGTGCAGGAAGCCCACCAGCAAAATCTGACCGAAGATCCCGAGATCCAGCAGCAGTTGACGATGATCCAACGCAGTTTGCTGGCGAGCACCGTGATGCGGCGGATGCTCAACGCGGACGCCCCCAGCGCGGACGCCATTCAGAAGGAATACGAGACCGCCGTCGCGGCGATGCGGGACAAGGAGTATAAAGCCAGCCACATCCTGGTGGATTCCGAGGACAAGGCCAAGGAAATCATCGCCGAGCTGCAAAAGGGCGGCCAGTTTGCCGAATTGGCCAAAACCCACTCCAGCGACGGTTCCGCGGCCAACGGCGGCGAACTGGGCTGGTTTACGCCCAACATGATGGTGCCGCCGTTCGCGCAGGCGGTCACCCAGATGGAAAAGGGCAAGTACAGCGAGCAGCCGGTGCAAACGCCGTTTGGCTGGCATGTGATTCTGCTGGAAGATACCCGCGACACCACGCCGCCGGCGCTGGAGGAATTAAAGCCGCAGATCACGCAGATGTTGCAAAGCCGGAAGGTGAACGACTATTTGGAACAACTGCGGTCCGGCGCCGAGGTCGAAGTCATGGAGATCCAGGTCAGCGAAGCCACGCCGGCCGAGGGCGGCGCGGCGGAGCAGAAGGCAGAGTAGTAGAGGTAGTCCTGGGAATTCCCTGGCTCCAAGCCTCTCCCCTTCACGGGGAGAGGGGCTCGAACGTCCACCAAAGTCATGTTTCCGGGGGTAACCGGTGAGTGCGATCATTCTGGATACCCTGGAATTCGCCACCAAACTCAAGGCCGGCGGATTTACCGAGCAGCAGGCCGAAACCCAAGCGCGCGCTTTCGCCGAAGTTGTTGAAAAGCAGCTGATAACCCGGCGCGATATCGACGAGCATGAATCCAAGCTGCGGCGGGATATCGAAATGCTGCGCGTCGATCTCAAGCGCGA
>REEE01000218.1 GCA_007695245.1 Candidatus Competibacteraceae bacterium | reverse complement strand
TAAACTCCAGTTTTGCCGAGCAAGCCGCTTTTTCGGAAATCATGAATCATCTTACTTTTCACATCGAACCCGGCGGCGCGTTGCGTGGGCGCTTGCGGGTACCCGGCGATAAATCGATGTCCCACCGCGCCATCATGCTCGGCGCGCTGGCCGAGGGTGCCACCACGATCACCGGATTTCTGGAAGGCGAGGACTGCCTGGCCACGCTGCGCGCCTTCCGCGCCATGGGCGTGCGTATCGACGGGCCGGAACAGGGTCGGGTCACGGTGCAGGGCGTCGGTCTGGAGGGCCTGCGCGCGCCGGTCGAACCGCTGGACATGGGCAATTCCGGCACCTCGATGCGCCTGATGAGCGGCCTGCTTGCGGGTCAGGCGTTCGATACCGTGTTGACCGGCGACGCCTCGCTGACCCGGCGGCCGATGCGGCGGGTCACGGAACCCTTGGCCCGGATGGGCGCCCGGATCGAGACCACCGAACCGGGTGCCGCGCCGCTGCGAATTCAGGGTGGCCAGCGATTGGTCGGCATCGATTACCGCTTGCCGGTGGCCAGCGCCCAAGTCAAATCCTGCCTGCTGCTGGCGGGGTTGTATGCCGAGGGCGTCACGCGCGTCACCGAGCCGGCCCCAACCCGCGATCACACCGAGCGGATGCTGGAGGGTTTCGGCTATCCGGTGACGCGCGAAAGCCATCGCACCGTGGCGTTGACCGGGGGGGGACGGTTGATCGCGACCGCCATCGACGTGCCCGCCGACGTTTCCTCGGCGGCGTTTTTCCTGGTCGGGGCCAGCATCGCGCCGGGTTCGGATCTCATGCTGGAACACGTCGGTGTCAATCCGACGCGTACCGGCGTCATCGACATCCTGCGATTGATGGGTGCCGACATCGAGGCGCTGAATCCGCGCCTGGCCGGGGGCGAGCCGGTGGCCGATCTGCGAGTGCGCCACGCGTCGCTGTGCGGCACCCGCATTCCCGAGGAGCTGGTGCCGCTGGCGATCGACGAGTTTCCGGCGTTGTTCGTGGCCGCCGCCTGCGCCGAGGGCGAAACGGTGCTGACCGGAGCCGAGGAGTTGCGGGTTAAGGAAAGCGACCGCATCCAGGTTATGGCGGACGGATTGAACGCCTTGGGCATCGTGGCCCGCCCGACCCCGGATGGGATGATCATCCGGGGCGGGCCACTGTCCGGCGGCGTGGTGGATAGCCGCGGCGATCACCGGATCGCCATGAGCTTCGCCATCGCCGCCTTGCGCGCGGGCGGTCCGATCCGGATTCGCGATTGCGCCAACGTCAACACCTCCTTCCCCGGTTTCGTGCCTCTGGCGCGAACCGTCGGGTTGGCCGTGCGGGAAACGCCATGACGTCCGCGAACGATAAAGCGCCCGTCATCACGGTGGATGGCCCGAGCGGGGTCGGCAAGGGGACGCTCTGTCAATGGCTGGCGCTGCGGCTGGGCTGGCGGTTGTTGGACAGCGGCGCCCTGTACCGGCTGACCGCGCTGGCGGCGCGCCATCGCGATCTGCCGTTGGACGAGGAATCCCGAGTGGCGGCGGTGGCTGCCGAACTGGACGTGAAGTTCGTCACGACGGATGGCAACGGCTCCTTGCGGGTCATCCTGGACGGAGTAGACGTCGGCGCGGCGCTGCGCGGCGAGTCCGTCGGCAACGCCGCGTCCCGGGTGGCGGCGCTGCCGGCGGTGCGCGCGGCGCTGCTGCAACGGCAGCGCGATTTCCGCCGACCTCCCGGCCTGATCGCCGACGGCCGGGATATGGGGACCGTGGTGTTCCCCGATGCGGAACTCAAGCTTTTTTTGACCGCCAGCGCCGGGGAACGCGCTCGGCGTCGGCATAAGCAGTTGAGCGAACAAGGTTTGGATGCTAACCTTAAATGTCTGGTGGGTGAAATCGCCGAACGGGATGCCCGCGATACCCAGCGAGCGACGGCACCGCTCAAACCGGCCGCCGACGCGGAAGTGCTCGATACCACACGACTGAGCATCGCGGACGTGTGTGCTTGGGCGCTGGCCCTGGCGCTCCAGAGATTGAATTGCCCGGAAAATCTCTAGGCTCATTCCTTTACGGCGGCGCTGGCCGTGCTACGCTTACCCGTGACCGAACGCTGGAAACAAGCGCTGAATTAATGAATAGACGTGGCGGAGGCTGACCCGCGGCGCGCGAGCCTTGGCCTGTAACCGGTTCGGGAGTACGCTGCCGAACCCCATACCCTAACCAACCCGTGGCGGTCCGTTCCGCCGGTTTTTGAGTCCATAACCCATGACCGAAAGTTTTGCCGAACTGTTTGAACAGAGCTTGGCCGACAAGCAGATGCAACCTGGTTCCATTGTCCAGGGAATAGTTGTAGAAATCCGGGCGGATACCGTGGTCGTCAACGCTGGCCTGAAATCGGAAGGGCTGATTCCGCTCGAACAGTTTTACAACGAGGAGGGAGTTCTCGACGTCCAGGTGGGGGATGAGGTCGAAGTCGCCCTGGATGCTCTTGAGGATGGCTTCGGGGAAACCCGCCTGTCCCGTGAGAAAGCCAAGCGCGCCCGGATCTGGACCGCTTTGGAGAAAGCCTTCGAGGGCGAGGAAATCGTCAAGGGCCTGATCAGCGGCAAGGTCAAGGGCGGTTTTACCGTGGATATCGGCGAAATTCGCGCCTTTCTGCCGGGCTCCCTGGTGGACGTGCGGCCGGTGCGGGACGCGGCCTATCTGGAAGGCAAGGAACAGGAATTCAAGGTCATCAAGCTCGACCGGCGGCGCAACAATGTGGTGGTGTCCCGCCGGGCCGTCGTGGAGCAGGAGTACAGCGCCGAGCGCGAGGCCCTGTTGCAGAACCTGCAGGAAGGTCAGGTCGTCGATGGCGTGGTCAAGAACCTCACTGATTACGGCGCCTTTCTGGATTTGGGCGGTATCGATGGCCTGCTGCACATCACCGACATGGCCTGGCGACGGGTCAAGCATCCCTCGGAGGTGGTCAGCGTCGGCGACAACATCCAGGTCAAGGTGCTCAAATTCGATCGGGAGCGCAACCGCGTCTCTCTGGGTCTCAAACAACTGGGCGACGATCCGTGGATCGCTCTGGCGCGGCGTTATCCGGTCGGCACCCGGGTGTTTGGCAAAGTCACCAACATCGCCGATTACGGCTGTTTCGTGGAGATCGAGGAGGGCGTCGAAGGGTTGGTTCACGTCTCCGAGATGGATTGGACCAACAAGAACGTCAACCCGAATAAGGTCGTGGCTCTCGGTGATGAGGTCGAGGTGATGGTGCTCGACATCGACGAAGATCGCCGGCGCATCTCGCTGGGTATGAAACAGTGCTTGCAGAACCCTTGGGAAGAGTTCGACCAGAACCATGCCAAGGGCGACCGAGTTTCCGGCAAGATCAAGTCCATCACTGATTTCGGCATCTTCATCGGCCTGGACGGTGGGATCGACGGTTTGGTTCACCTGTCGGACATTTCCTGGAACGCCACCGGCGAGGACGCGGTGCGCCAGTACAAGAAGGGTCAGGAAGTCGATGCGGTGGTGCTGGCGGTCGACCCGGAGCGCGAGCGGATCTCGCTCGGCATCAAGCAGCTCGACAAGGACCCCTTCTCCAACTTCGTCGCCGATCATCCCAAGGGCAGCGTGATCAAGGGGCGGGTTCTGTCGCTGGACAGCAAGGGGGCGGTGGTGGATCTGGGCCAAGGCGTCGAGGGAACGCTGCGCGCTTCCGAACTATCCCGGGAACGGATCGAGGACGCTCGCGCGGTGCTGAAGGAAGGCGAGGAGATCGAAGCCAAATTTATCGGCGTCGATCGCAAGAACCGGACCATTACCCTGTCGGTCAAGGCCAAGGACATGGCTGAGGAAGCCGAGGTCCTGCAGGATTACAGCCGCAAGTCGAGTACCGGCGCCACCTTGGGCGACATCTTCAAGGAACAAATGAGCACCCAGGACGAGTAGCGGTCGAGCGGACCGATGAGGAATTCGGGTCGCCAGCCTGCGTGGCGACCCGCTGAATTTAGGGGTGTCAACCGCTTGCCACGGACTGCGAAGAATGACAGTGTGGATATGAGAGCCGTCGATAACGACCATTGGGTAGGGGAGTTTTATGACAAAATCGGAGTTGATCGAGATTCTCGCGCACAAACGAAGAGATATTCCCTACAAGGAGGTGGAGCAGGCGGTCAAGACCCTGCTGGAGCAGATGAGTGGGTCGTTGGCGAACGGCGAACGGATTGAGATCCGGGGTTTCGGCAGCTTTTCGCTGCACTTCCGGCCCCCGCGGATCGGCCGTAATCCCAAGACGGGCGACGCCGTGACGCTGGCGGGTAAATACGTTCCGCATTTCAAGCCCGGTAAGGAGTTGCGCGAACGGGTGAACGACTATTACCAGAACGGTGGTCAGGGGTTTTTTTGATCGAGACTGGCGGGTGTCGTAGGGAAATGGGTCTATCCGCCGTTCAAAGCCCACGACGCTAGAGTGGGCTTTTTGTTGGAGAGCAACAACAGCAGACCAAAATCGATACCATGAGCGAACCGCTGTTCCGGGTTGCTCGATCCGAATGGTTCTGATGGGGAAAAACCAATGTTCTGGATTAAATTCGTTTTGATCGCCGCGATACTGCTGGTCGTACTGCTGTTGGGCGTGGAATTTTCCACGCTGCACACCGAACTGGTCACGGTCAATTATCTTTTAGGCACGACGACCGTGGAGTTGGCGTGGGTCGTGGTCGGCGCCTTCGCCGCCGGCGTCCTGGTCACGGCGCTGGTGGGAACGTTCGTGGTGGTGCCGCTGCGCTGGCGGGTGGCCCGGCTGCGGCAGAAGGTATCCAGCCAGGAACAGGAAATCAACCTCCTGGCTAAAAAAGCGGGGCGGTGACATGAGACGCCGGGACGATCCCTCCGGGCCATGATCGATCTGCTGTGGCTGCTGCTACCGATAGCCGCCGCCTCCGGTTGGTGGGCGGCTCAATACCGGAGCACGGGGCGAGTCGGTTCGTTCGTGCGCAACGCCGAGTATTTCAAGGGGCTGAATTATCTGATCGATGACAAGCCCGATCAGGCCATCGAAGTCTTCACCCGCATGGCCGATGTGGATCGGGATACCGCTGAAATCCACCTGGCCCTGGGTAATCTATTCCGCCGGCGCGGCGAGGTCGACCGGGCGATTCACGTGCATGGCAGCCTGATTGCCCGGGCCAATCTAACCGCCGATCAGCGTTATCGCGCCACGCTGGAACTGGGTGAGGATTACCTGCGGGCGGGTTTGTTCGACCGGGCCGAGGCGCTGTTACGGGATTTGGTGGACCAGCCCGCCCATACTGAAATCGCCTTGTCTCGGTTGATCTACATCTTTCAGCAGGAAAAGGACTGGCGACAGGCGATGACCTACTGCGACCGCCTGGAAGACATCAGCGGCGAATCCCAACGTCGCCAGACCGCGCATTTTTGTTGCGAACTCGCCGAGGAGGCCATCCGGCAGCAACAGGAGGCCGAGGCGCGAGCCTGGCTGCAGGACGCCTTGGCGCGCGATCCCAATTGTACCCGGGCCAGTTTGTTGCTCGGGCGTCTGGCGATGCGGGCGGGCCATCATCAGGCCGCCATCGTGGCGTTTCAGGCGGTCGAGCGGCAGGATCGTGGCTATCTTTCAGAAGTGATCGCGCCGCTCGGTCAGTGTTATGGAGCGCTGGGTCGGCTTGATGAGTGGATCGCCTGCCTGCGGGAGATTCAGGAGCGGGATCATGGCGCCCGGATCACCGACGCTTTGGCGGAGTGGTTGCTGCGGCAGGAGGGTGAGGACGCGGCGCTGCGGTTCCTCGAACACGAATTACGTAACTATCCCACTCTGTTGGGGTTGCGCCGGTTGGTCGAACTCAAGCTGGCGCGCGGCGAAGGGGCGAAGCACGCCGATCTTCAGGCCCTGCACTGCATCAGCACGCAGATGCTCAACAGCGCGGCGCGCTATCGTTGCGATCATTGTGGGTTCGTCGCCAAATCCCTGCACTGGTGCTGCCCCAGTTGCCAGCAGTGGAATACCAGCAAGCCGTTACCCGATCTGGTCATGAAGACCAGTGCTTGAGAACGCAAGGCATGGGTCTGATCGCTGGATTTCCAGGCCGGAAATCTCGGCGAGCGGCGCTCGAGAATCGCCTTGCATTTCCTGAAGTTCCTGACTATGGTTGCTGTCGTGTCGGTTGTTGGTGGGCCGACAGCCACAATAACCCAGCAACTTAATTTGGAGGATGCTCATGAAACTATCCAACCTGTTATTGGCTTTTATTCTGGCTTGTTTCTCCATCATGGCTTTCGCCCAAGCGATCGACATTAATACGGCGGATGTGGAGCAACTACAGCAAATCAAAGGGATTGGCCCCAAGAGGGCAGCGGATATCATTCAGTACCGGGAGGCTCACGGACCCTTCGGTTCGGTGGAGGATTTGACCAAGGTGCCCGGGATTGGTCCGAAAACCCTGGCCGACAACCGGGATCTACTGACGGTTGGCGGAGCGGTGATGCCGGAGACACCCGCGACGCCGGAGA
>REEE01000114.1 GCA_007695245.1 Candidatus Competibacteraceae bacterium | reverse complement strand
AGGCCATGCCGGCCTGAAAAACCGGCAACTCATCGAAAGCGATCATTCGACGTCTTTGGAATAAACGCAGTAATTCCTGTTGCGTGGGCGACTGTTTGGTGGAACCCACGCGAATAAAGTATTTGCCTTGCGTCGTCGCATGAACCGTATCCGAGCGATCGACTTCAACGACCAGAATCACGGCATCACCCGATATTTTTTTTGAAATTCTCGGTATCAGGGAAGGCCGAATATTGTTCCGGCAAGTATTGATGATCCGCATTTCCATATCGCGCTCATTAACGCCGGTGATTGCGCCATCATCCTCAACACCCGCCAAAATAACCCCGCCATCACTATTGGCGAAAGCCACGATTTCTTCGGCCAGTGAAACCGCATTGACTTGCGCGTTCTTAAACTCGATGCAGGAGGATTCTCCCTGCGCGATCAGGGCTTGAATATCGAAGGGGTTGACCAGGGCAGGGTCTGGCATAAGGTATGGCTCCAGCAAGAGTTGATGACTGCAAGTCACTGCCGCCGACACCACGGTTAGCCGTTTGATTCTTACGGCTTGTGAATTTTCATATCCACGTCGATAACACGATTAGACTTATCAGCGAACGACGCCCGCCACCCGGTCACAGCCGATTGATCGAGCTGGCCAGATACGCCGCGCCGAACCCGTTATCGATGTTCACCACCCCCACGCCGCCGGCGCAAGAGGTCAGCATCGCCAGCAACGCCGACAGCCCGCCGAAGTTGGCCCCATACCCGACGCTGGTCGGGACCGCGATCACCGGCCGGGCCACCAGTCCGGCCACCACGCTGGCCAGCGCTCCCTCCATCCCGGCGACCACGATCGCGACCCGCGCGCTGCGAATCACCTCCAGCCGGGCCAACAAACGATGCAAGCCCGCCACGCCGACATCGTTGATCCGCTCGACCCGGTTCCCGAACAACAACGCGGTTTCCGCCGCTTCCTCGGCCACCGGCAGATCGGAAGTGCCGGCGGTGACGATGGCGATGGCGGTCTCGGTCAGGGGTCGCTCGCGGCGTTGGAGAGCGAGGGTGCGCGCCACGGGGTTATAGCGGATTGCGGGACTCAGGTCCGTCGCCGCCGCCGCCATCTCATCGGTGGCGCGGGTCGCCAGAATATCGCCGTCGCCTTCCAGCAAGGCCGCAAGGATAGTCCGCACTTGGGCCACGGTTTTGCCGGCGCAATAAATAACTTCAGGATGACCGCGCCGCAACTCCCGGTGACTGTCCAACACCGCCTCGCCCAAATCGCGAAACGGCAGGTCCCGCAAGCGCTCCACCGCTCCATCCACCGCCAGTTCGCCGGAACGAACCTGTTCCAGCAGCGCCCGCACGGTCGCTTCGTTCATGATCGGGAACGCCTACTTTCTGATCCACTGTCCCCCTGGAGTTCTTACGTAGCTACCTCGCGCGGTTCGTTCGATGGCTTTCTGGCCGGCCAGAGTCGCCACCTGAGCCACGGGGATGCCGTTTTCCCTGGCGATCCGTTCGTAGGCGGCCCGGCGTTGCGCGTTGATGCTCGCCGCCAACTCCACCGCCGCCGGCGTGGCCTGCACCACGCCCAGATAACCATCGGGCTGCTCGCCGACCAGTCCCTGCCCCTTGGCGGTATCGAGATCGAGTCCCAGGGCCAGCGAACTGAATCCCAGCAGGAGGATGGCAAGCCATCGGGTCATCGTTTTCATCAGTTCCTCCTAAAACAGTTGGCTTTCTTCAGCAAAAAGTTGTTCGAGATCTTTCTCCACCCGCAGGCGGATTTCATGATCGATCTTGACGTTCAGATTAATCGTGATCGGCTCTTTGGGAGCCTCGAGGGCGATGCGTGGCGAACATGCCGCCAGAGTCGGCATCAGTGCCAACCACAGCCAGATGGGTTTCATTATCGATCCTCCACGTCGGAAAATTACCAAAATAATCGGGTCATTGTCGGTTCATGACCGGTCGGGATACCTCATCGCCAATGCGCAGACTGCGCAACAGATCCAGCATATTTTCCCGGTGCGTGTAATTGAACACGACCGGCAGGTCGCCGCGCTCGGGGTTAACGCCCTTGATCGTGACCTTGCCATCCAGCCAACCGTCCCGCGCCATGTCCAGATCCGCCTGAAATTCATGGATATTAAGACTGCTCAAGGTCTCCAGCGCCAATCGCACCGCTTGATTGGCTTGACCCATGGCGGTCGCGCCGGCGGAGGGCAAGATCCGGAGCGCCAGGGGACCGTCGTTGGCCAGGCGTCCGCCGCGTGCGACGATGAAGTCCTGGCCCAACCGCACCGGCAGGACGCCTCCGACCCGGCCCTCCAGTTCCACCACCGGACTGCTGTGCAACCGCACCACTTCGGCGAGATCGATGCGCCGGATCTCCACCGGTTGCTCGCTCTTGGATGGCCAGTGCAGGGCCGGAGCCTGCAAGTAGCCGCCCAGAACCTCCGCGTAGACATCGGTCGCGCGCCAGGTGGTCAGATCGGTCGCAAGTCCCATGCGAATATTGCGGATCGGCGTACCCACATCCAGTGCGGCCAGCGCGATCGGCCTGGTGCTGGTCAGGGTCAGGACGCCATCGCGCAGCCGGACCCGCGCCGCGCCCGTCCCGCCGGAAGCGATAATATCGCCCCAGTTCACCACCAGATCGTTCACCTGCATCGTCCCTTGCAGCCGCCACCGGTCGCGCCATTGCCAGGAACCTTCGCCGCTGAACTGGCCGCGGCGCAGCGTGAATCCCAAACCCCGGCTCATGCCGGCGGACAAGGGCGTGGCGATTTTTACAGTACCGGTTGCGCCGGCGTCGTCCAGCACCGCGGTCAAGTTCAGATCCGAGCGCCATTGCGGGACTTGCAACCGGACTCGACCTTGCCGGCCCGCGACAGTGGCTTGGCCGGTCGCCGCCGGAAGCACCCAGCGCGCCGCCGTGACCCCTTCCGCGTCGATCTTCACCGCGCCGACCAGACCGGTCTCCCCGAGTTTTAACGGCTGACTGGCGGTGATCGAGATCGGCTGGATCAGCGTCTTGCCGATCAGCCCCTGCGCGACGGCGACCCGGCCGTCGGCACCCAGCAACCACTGCCCGTCCCGATATTGCCAGGGCAGCGCGGCATCGATCTGCCCGCCCTGATCGTAGAACGGTAGACGGAACTGTCCCCGCATCATCCCCTGCCAATCTCCTCGCGCCGGCCGAGCCGTGATGGTGCCATTAAACGGGGCGTTGCCATAACGGCCGCTGAACGACGCTTCGGCGGCCCAAGCCGGCGCGCGCACGGTCTGCACTGGAACGCGCAGCGCCAGTTCCAGATTCGCGCCCGCCACGTTCAATGCGGCCGGCTCCCCGGTCAGTCCCGCGGCCTGAATCCGACCCCGCCAGTTTCCGGTCAGACGGTATCCAGCGACCTGGCCGGTCAGTCCAACCCGCGCTTCACCGGCCCCGTCGGTATCCAGCACCAGGGCCAGGTTGCCCTCCGGTCCTTCCGCCCACAGATTCAGGCTCGCGGCATCCACGCCGGCCCAACTGCCGCTGGCCCGCAGGGCTTCCCGAGCCTCCAGCCTCCAGCCGGCGCCCAACGCCAGCGGCGCCGCCAGCGCCGCCTGAAGCTGCCATTGCTGATCGGCCATCTCGATCTCAAACGTCGCATCGGCGCGGTGCGGCTGGTCCTGATAGCCTAACTGCTGGCCCAGCGCCTGCAGGGAACCCGTGAAGTGACCGGCCAGCCACCGACCCTGGCCCTCGAAACGTAGCTGGCCGCGCAGGTCGGGCCGGATCGCCTCGGCTTGCACCTCGCCCCGCGCGGTCCAATTTCCGGACCCGTGATCGTAGGCGACGGTCGCTTCGCCGGCTGGGTGGCTCGCCCGCACTCGCCAGCGGTGCGCCTCCTGCTCGACCGTCACCGCCAGGGGCGGCCAGTCCGGCAGCGCGAGTTCCCCAACCGTGAGCTGGAAGGTTGGGCTCCACGGCAGCGCCGCTCCAGCGGCCAGCGTGTCGGCCAGCGTGTCGGCCAGCGCTGGAGCGGGGTGGATTTCCGCGTCGCTCGGGCAGTCGGTCAGGGTCAGGCGGTCCATGGTGAGGGCGATCGGTCGCCAGCGGACGATTCGCAACTGTTCGCCCCGCGCCGCCTCACAGTCGTTTTGCCACCATTGCCATCCAGCAACCACCAGCCCATCCCGCCAGTCCAGACCCTGAACGCGCACCCCGTTCGCGTAAGCCACGATCGCCAGCAACAGGATCGCCAGCAGGGGCAGTGCTAAAAGCAGGGTCAGCCAGCGGTACAGTCGACGAAGCCATTGCAGTCCGGACATGGTGCGACAATGCTCCAAAGAGGAGTGGCGGTTTGGAACGAGGTTTCAGTGTACCCCGTCAGGACGGGTAATGGACGCTTGCCTCGTTCGATATCGATCGCATCGCCTACACTTAGCCGGACCCTCCCAGCCTTGGAGAATGCCACCGCATGGCCACCGGTAACGAATTTACCCTGCTGAAGCAACGACGGTTCCTGCCGTTCTTCGTGACGCAGTTTCTGGGTGCGTTCAACGATAACGTGTTCAGGAACGCCCTGCTGATCCTGATCGCCTTCCAGGTGACGGTGGCCGATCCCGCCCAAGCCAATGTCCTGATCAACCTCAGCGCCGGTTTGTTCGTGCTGCCGTTTTTTCTGTTCTCGGCGACCGCCGGGCAACTGGCGGATAAATACGAAAAAGGGCGGCTCATCCGGCTGGTCAAACTGCTGGAAATCCTCATCATGCTCGGCGCGGCGGTCGGGTTGATCCTGGGTAATGTCTTCCTGCTGATCGGACTCCTGTTTCTGATGGGCTTTCAGTCCGCTCTGTTCGGGCCGGTGAAGTACAGCATCCTGCCGCAACATCTGGCGCCGGAGGAGCTGGTCGGCGGCAATGGCTGGGTGCAGATGGGTACCTTTTTGGCCATTCTGATCGGTACCATGGTCGGCGGCATTCTGATCGCGATTCAAGACGGTGGCGCCTGGATGGTGGGGATCACGGTGGTCGTGGTGGCGACGTTGGGCTTTCTGGCCAGCCTGTTTATTCCTCGCGCCCAACCGGATGCGCCCGAGCTGCGCGTCGACTGGAACCCGCTGACCGCGACCTGGCCCATCATCAATTTCACCCGTAGCAACCGCACGGTGTTCCTGTCGGTCTTGGGGATTTCCTGGTTCTGGTTTCTCGGCGCGACCTATCTGGCGCAGTTGCCCAACTACACCAAACTGGCCCTGGGTGGCGACGAACATGTCGTGACTCTGTTGTTGACGCTGTTCGCTTTCGGCATCGGCGCGGGTTCGCTGCTGTGCGAACGGCTGTCGGGACGTCAGGTGGAACTCGGCTTGGTGCCGTTTGGGTCGATCGGTCTGACGCTGTTCGGACTGGATCTGTATTTCGCGGTGCCCCCGGTCGCGCCGGACGCGCCGCTGATCGGCGCGCTGGAGTTTCTCAGTAGCGCCACGAACTGGCGGATCGCCGCCGATATCCTGCTGATGGGCCTGTTCGGCGGCTTCTACATCGTCCCGCTGTACTCGCTCGTGCAGCAGCGCAGCGCGCCGAGCCACCGCTCGCGGGTGATCGCCTGCAACAACATCATCAATGCACTGTTCATGGTGTTGTCGGCGGTGCTGGCCATCGTGTTGCTCGGCCTGGGGCTGACCATCCCGCAATTTTTGCTGCTCACCGCGCTCTTCAACGCGGTGGTCGCGGTCTATATCTTCACCCTGGTTCCCGAATTCCTGATGCGCTTCATCGTCTGGATTCTGGTGAATCTGGTTTATCGCTTGAAAGTGCGGGACTTGGAGCATATCCCCGAGAAAGGTCCGGCGGTGGTGGTCTGCAACCACGTCAGCTTTATGGACGCACTGGTGATCATCGGCTCGTGCCGGCGCCCGATCCGCTTTGTCATGGATCATGAAATTTTCCAGATACCGGTGCTGAGCTTTGTGTTCCGCACCGCCGGGGCCGTGCCCATCGCGCCGGCGCGGAAGGACCCGGAAACCCTGGAGCAAGCCTATGCGCGGGTGGCGGGCTACCTGGAAGCGGGCGAAGTCGTGGGGATTTTTCCGGAGGGGCGACTGACTGGGGACGGCGAGATCGGCCCGTTCAAGACCGGCATCGAACGCATCATCCAACGCACCCCGGCCCCGGTCGTGCCGATGGCGCTGCGCGGGTTGTGGGGCAGTTTCTTCAGCCGCCGCCATGGTAAGGCGATGCGCCATTTCCCGCGGCGGTTCTGGTCGCGGATCGAACTGGTGGTTGGGGAACCGGTCTCGCCGGAGCAGGCGACTTCGGCGCGACTGCGCGAGCAGGTCGTGCAATTGCGCGGCGATTGGCCGTGAGATGATGGGTATTGAGGAGGCGGAGTGATGCGTAAGGCTTTGCGGAACCAGGGTGGCCACTCGCACCGACAGCGCGGCAGGGCCCCGGTCTGGCTCATCATTCTTCTGAGCCTGCTGGGTGGCGTGGTGCTGTACTGGTACACGACGCCCCAGGAGACGCCCGCCTGGGTGCGCGGCTGGTTGCCCGGCTTGCCGGAATACACCGGGCCGCTCTATCGCTGGCGCGACGATCGGGGCCGCGTCCAGATCACGGATAAGCCGCCCAGGGACCG
>REEE01000115.1 GCA_007695245.1 Candidatus Competibacteraceae bacterium | reverse complement strand
GATGGGCCGACCCCATTCGCGCGTGGTCTCGCCCGGCCATTTGTTGGTGGCGTCGAAGCCGATCTTGGAGCCCAGCCCGGACACCGGCGAGGCGAAGTCGAGATAATCGATCGGCGTGTTTTCGATCATGACCGAGTCCCGCGCCGGGTCCATGCGGGTGGTCATGGCCCAGATCACGTCCTTCCAGTCGCGGGTGTTGACGTCCTCGTCGACCACGATCACGAACTTGGTGTACATGAACTGGCGCAGGAACGACCACACCCCCAGCATGACCCGCTTGGCGTGGCCGGGATACTGCTTGCGCATCGACACCACCGCCAGCCGGTAGGAACAGCCCTCCGGCGGCAGGTAGAAATCGACGATCTCGGGAAACTGCTTCTGCAGGATCGGCACGAACACCTCGTTCAACGCCACCCCCAGAATCGCCGGCTCGTCGGGCGGCCGTCCGGTGTAGGTGCTGTGATAGATGGGATTTTCGCGGTGGGTGATGCGCTCGATGGTGAACACCGGGAAGCGGTCCACCTCGTTGTAATAGCCGGTGTGGTCGCCGAAGGGTCCCTCCAGCGCGGTCTCGCCGGGGGCGAGATGGCCTTCCAGCACGAATTCGGCGCTGGCCGGCACCTGCAACTCACTGCCCAGACACTGGGCCAACTCGGTGCGGGAGCCGCGCAGCAGGCCGGCGAAGGCGTATTCCGACAGGGTATCCGGCACCGGGGTCACCGCGCTGAGAATCGTCGCCGGATCGGCCCCCAGCGCCACCGCGATGGGAAACGGCTCGCCGGGGCGGGCCTGTTGCCAGTCGCGGAAATCCAGCGCCCCGCCGCGCTGCGCCAGCCAGCGCATGATGACTTTATTGGGACCGATCACCTGCTGGCGGTAGATGCCCAGATTCTGGCGCGGCTTGTTCGGTCCCCGCGTCACCACCAGCCCCCAGGTGATCAGCGGCCCGGCATCCTCCGGCCAACAGGTCTGCACCGGCAGGCGGGAGATATCCACGGCCGTCCCCTCGATCACCCGTTCCTGGCACGGCGGTCGGCCGATCTTCTTCGGCGCCATGTCCAGCACCTTCTTGAAGATCGGCAATTTCTCCCAGGCGTCGCGCATCCCCTTGGGCGGATCGGGCTCCTTCAAAAACGCCAGCAGCTTGCCGACCTCGCGCAGCGCCGCCACGTCGTCCGCGCCCATGCCCAGCGCCACCCGGCGCGGGGTGCCGAACAGATTGCCCAGCACGGGAATAGTGTGGCCCTTGGGTTGTTCGAACAGGAGGGCCGGTCCGCCGGCACGCAGCACCCGGTCGCAAATCTCGGTCATTTCCAGGTGGGGACTGACCGGAACGCGAACGCGCTTGAGTTCGCCGAGTTGTTCCAGTTGGTGGATGAAATCGCGCAAATCCCGATAGTGCATGGGTCATGAATCTCATGGGTCGGAAAGAGGACGGTACTTTGCGGAATTCGTCGCTCAACCGCAAATCATGCGGGATCGCCAACGGAACGCTGGCAAGCAATAGGCGTGAATTTTCAAATTTCCCGCAACGGCTTGCGCTAAAATAGCCGTCATAGCCACCGATGAACGCCAGCGGTGATCCATCAGCACCGATTGATGTTGGAGAAGAGGATGAAACCACAATTTTTCGATTTGAACGACATTGAACAAGAACCCACCGACGAACAGCTCGACGCCCTGATGGAAGCGGTCGCGGTGGAAGCGCGCAGGCACGCTCGAGCGGCGCGCGAACAGCTCATGGTCCGCCTGCGAGCCGAGATCATGGCGATCAACCTGCCCCCTCTGCAACCCCAGATATGACCGACGAGGAAAAACCCCGGTTGATCTTGGTCGCTGGACCCAACGGTGCCGGCAAAACCTCGATCACGCAACAATTGCTGATGCATCAATGGATGGTGGGGTGCGCCTACGTCAATCCGGACTTTATCGCCCGCGATGAGTTCGGCGACTGGAACGCGCCGGACGCCGTCGTCCGGGCGGCGCAACGAGCTGCGGAGATTCGCGAGCGTTGTCTGAAAAATGGCATTAGTCTTGCTTTCGAAACAGTCTTGTCCGCTCCGGACAAGCTGAATTTCATCCAGCGGGCTCAGGAAGCCGGATTTTTCATCCGGCTGTTTTTTGTCGGCACCGATGATCCCTCCATCAACGCCAAACGAGTCGCCATGCGGGTCATGGAAGGCGGACACGATGTGCCCATTCCGAAGATCATCAGCCGCTACACCAAGTCCTTGGCGTACTGTTCCGTGGTGGCTGGTCTGGCCGATCGAACCTACTTGTACGATAACTCCATCGATGGCGACCGCGCCAAACTGCTGTTTCGCGCTTCGCGGGGACGGGTGATCAAAATCTACGGCGAGATCAATCCGTGGGCCATGGAAATCATGCAGAGGCTGTTTCCCGTGCAAGTCGACCCTTCATAGCGACAGGGCTAGCGCTCGCCATCCCCGCGCCTTCCTGGCTTCGCAACCTCCGGCAAGGCTCCTCTTCCACGCAACCCAAGATCACCGAGATGCCCATGACCTGGCTTTTGCGTCCATTCGTCCGGCATAACGGTCGGCGCGGCGTCCTGCTCGGTGGACTGGGGCTGTTGGCTCTGGTCGTCGCTCCGACCGGCACCGCCCAACTGTACAAATACCAGGACGAACACGGCTTTTGGCACTATACCGACCGTCCCCGGTCCGACCTGCGACAACCCGTCGAAACCCTGCCTCAACCCGCCGCCGTCGCCCGGCCGACTCGCGACCTGAACGCCCGGTTGCGGGAGCGGTTTTCCCCTCAGAACCCACTTCAGGAAGCGACGCTGAGCACCGTCCAGATCAAAACCGCGCTCGGTTCCGGTTCGGGGTTTTTCATTTCCAACTCCGGTCATTTGCTGACCAACCAGCATGTGATCAAGCTTCCCGAGTCCGACCGGGCGGCGCTCCAACAGGCGGTGGGTGACACCGAGCAACGCATCGACCGCCAGCGCCAAAATCTGGCCTGGCGCGCGCGGGAGATGGAGAAATTCCGGGAGGATCTCGCCCGGCATGAGGCTTACCTGCGCGGGTTGCCGGAAGGCGCGGAAAAAGCCCGACGCCAGACGTATTACCAATCCCAGCGCAATCAATACCAGACGTTGCAGCGCGAGCTGGCCGCCGAGCGCCGCGAATTCCAGGAAACGGAGCGCAAGATCGCCACGGCGCGGCGGCAGATGGACTGGAAGCTGGCCGTGGCCGACGCCGCGAACACTTTCACCATCATCCTCAAGGACGGGACCGAGTTGCGCGCCTCGCTCCTCGCGGTCAGCCGGAATCACGATCTGGCCCTGCTCAAGGTCGACCAGCACGTCACTCCAGCCCTGCGCCCGGCGCCGCCCGCCGACGTCGGGCACGGCGCACCGGTGTACGCCATCGGCAATCCGGTCGGCCTGCGCGATTCGATCAGCGCCGGCGTGGTCTCCGGCATCGACCCACCTTTCGTACGCACCGACGCTAAAATTTATCCAGGCAACAGCGGTGGTCCCCTGGTGCTGGCCGACGGGCGGGTGGTCGGGATCAATACGATGAAGCGTATCACGCACAAATTTGAAGGAATCGGTTACGCCATCGACATGCATATCGCGTTACAGGAGTTCGCCAGCGCCCTGCCGCGCGACTGAATGGAGGCATCGTGACGGACACCGCGCTTCTCGCCACCGGTTTGGCCAGCGCCGCTTTTGTCGCCAGCCATCTGGGTCTGGCCAGTACCCCAGCGCGCGACCGATCGGTCCGCCTGGGCGAGAATGGTGGCGCGCGGCACCCGGGTGGTTTGGTGATGTCGGCCTGATCCGGTTGAAAGACTAACGCTTCAGACGTGGGTGCCAAGCCCATCCTCACCGGGATGACCGCCGATGCCATGGCGTCAAAAAAAACCTGAAAAAGCAAGCTTGCCGCCGACCGAACCGCTCAGTCCGCTGGCGCTGAACTGGCTGCTGGTCATGCTGGCGCTGGCGGTCGCGCCGCACGCGTGGGAACTGCCGGTCTGGCTGATCGGGCTGTTCGTCCTGCTCGCGGGCTGGCGCTGGCTGCTCGCCCTGCGCGACAAGCCGCTGCCGCCCCGCTGGTTGCTACTGATCCTGGTGATTCTGGCCGGGACCGCCGTGTTCGTCGACTACCGAACCCTGCTGGGCCGTGAGGCCGGGGTCGCGCTGCTGACCGCGATGACCGCCTGCAAGCTGCTGGAATCCCGAGCGTTGCGCGACGGGGTGGTGTTGGTGTTTCTGGGCTACCTGCTGGTGATGAGCCATCTGCTCTACAGCCAGGAAATCCTGATGGTCGCTTATCTGCTGATGGTGGTCGTGATCCTGCTGGCGGCCCAGATGATGATCCATCGCCAGCACGCCGGACTGACGGCGCTCGCCCCGCTGCGGCTGGCGGGCCGGATGTTGCTCGTGGCGATTCCGGTGATGCTGATCCTGTTCGTGCTGTTCCCACGCATCCCCGGCCCGCTGTGGGGTTTGCCGAAGGACGCCCATCAGGGCCGCACCGGACTGTCCGACGAAATGATGCCCGGGACCATCAGCGAACTCAGCCAGTCCGACGCCGTGGCGTTCCGGGTCCGTTTTACCGGGGCCATCCCCCCTCCCAACCAGCGTTACTGGCGCGGGCCGGTGCTGTGGAACTTCGACGGCCGGCGCTGGACCCGCATTGATGAGCTGCCCTCCAAAACGCCAGTCCCGTTCACGGCGGAAGGCCCGCCGGTGGATTACTCGGTCATTCTGGAACCCAGCAATCGGCTCTGGCTGTTCGCGCTGGATTTGCCGGCGACCCTGCCGCCGCGCGCCGGGATGACCGCATCGTTCCAATTGCTGCGCGATCAGCCGGTCAACGAAGCGTATCGCTACGAGATGCGGTCGTATTTGACCTACCGGACTGGCGAGTTGACGGCGGCGGAACGCTTCCGCGCCCTGCGCCTCCCACCGCGCGGCAACGCCCGCGCCCGCGCCCTGGTCGAGGAGTGGCGGCAGCGCGACGCCCGGCCCGAAGCGCTGGTCGAGGCCGCGTTGACCCTGTTTCGAGAGCAACCGTTCTACTACACCCTGACGCCGCCGCTGCTTCGCGCCGAGATCGTGGATGATTTTTTGTTCCGCACCCGGGAGGGCTTCTGCGAGCATTACACCAACGCTTTCGTGTTTCTAATGCGGGCGGGGGGGGTGCCAGCCCGGGTCGTGACCGGCTATCAGGGGGGCGAGTTGAACCGGATGGGGGGATACCTGATCATCCGCCAGGCCGACGCCCACGCCTGGGCCGAGGTCTGGCTGGCGGAGCGCGGTTGGGTCCGGGTGGACCCCACCGGCGCGGTGGCTCCGAACCGGGTGCAGGAGGGGTTATACGCCGCCGTGCTCGATCAGAACGAGCTGCCGTTCCTGATGCGCCGGGGCGGCGACGGGCAATGGCTGCGGCAGTTGGCGCTGACCTGGGACTCGCTCAATATCGTCTGGAACGAATGGGTGCTGGCCTACGGTCCCGACCGACAGAAGGAATGGCTGTCCGGACTGGGCTTCGGGCCGGTGGACTGGCGGGAGATGACGGTGGCCATGATCGGCGCGCTGGCCGTCCTCGGCCTGATCTTCGCGGTGCTACGCTGGCGCGGTCGGTGGGCGCGCGATCCGGTGGTGCGCGCCTGGCAGCGGTTCTGCGCCCGGCTGGCCCGGCGCGGGCTGGCGCGCGGCGCGGGCGAGGGACCGCTGGATTTCACCGAGCGGGTGGCGACGCACCGCCCGGAACTGGCGGCGCCGGCGCGGGAAATCGCGCGCCTGTACGCGGCGTTGCGCTACGGCCCGACCGCTCCTCCGGCGGCGGTGCGCCGGCTGGGACGGTTGGTGCGGCGGTTTCGAGCCGGATAATCCTTCAAAAACCCATCGAATACGAATTTCCGGCCTCGGATGATGAGGGGTGGCGCGCAGCGCCGGGAGGGTTCGACCGCTCGGGCGTCAGTCGTAGCAGCGCAATTTCTGGGAAAATTCTTGCAGGGCGAGAATCCCGCTCTCCTCGGCGCGCTGGCACCAGCCTTCCAACTGTTTGATCAAAAATCGCCTTAAAAGGCCCTGGCCTGCTGATAGAGACCGCTCTCCAGCAAGGTGGCGAACGCCTCGGCCGCCACGGGATGACTGAAGAAAAAGCCCTGCCCCTCGGCGCAGTGCCGGGCTTGCAGGAAGGCGAGCTGTGGCTGCGTTTCGATGCCCTCGGCCACCACTCCCAGCTTGAGGCTCTGGCCCAGCGCGATGATGGTGCTGACGAGGGCGGCTTCCTCGGTATCGCCGCCGATGTCCCGCACGAACGACTGGTCGATCTTGAGCGTGTCGAGCGAGAACCGCCGCAGATAGCTCAGACTGGAATAGCCCGTGCCAAAGTCATCGACGGCCAGCCGCACGCCGAGGTCCTTGAGCGCGCGCAAGTTGGCTATCGTCGTGCCCGTGTCCTGCATGAGCCCGCTTTCGGTCAGTTCGAGTTCGAGGTGGCGCGGGTCCAGTCCGGTGTCGTTGAGGGTGGCGCGGACCCCGGCGAGAAAATCCTTGTCGCGGAACTCGACCATCGAGACGTTGACCGCGATCGGCCCCGGGTCGAAACCGGTTTGCAACCAGGCCGCCGTCTGGCGGCAGG
>REEE01000116.1 GCA_007695245.1 Candidatus Competibacteraceae bacterium | reverse complement strand
CAAGTCTGTGGATCACCCTTCATGGCCTCAACCCACCTCCCCAAAGTCGACCCGTTCGCTGGTTCGGGTCTCCAGCGGGACCCCGGCGGACGCGGCCAACCTCTCCCGCACCTCCTCGAACCCTTCGCGAATACCCCGCGCCAGCCGCCAAAACCATACCGCCTGACCCGTATCTCGTCGAACCCATTCCAAGTCTGTACTAACGGTCATCGCCATCGGGTCTGGACACCTCCGACGATGAAAGTCCAACCCGTTCATGACAACCCATCCCAAGTCTGTACTAACCCATCCCAAGTCTGTACATAACCCATCCCATGTCTGTAAGTAACCCATCCCAAGTCTGTACTAACCCATCCCATGTCTGTAAGTAACCCATCCCATGTCTGCATAATGAAAAATAACCAATTGATTTAATTGCACTTTTTCTTGTCTAAACAAAAACATTATTAAACAAAAACAACAACAAAGGGGCTTCGCCCCCCACCCTCTTGTTGTTGTTGTTTTTGTTTTTAAAGAACCCTTAACGACCGATAGTTCGAACAGTGGCGTTGGACGGCGCGGCTCGGTCAGGCTGGTGCCCAATCGGCTGGCGTGGGACTGAGCGGCGGGGTGGCTGGGACGGTGTTTGCGGGAATCACCACGTATGAGCGACGGGATACTGCTGGATCAAGGGATCGGGTGTGAGCAGGGTCAGACCGTGATGGACCGCCTGACAAACCAACATCCGGTCGAACGGGTCCTTATGCCGATCCGGGAGCGCGGGCAGTTGGAATATCGCGTCCTCCTCCAAGGGAAGCGCCGCGATGCGATGCCGTTCCCGATGACCGGAGACAAAGGCGCGCGGCGGCGCGGGCAACGGCAGCCGCCCCAGTTGGTGCTTGACGACGATCTCCCAAACCGAGACCACGCTGAGGAAAACCTCGTGGTCGGCTCGAGCGAACAGCGCGCGCGCCCGTGCGGAAAGCGCCGGTTCGTCGCCCACGATCCAGAGGAAAGTACAGGTATCCAGCAACAGCCTCATGGTTCCAGTCCCATGAACCTGGCCACCAGATCCTCGGGTAAGGGTTCGAAGAAGCGGGGAGGCACCGTGAACTCGCCCTTGCCCAAACCGATGGGGCGCGGCTCCGTGCTTGGCGCCGGCAAGGGTCGGATTTCCGCGATGGGACGGTTACGCTTGCACAACAGGATAGTCTCCCCCTGCCGCAAGGCATCCAGGTAGCGGGAGAGATGAGTTTTTGCTTCGTGGATGTTCAGGATGATCATGATTGAAAATCTAGTTGCTAACTGAGTTCACTCATTGTAACCATACCCTGTCGGGAGCGCCATGGTGCCGGGTATGGTGGACCCCATCGTCAAGACAAAAATCATCCTGCTATGCTGCGCATCACCCCGGACAGATAACAATGATTCGCTGCCACCTATCCACCCTCATGGGCCGAGACCAGCTTCGCATCGCGGATGTTTCGCGGCGCACGGGGCTGAATCGCAGCACGATCGCCGCCCTCTACAAGGGGACGGCCACCCGGGTCGATCTCCCGGCCATCGAGCGGCTCTGCCGGCTCTTCCACTGTCAGGTCGGCGACCTGTTCGAGTATGTCCAGGACGGCGGCGAGGTGAACCGGTGACGCTCGGCGACGCCCGTTGGCAGGTCATCGCCGAGTCCAACTTCGCTTGGGAGCGCGAAGCGCTGGACTGGCTGCGCGACCATTTGCCCGACCGCAATCCCTGGCGCGTCTGGACCCACTTCGAATTCATCGACGACGCTGATCACCGAGATGGAGGAGAAGGCGGGCCGTCCCGACCGTACGCCCGGAGTCTGGTTGCTGTTGCCCACCGTTCGCCAGGACCTGCCGACGATCGATGGCGTCGCGGCACCGCTCGTCAACAACATGCAGAATTCCAATACGTTGGCGCTGGCGAAAGCCTGGGAGAAGAACACACCCCGGGCGAGCTGCGCCCGCCCGCTGGAGAGCGACCGCGACTACCTGCTGGCGTGCTTCCGCGACGCCGGGGCGCTGCCGGGGCTGCATACCTTCTTCGAAGACCTGGCGCAGGTGCAACGCATTCTGGGGCGGCAGTATCACGCGGTGGTGGGCAATCCGCCGTACATCACGGTGAAGGGCGCGGCGCTGAACGCGGCCTATCGGTGGCGGTATGCCAGTTGCCATAGGAAATATTCGCTGGGCGCGCCGTTCACCGAGCGCTTCTTTGAACTGGCCCTATCGTCACTCCCTCTCCCCCTGGGAGAGGGCCGGGGTCGGGGCCAGCGAGGACGATCATCTCGCGCTGCTCGGGCTGCTGAACTCTTCGGTGGCGTGCTTTTGGTTGAAGCAGATATTCCACAACAAGGGCAGCACGGTAGATCAACACGGCGCTCGTCAGCGCACCGATGCGTTTGAAGACTTCTACGAGTTCACGAGTACGGGCCTGAAGGACTTCCCGCTCGCCGAATCATCCCCCCGGACGATGCGTTCACGTTCGATCTGCACAACGAGGACGCGCCGCACTTCCCGATGCGCGTGCGCTGGAATGCCCGCTTCCAGGAATTCGCCCCGCTGCTCGGTCGCAGTGCGGGGGGAGTGGACGACACCGCATCGATCTGGCGCTCGGACCGTTCGTTCAGGGAGTGATCGACGCCCTGCCGGAGCTGGCCAATGACTGACGTCCTCGAACTGCGCGCGGCGCTGCGCGGGATCTCGGTGCCGGCGTCCGTAGCCAGGATTTTCGCAGCTCGACCGGCTGGCCCGGCGTGTGCGCGGCGGTCAGAGCGCCGCCACCCGCAGTTCCAGCGACCAGGCGTTCAGCGTCCCGACATCGCGGAACAACCGGTCGGACACGCTGAGCGTCCAGCGCCCGTCGACCGCCACGCCGCCGCGCACCCAGTTCGCCAGGTCCGGCTGGTTCGCCGGCGCGAACGTGGCGATCAAGTCCCGCGCGCTGTCGCTCCTGTCCACCTCGTGCAGTTCGGCGATGAAGCCTTCCGGGCTGATCAGCGCGACGCGCAGATCGCCGCGATAGGTGTGGGTGATGTCGATCGCCACCTCGATGTCGGCGAGCCGCCCGACGAGCGCGCAGGTCAGGCTGCTGCTGACGCCCTGCGGGTTGCGGTCGGGGATGGCCAGGGCCGGCCGCCGCTCGCCGAAGAAGCGGGTGGCCGCCGGTGGGCCGTCGCTCGGCGCGGGATTGAGCGCTTGCGCCCGGCGGACGGCGTGGAAGGCGTTGACCTTGCCCGAACCGAAGAACAGCGAGCGCTCGCCGACGAAGGCCCCCGATAGTCCTTGCACGTTCGGATCGTCGGCGAGGTCGAGAGCCGGGTCGAGATCGCGGTCGGCCGTCTCCATCAGGATCTGCTTGACCTCGGCCGCCGTCAGGTGCGGGTTGACCGAGAGGATCAGCGCCGCGAGGCCGGCGACCACCGGCGCGGCGCCGCTCGTCCCGCCGAACTCGCGCGTGTAGATGTTCTCCTGCAGGTTCGGCGTCGCCGGATTGTCGAAGCGGGCGATCGGACTGAAGGGCGCGCCCTGGCCCGGGCGGTTGACGCTGGCGATCTGGCCGAGGCCGCGGTAGTGGGCGACGAACCGGTCGCGGCGCGGATCGCTGCCCGGCGGCACAAACGCAGGGATGTAGTGCAGGTTGTTCGACGGCGCGGCGACGGTGATGTGCTGCCCCCACGATGAGTAGCCCGACTTGCGCTTCAGCGACGACATCGCGGCGACGACGATCACGCCCGGCGTCATCGGGTAGCCGGAAAACACCGGCTGGCCGGCCGGGATGGCGCCGATCCGGTTGCCGGAGGCGAACAGCACGCCGTTGCTGTTCTGGTGGGCCGGCAGCAGCGTCGGCGCGTCGTCGTTGGCGGCGGCGAAGACGATGACGAGGCCTTTGCCGCGGCGCCCGCCGGTCTCGGTGAGTTGGGTCAACGCCCGGCGGAAGGCCGGCGACATCCGGTCGAAGCTGCTCGGTGGGAAGCCGAAGCTGCAGTTGACGACGTCGGCGCGCTGTGAGACGTAGCGGAACACTTCGAGGATATCGATCGGCCGCGAGCCCGGCCCGAAACCGATGCGCACGGGCAGGAAGGTGCAGTGGGGGGCGATGCCCTTCATCGCCGCCGTGCCGTGGCCGCCGACGGCGATGCTGGCCACCGGCGTGCCGTGATAGTCGCCGTCGACCGGCAGCGGCTGCGGATTGTTGTCCTCGAAGTCGATCCCGTCGGGATGCAGCCGCGTGGCGGCGAACGACGGATGGCCGAGATCGAAGCCGTCGTCGATGACCGCGACCACGATGTCCGGGTTGCCGGTGGTCATCGACCAGGCCTCCGGCGCCCGCACGTCGGCCCCTGAGGCGACATCGGGGCTGCCGATCAGGTTGCCGGCGAGATACCATTGCTCGCGGAATAGCGCCGCGTCCTGACGCACCATCGGCAACAGCAGTTGCGGAGCGCACGAGATGACCCCCTCGCGCGTCGCCAGCTCGTTCGCCACCTTCAACGGATTGCGGCCGGTGGCGGCGGTCACCCGCAGGACGTGGGCGCCGCCCATCGTGGTGGTGTGTTCCAGCTGGTACTCATCGATGATCTCCTGCAAGAGCGCCGGGTTTTCCTGACACAGCTCGAGGATGAGGTGATCGTCGATGACGATCTCCTCGCCGGTGTCCGCGACCTCGTAGATGTGGTGGGCGACGCTGGCCTCGCGCACCGCCGTCATCGCGTCGTCGCGCGCTTGCGGGTCGGCGGCGTGGGCGCGGGTGATCCGCGACGCCAGCGGCTCGGCGCTTTCGAGGCCGGTGGTTCCGATCACCCGTTGCAGCGGTGCCAGCACGGAAAAGTCCGTCGCGCTTTTAGTCAGTTCCAGCGTCCTGCCGTTGAGGACGATGTGGCTGCCGGGGTCTTTGGCTTTCGGGGTTTTCGCCATGGGAGTTCCTCTTGATTGCTGTGCGGAATAGAGGGTGCTGTTGCTTAGTCATCGTAAATAAATAACTGGCCGTTTTTTATGCCTGCTGTCGAGGTTTGATGGTGTAGTTCCAATCTTTACCATGGAATTTTGCGGGAATGAGGTTGATAGAGCGAAGGTCTTGGTCACTGACCGTGATGCCGGTCGGATACGTGTTTTGATCTAATTCCGCTTGGATCGTGAGGCCCGTCTTCGTGGTGGTATGGCCGATCAAGTTGACAATCATTTCGTGGTTGATCAACGGGCGACCCCGCCAATTCTCCGTAATGTGGCAGAACAGCCGATGCTCGATCTTGTTCCATTTGCTGGTACCCGGTGGAAAGTGGCGGACGTAGATCGCTAATCCGGTATCGTCGGTCAGTTTTTGCAGCTCCACTTTCCAGAGCCGATGGCGGCTGGCGTTGCTCCCGCCGCCATCCGCCGTAATCAAGAGGGCCTGCGCACGGGGATAGCATCCCCGCCCCATGCGGCGCCACCAGCGCCGGATCGATTCGACCGCAAATTGCGCGGTGTCGTGATCGACCCCCACACTGACCCAGCCCCGGTTGTCGGTCAGATCATACACCCCATAGGGACACACCTTGCCGAGTTCTTGGTCAGGAAAATCGTGGGTCCGCACCGCTTCGGGGCACCCTTTGCGCTGGTACTCTCGTCCGCGATTGGCGAACGGACCGACTAATTCCTTTTTCTTCGCATCCACCGGCACTGGTTCAGTTCAGTTTATTGATTAACTATCTGAATAATATATACTATTCATCATCGGCGGCGCTCCTTGGGCGGTGAAAGCTGAAAGGTCACGACTCAGCGACTACCTATAGACGTCAAGAGGATAGCAAAACACATCCTGTTGTGTTTCGAGCCCGCGAGCGTCCCCCGAAATCGCCTGAAAGATCCGCCGGATCGTCAAGAAACCACAATATATTGCATCCAGGACGCATCGAACCACAACATGCGGGCCGATGGGTTGCGGTGAACGATGAAAGGTGAAAGCGGACACCGGCGATTCCCGTTCCCCTCACTCCGGCAGCGGGCCGCGCGCGGCCAGGTAGTCGAACAGTGGCTCCCAGCGGTCCCCGGCGTGGTGCGCCACCTGCCGGCGCTGGGCGGTCAGCCGCAGGTCCAGGCGCTCCAGCGCCGCCGCCTCGGCGTTCTGCTGCTGGGCCACGTCCCACAGCGCGCCGACGTCGCCCTCGTAGCCTTTGGCGATCCGCTCCTGCAACCAGTCGGCTTTCGACTGATAGAAGTCCAGCCGTTCCCCGACGGCGGCCCGTTCCGCTTCCAGCTCCCGCAACTGCGCCAGGTCGGCCAGCGCCCGGCCCCGCACCTGGTCGATGCGGGTGGCTTCGGCCAGGGCCTGGGCGGCGAACTCGCGTTGCTCGCGCGGCGACGCCAGCGGGATGGTCACCTGAATGCCCACGGTCAGCGGGTCGGCGGTGGTGGTCTCGCCGCTGTCCGACACCGTGGACGAGGTTCCCGACGCGGCGCGGGCGTACACCGAGGTGTGTTCCAGCACCCGGCGCAGGCCGTTCGGCGGCTGGTGGGCCTGGGTCACCGCCCGTTGGGCCTGCAACAGCGGGCTGTGGGCGACGATCCAGGCCAGCGCCCGCTCCTCCTCCCAGGCCCGCGCCCCGAGCGGGAGCAGGGCCAGGGCCACGGCCAGGGTCAGGGACGGCAGGGGACCGCGCGTCACGGGGGGTCCTCCGCGCCGGTCAGCCCGG
>REEE01000117.1 GCA_007695245.1 Candidatus Competibacteraceae bacterium | reverse complement strand
TAGGCTAATGACCGACGACTGGCTGGAACGCATCCAATGGACGGCGGATGGATTGATCCCCGCCATCGCCCAGGACGCCGGCAGCGGCCGGGTGCTGATGATGGCCTGGATGAACCGGGAGTCGTTGCGGCACACCTTGGAATGCGGCGAGGCGGTGTACTGGTCCCGCTCCCGACAACAGCTCTGGCATAAGGGCGAAACCTCCGGCCACACCCAGAAGGTGCGAAACATCCGGCTGGACTGCGACCACGACGTGCTGTTGCTGGAGATCGAACAACTCGGCGGCATCGCCTGCCACACCGGCCGGCAAAGCTGTTTTTTCCTCGAATTGCGCGATGGTGAGTGGGTGACTACCGACCCGGTCCTGAAAGAACCTCACGAGATCTACGGTTCATGAGCGACGACATCCTGCGCGAGCTGGCGGCCATCCTGGAAGCGCGCAAGCAGGCCGATCCCGACAGTTCCTACGTCGCCCGCCTGTACGCCAAGGGCCTGGACGCCATTCTCAAGAAAGTCGGCGAGGAGGCCGCCGAGACCCTGCTGGCCGCCAAGAACGGCGACCCCGAACATTTGGTGCGGGAAACCGCCGATCTCTGGTTTCATACCCTGGTGATGCTGGCCCACCAGGGACTGGGGCCGGACGCGGTCCTGAACGAATTGCATCGCCGCTTCGGCGTTTCCGGCCTGACCGAGAAAGCCGCCCGCGCCGCCGGCTAAGTGGCCGGCGCGGCCCGACCCATTCACCATGACTGTCTTCAATCTTTAACCTTTACCCTTTAACCTTGAGCCCTTTAGCCTTCCATCGAGGTCACGCTTATGAGTATCGGCATCTGGGAACTACTGCTCGTTCTCGTCATCGTTCTGATCCTGTTCGGCGGCAGCCGGTTGCGCAATCTGGGCACGGATCTGGGCAGCGCCATCCGCGGCTTCCAGAACTCCATGAAGGAAGGCGCCAAGCCGGAAAACCCCGAAGAAACCGCCGCCGGCGAGACGCCGCAGGCGCAAGCCCGACTCGGCGATTCAGCGACCCTGTCCGCCGATCCTCTGCCCAAGGAACAACGGGACAAGGTCTAACCGGGCACGCACGCATGTTCGAAATTGGCTTCTGGGAACTGGTTATGATCGGCGTGGTGGCGCTGATCGTGGTCGGTCCCGAGCGACTGCCCGGTTTGGCGCGCAAGGCCGGGTTGTGGCTGGGCAAGGCCCGCCGGATGGTGGCCGAGGTCAAGGCTGACGTCGATCGGGAACTGCATCTGGAGGAACTCAAACAGTCGTTGCGCCAGCAGACGGGACTGAAAGAAGTGCAGGATCTGGCCGATCGGGTCAAGACGGCGCGGCGCGAATTTGAGGAGGATCTCAAAGATCTGGGACCACCGCCCGATTGGCGTCCCGGCATGCCGACCTCGCCCCCACCCTATTCGCCATCCGCTCCAGAGGAACCCGCGGCGATCGACTCTTCTCCGGTCCGGTTGCAAAAACCCGAGTCGGCTCCGACCGCGCCGTCGCCCGCCGCGTCGGTCTCGTCAGCCCCGACTCCACCCGCTCCCCCCGCGTCGAATTCCAACCCGTGACAGACACCCACCACGCCCAACCGCTCGTCAGCCATCTGATCGAGTTGCGCAGCCGCATCTTGCGCATGATCGTCGGCATTCTGATCGTATTCCTGGCGCTGCTGCCGTTCGCCAACCCGATTTATACCGCGCTGGCCGGCCCCTTGTTGAGCCATCTGCCGGCGCAGAGCACCATGATCGCCATCGAAGTGCTGTCGCCGTTTCTGACCCCGATCAAGCTCAGCCTGGTGCTGGCGATCTACATCACCATGCCCTGGATTCTCTACCAGATCTGGGCCTTCGTGGCGCCGGGGCTGTACCAGCGGGAGAAACGGCTGGTGCTGCCGATCGTGGCGTCCAGCACCCTGCTGTTCTACGCGGGCATGGCTTTCGCCTACTTCGCCATCATGCCGCTGTTTTTCGCCTTCGTGACCGGCACCGCCCCCGAGGGCGTGGCGGTGATGACCGATATCAACGCCTACCTCGATTTCGTGCTGACGCTGTTTTTTGCCTTCGGGGTCGCGTTCGAGGTACCGGTTGCGACCGTGATCCTGGCCTTGGCTGGAGTCATTACGCCCGACGCCATGGCCGCCAAACGGCCGCTGGTCGTGCTCGGCGCCCTCGGCATCGGTACGCTGTTGACCCCGCCGGATGTGATCTCGCAGGTGCTGCTGACACTGCCGGTATGGCTGCTGTTTGAGATTGGATTGCTCGTTTCGCGCCTGATGCTGCGCCGCCGGCGCGGAGCGTCATCGCCAGCGGCACCGGAACCGACCGGCGAGCGCTAGCGCTGGCTACACCAGCACCAGATTGTCCCGATGGATCAGGATCGGGTCGTTGACCGGTCCCAGCAGCGCTTCGATGCGCCGGGTATTCTTGCCGATGAGCAAGAGCGCCTGCTCGGCATCGTGGTTGACCAAGCCACGCGCCACCTCGACCCCGTTGGGGTCCAGACACGACACCAGATCGCCGCGGTTGAATCGGCCTTCGAGCGCGGTCACGCCCACCGGCAGCAGGCTCTTGCCATCCGCGCGCAGCGCCCGCACCGCGCCGGCGTCCAGATGCAGCCGACCCGCGACTTGGAGTTGCACCGCCAGCCATTGCTTGCGCGCCGCCAGCCGGCTCTGACTCGGGCGCAGCAGGGTGCCCAGTTCCGCCCCGGCCGCCACCCGCCTGAGCACCTCCGGTTCCCGGCCCCAGGCCAACAGGGTAAAGGCCCCGGAACGCGCTGCCTTGGCCGCCGCGCGCAGCTTGGTCGTCATCCCGCCGCTGCCCAGAGCGCCGACCCCGCTGGCCATCGCTTCCAGCGCCGCATCGCCGGCCCGCCCTTCCGCGATTAGACCGGCTTCCGGAAACTGCCGGGGATTGCGGTCGTACAGCCCCTGCTGGTCGGTGAGGATCACGTACAGCTCGGCCTCGACCAGATTCGCCACCAGCGCACCCAAGGTATCGTTATCGCCGAAGCGGATTTCCTCGAACGCCACCGTATCGTTTTCGTTGATGACCGGGATCACTCGCAGCCGCAGCAGGGTGCGCAGGGTGTTGCGGATGTTGAGATAGCGCTGGCGGTCGGCGGCGTCCTCGTGAGTCAGCAGGATCTGCGCGGTGCGAATGCCGTGGCGCTCGAACGCCGCTTCCCAGGACTGCGCCAGCCCCATCTGCCCCACCGCCGCCGCCGCTTGCAGGTCGGCCAGCGCGGTCGGCCGCTCCCGCCAGCCCAGCCGCCTGACGCCTTCGGCGATCGCGCCGGAACTGACCAGCAGGAGTTCCCGTCCGGCGTGGTGCAGTTCCGCCATCTGCGCCACCCAGGCCTCGATGGAGAATTGATCCAACCCCTGCCCGTCGTTGGTGATCATCGCGCTGCCGATTTTAATCACCCAGCGCTGGGTCGCGCCCAATTGTTCACGCGTCTTCTTGCCGAACATCATCCGCTCCCTCATCCGCTCCCTCATCCGCGTCCGCATCCGCCGGCGTCTCCGCCGCCGTCCGCTGCCGCTCCTCGAGTCGCGCCATCACCGCTCGCACCAGCGCCTCGGTACCCTCGCCGTTCACCGCGGCGATCTCGAACACCGGACCGGTCCATTCCAGCGCCGCCGTGAGTTCCGCGATGCGCGCCGCGCGTTCCTCCGGCGCTAACAAATCCAGCTTGTTGAACACCAGCCAGCGCTCGCGCGCCGCCAGTTCGGCGCTGTAGCGATGCAGTTCGCCGAGAATGACCTCGACATCCCGCACCGGATCGCCGCTGTCGCTGTAGGGCGAGACATCCACCAGATGCAACAATAGCCGGGTGCGGGACAGGTGGCGGAGAAACTGGATGCCCAGTCCCGCGCCGTCGGCGGCACCTTCGATCAGCCCTGGAATGTCGGCCATGACGAAACTCTTGTAGGGCCCGGCTCGCACCACGCCCAGGTTGGGATGCAGCGTGGTGAAAGGATAATCGGCCACCTTGGGCCGGGCGGCGGACACGGCGCGAATCAGGGTCGACTTGCCGGCGTTGGGCAGGCCCAGCAGACCCACGTCGGCGATGACTTTCAGTTCCAGCCGTAGATTGCGCGCTTCTCCCGGCGTGCCCGGTTTGGATTGGCGCGGCGCGCGGTTGGTGCTGCTCTTGTAGCGGGTGTTGCCCAGCCCGTGAAACCCGCCCCGCGCCACCCGCAGCCGCTGGCCCGGCTCGATCAGATCGCCGATGAGTTCCCCGGTGTCGGCATCGTAGGCGACCGTCCCGACCGGCACCACCAAAGTCAAGTTCGTGCCGCCCCGGCCGGTGCAGTTGCTGCCCATGCCTTTTCGACCGTGTTCGGCACGAAATAGGCGTGTGTAGCGATAATCGACCAGGGTATTCAATTCGGGGTCGGCTTGCAGGTCGATGTCGCCGCCGTCGCCGCCGTCGCCGCCGTCGGGACCGCCGAGGGGAATATATTTCTCCCGCCGGAAACTGACGCAGCCGTCGCCGCCGTCGCCGGCTTCGACGCGGATGGTGACTTCATCGACGAATCTCATCGCAATGTCCTCAAATCCCAGGCAAAATAAAAGCCCCAAGCGGGGCTTTCCACCGACCCGAGCCGTTGGTGGTTCATGACGCCGGCTGGATGTTCACATACTTGCGCTTGAAGGGACCCTTGGTCTCGAACACCACGTGCCCATCGACCTTGGCGAACAGGGTATAGTCGACGCCGCAGCCGACGTTTCGACCGGGATGGAACTTGGTGCCGCGCTGCCGGATAATGATGTTGCCGGCGCGCGCCAGTTGGCCGCCGAACAGCTTGACGCCCAAGCGCTTCGACTGGGAATCGCGTCCATTGCGGCTGCTGCCGCCCGCTTTTTTGTGTGCCATGACTCAACCCTCTGGATTCGGCGTCGCCTGGAACGCCGCTGCGTCGGAGAACCCCTCGACCCCACCCACCTGGCCCATGCCGCCGCTGTCGCTGCTGCCGCTGATGCCGCTGATGCGCAGTTCCGTGAACGACTGCCGGTGGCCTTGGGTCTTACGGTAGTGCTTGCGGCGCCGGAACTTGACGATTCGAATCTTCGGTCCTCGCCCCTGGGATTCCACGGTGGCGGTGACCCGGGCGCCTTCGAGATAGGGCGCGCCGACTTGAATCCGGTCGCCGTCGGCGACCATCAACACCGTGTCGAACTCCACGGAGGCCCCTTCCTCGACTTCGAGTTTCTCGACCTTGAGGGTCTGGCCTTCGGTGACCCGGTATTGCTTGCCTCCGGTCTTGATGACAGCGTACATGGCGAAATCTCCAAAATTTTCTACTTCTGATTCTGCCGGCTCGGCAGTGAACGATAGCATCCGGATCGTCCGTCCCGACTCAAGCGATTCATATTAGCGATGCGCCCCGTCCAGGTCAAACTCTTCCCGTTCGTGGCGCGGCCCTGGCGCTCGCCTTGACCCTGTTCCCACCAATCCGTAGCATGGCCAGCGTTTCCGTCAAAACTACCTTTCCCATGGATATCGAACAGATTCGCGCGCCCATCGCTGATGACCTGGACGCCGTCGACGCCCTGATCCGCCGGCAGTTGCATTCCGACGTGGCGCTGATCGACCAGTTGGCCGGCTACATCATCGACAGCGGCGGCAAGCGGTTGCGGCCCGTCGCCGTGTTGCTGGCGGCGCGCGCCTGCGGCTACGCGGGCCGTGACCACATCGCCGCCGCCGCCATCGTCGAATTCATCCACACCGCGACCCTGCTGCACGACGACGTGGTGGATGAATCCAGCCTGCGCCGGGGCCGGGAGACGGCGAACGCGATTTGGGGCAATCAGGCCAGCGTGCTGGTGGGGGATTTCCTCTATTCCCGTTCGTTTCAAATGATGGTCGGCATCGGTAGCCTGCGGGTGATGGAAATCCTGGCCGACACGACCAACGCCATCGCCGAGGGCGAGGTGCTGCAACTGCTCCATTGCCACGATCCCGACACCAGCGAAGAGCGCTACATGGCGGTGATCCACGCTAAAACCGCCAAACTGTTCGAAGCCGCCGCGCAGCTCGGCGCGGTGCTGGCGGGTCGGCCGCGCGCCGAGGAACAGGCGCTGGCCCGCTACGGCCGGCGTCTGGGCACGGCGTTCCAGTTGATCGACGACGTGCTGGACTACAGCGCCTCCAGCGCGGAACTGGGCAAGAACATCGGGGACGACCTGGCCGAGGGCAAGCCGACCCTACCTTTGATTCACGCCATGCGCCACGGCGCTCGCGACGAGGTCCAGATCATCCGCGCGGCGATCGAACATGGCGGTTTGGAGCAACTGGATATCGTAACGCGCACTATTGAGTCGACCGGTGCGCTGGACTATACTGCGCGTCTTGCCGCCGCGGAAGCCGAGTCCGCCATCGCCGACCTGGAGCCGCTCCAGGATTCATCCGCCAAGGATGCGCTCATCGGTTTGGCCGGTTTCGCAGTCAACCGCCGCTATTAGTTTCTCTCTTCATTCGGGGTGTAGCTCAGCCTGGTAGAGCACTGCCTTCGGGAGGCAGGAGTCGCAGGTTCAAATCCTGTCACCCCGACCAATCCTTTCAAGTGGTTAGCCTTGCTTTGCGTCCACCCCCTCGGGGTCGGCGTGACCGGATCGTGACGCACCTTCCAGAATCGCCACGGCGGCTCGGACATTCTCCGGCG
>REEE01000346.1 GCA_007695245.1 Candidatus Competibacteraceae bacterium | reverse complement strand
GGGGGGGTTTGCTCCCGCGGTCGAACCACCCCGGCGCTACGCGCCACCCCTCCTTGTCCAAGGAGGGGAGTTTTCACAACCGGCATGGGTCCGACTCTATGATCATTCGATCATTCACCCATAAAAAAACCGGCGGGGTCGCCGCCGGTTTTTTTCATCCATTACCGCCAACTACCGTCCACTGGCCGAGCCTACAGCATTATTCATCACCATTCGGCGGCGGCTCTTCGGGCTGTGGCGTCTGTACCGTGATGCGTAGCCTATTGCTGCTGACATCCGGGCCGATGGTCGAGAACAAGAAGTCCACGCTGCCCCCAAGCGGTAGGTCGTTGACTTCGAGAACGGCATTGACAAAGCCTCCCCCCACACTCGTCAAAGTCGCCGGAACCACCTTAGCCGTGGGATTGTATAGATTGGCGATCGTGCGTGCGGCGACGGCGGCGGTCGTCGCCTGATCCACGGCGGCCGCCAACGCTTGCCGCTGACCACAGCGTTCTGGATCCCGTGGCGCGGGAGCCGCCGCCGGATCGGTAAGAACCAAATCACAGACGCCTGGATTGGCCTGTTCGAAAGCCTCAAACACCACCCGAGCGACCGCCAGGTTCTGCTCCGCGACAATCGCGGCGCTCTCCGTGGGGTCGTTGATCACCACTTCCACCGTGATGGGCACCCCTGGCACCGGGGTAAAGGCATCGGGAATCCCGTCGCCGTCGGTGTCCACCCCACCATCGAACAATTGCAGGGTGATCGGCTGATTGATCCCGGTGCCCGGCGGTATCACGACCACGGCACTACCGTCCTCTTGCAGACCGGCCGCAGGCTGCACCAGAATCAAATTCCCGTTGGGAATCCCCAGATACCAATGGGTCATCACCGCGCCGACTTTGCCGCCGACCGATTCGGCGACCACCATGAACCGCCGTCCGACCTGACTGGCCGGATAGTTCATGACGGTACTGGCGATCCCGCTGGCGTCGGTGGTCACGATGACCTCGCCGGCTCCGAACACCGGGCTAATGATCTGGTTGAAATTCATCACGTTGCCCTTGTGGGGCGGGCAGCCGACCGTATACCAAACGTTGGCACCGACGTTCTGTTGCGTCTGATTGAACGGCGCGTTCACCAGCAGCATATTCCCCATCCGTCCGGTGATGATCCGGCTGCCGACGTGGTATTCCGGTCGGCCTTCCGAAGGCAGGCTGTTGATCGTGCTCGGGTTCGGATTGATGATTTCCGGATCCTGCAACACCAGCAGACAACCCGGATTGGCCAGCGCGAACGACACGCCGTTGGGCACCACGAAGGGATTCAGCGTGTCGCCAAGCACCCGCAGGGCCTGACGGTTGGGGGCGAAGAACTCAAAACTCCCTTCCTGGGGATCGCCGTTGAAGCCGGTAATGGCAAACTGACCGTGCCCCTGATCGGGATAGCGGTTTGCGAGCATGTCCAACGGCCCGTCGATCAACCGGAAGGTGATCGGCGTCCCCGCGGGCGGCGGGTTACCGTAGGGGTCGCTGGCGATGACCGAAAGGAAGCGGGTGAAGATGCCGTTCCACAATGCGCCGGTCGGCGCGCCCAAAAACGGACTTTCCAGGGTCGCCGGATCGATCAGTTGCGCGCCCAGCGCGTTGCGCCGCGCGCGCACCGCATCCATGAACGGCCCGGCGAACGTCAGCGAGGTCAGCTCGCCGGTCCCGATCGAGACCGTGGCGTAATTGGTGATCGGGAACTCAATGCCGTTATCCACGTTGTTGTCGGCGCGGTCGGCGGTGGCCGCGATCATGACCGTGCCGGGCACCGTGCCGCTGTGCAAAACGACCGTCGCCGCGCCGCCGATGGGCTTGGTCACGATCGAGGTTCCTTGCTGCGCGTTGCCGTTGGCGTCGATCGCGCTCAGCCACTCCCCGCCGTTCGGCCGGTTCGGCAACAACTCGATCCGCAACATGTTGCCCGCGCCCGCATCGATCGGTTGCCCGAAATCATCCAGCACGAAAATCTGGAACACCTTGAAGTTTCGTTGCGGTACGGGCGTGGTGCCGTCGGGGTTGGTGCGGATGTAGACCGGCGTGGGGTCCATGACGAAGTTGACCATCGCCGGACGGGGACCGAACTCACCGACGCCCCCACCAGAAATAGTCAGCACTAAATCCGCGCTGGCCGTCTGTCCCGTCTGCGGATCCGCGGCCGACGCGCGCAACACGACGGTCCCTGGGGCACCAAAGACATGAAAGTGGCCGGTCACCACCCCGGTCGTGTCCTCGAAGACCAGACGGCGGAATGCCAGCGGATTGCCGTCGTCGTCCTCGTTGTCGGGGTTGCCATCCAGAAAGAACAACGCGCCGCCGCTCAGACCCGTCACGATGTCGATCGACACGCTGGGTGCCGGAAACATCCGGCCATTCTGCTTGACCTGGACGGTGATCGTGTTGGTATAAGGTCCCCCGATCCGCACCGGCCCATTGAGGATATTCGGCGGCAGCGTCGTCTTATCGGCGCTGATCTCGATGGTCATCGGCGCGCGCGCGGTAAACCCGCCGCCACCCCGATTAGAAAAAAATCCGGCGTTGGCGTCCACCATCCCCCAACTGACCGCGAGCAAGGTCAGCAGCAATAACCCGAATACCCCTTTCAACCTGCCCATCAACGATCGCATGGCTATGCCTCCCCGCGATTCAACTGCAATTTTTCAAATTTTCTCACCGATCAGCGAGCGAGCCGTCCCGCAGAATCTGCGGCGTGACGAAGATCAGCAACTCCCGTTTGGTCTCGCTCCGCGAGGTGGTGCGGAACAGATAACCCAACAACGGGATATCACCCAATAACGGGACCTTGGACGCGTCATCGCGTTTGGTTTGTTCGAACACGCCGCCCAACACCACGGTTTCACCGTTGTTCACCATCACCTGGGTCTCAATTTCGCGTTTATCGATGCTGGCTTGTAGGCCGGTCGCGGTGGCCACGGCCGCGCCTTGCTCGTCCTTGGAAACCTTGAGATCCATCCGAATCCGATCATCCGGCGTGATCTGCGGCGTGACCTCCAACTGCAGGAAGGCGTCCTTAAATTCGACGTTGGTTCCACTGTCGCTGACGGTTGAAAATGGAATCTGCCGGCCCTGCAAAATCGTGGCCTTCGTCAGATTCGCGGTCACTACCCGCGGATTGGAGACCACCTCGCCACGCCCTTCAACTTGCAGCGCCGAGAGTTCCAGATCCACCAGATAATTCGATCCTAAAATGGCCAGCGCCAGACTGGGTCCCCCCACCGGGAAATTCACTCCCAACCGATCGGCGAGTTCCGGCACCACGACCGGGAAGGGTTGACCAGTGCTGGTCAGGTTATCCACGGCGCTGCCGATGATCTGGTCGGTTCCCCCCAGAGTGCCGCCGAGCGCATTCAGCCCTTCACCGGTCTCCCGGACGCCGGTCACGCCGAATCGCACCCCCAAATCCCGGCTGAAATCGTCGCTGGCGATCACCACCCGTGAATCGATCAGCACCTGGCGAGTCGGCAGATCCAGCGCGGCCACCAATTCGCGCGCCTCGATCAAGGCATCCGGCACGTCCTTGACGATCAGGCTATTGGTCCGTTCGTCCACCGCCACGTCGCCGCGCGGCGACAGAATGCTTTGACCTTCCTCGCCCTTGGTCTTCAGCAAGCCCGCCAGATCCGCCGCTTTGGCGTAATTGACCTGAATGATCTCGGTGCGCAGCGGAATCAGCTCCTCCACCGTCCGGCGCGACTCCAGATCCAGCCGCTCGCGCGCGGTGATTTCCTCGGTCGGCGCGATGAAGATCACGTTGCCGGACTGCCGGCTGGACAGACCCTTGGTGCGCATGATGATGTCCAGCGCCTGATCCCAGGGCACGTTCTGCAAGCGCAGCGTCAGATTCCCGGTGACGCTGTCGCTGACCACGATGTTCAGGCCGGTGAAATCCGCCAGAATTTGCAGGATCGCCCGCACCTCGATGTCCTGGAAATTCAACGACAGCAGATCGCCGGTGTACACCCGCCGGGTCGGATCGAGCCGCGCCTCCCGCTCCAACTCCTCCGCGGATTTCTCCGGTGGACTCACCTCGATCACATACAAATCATCGGCCTGATAGGCCAGATACTCAAAGGGTGGATTGGGCAGGATGCTCATCCGGGCGTTGTTCCCCACGTTCAGCGCCTCGACGGTCATCACCGGCGTGGCGAAATCGCTCACGTCCAGGCGCCGTTCCTGACCGCGCGGCAGGGCCGCTCCTTGAAAGTCGGCAATGATGCGGTTCCCTTCCTGGCGCACGTCCACCGGAATGCCGGGCGCGGACAGCTTGATGGTCACCACCCCCTGCCCGCGCGGCCCGCGCCGAAAATTCACATCGCTGACCCGCCGCGGCACGGCCGCCGGCAATGGCGCGTCATCCCGCCGCGAGGTCGCCGCCGCCGCCCGCACCGCCGCCGTCGTCGTCGCCGCCGGGGTCCGCGCCGCCGGCGCGCCGGCCTGGTCCAGGGTCAGCACCACCGCGTTGCCCTGCACGTCCACCCGATACGGCACCAGCCGCGCCAGATTCAGCGAAGCCCGGGTCCGATCCGCGCCTTCCAACACGCTGAGCCGGTCGGCCACCCCGACGTTGATCGCCTGCTGCCGGGTCGCCAAGCCATTGCGCGTGTCCAGAAAATCCAGCACGATCCGCGCCGGATCGTTGATCGTGAAGGTACTCGGCGGCGCGGAAGGTCGCTCCGACAAGCGGAAGCGAATCTGCAGGCGGTTGCCCGCCAGCGGACTGATGTCCACCGCCTGCAACACCGGCTGTCGCTCCTGCGCCGTCGCTCCCTGCCAGCCCCCGGCGAGCAACAGACCGCCGATCAAACCCAGCACCACCCACCACCGTGGCCGCCACCCCCCCTCCGACCGCCCGACCTGCCGGCCTGCGCGCGTGGACCTGCTCGTCATGACACTTCCCCCTCAATCATTCATTGGGTCAACGACAGAAATGCATCCCGTTCCTGCCAGCGCCCGGGCCCATCCGGAACGATCTCCTGCACATCAACCCGCTGCTCCGTAATCCCCGCGATCCGGCCATGGTTGATACCCAGGTAGTTATTTTTTTGCACCCGATGCACGACACCGTCGGGCGCCAGAATCAACGCCCAGAGGTCCACCCCATCACCCATCCGGAAAGTACCCATCATCTTGAGCGAACCCAGCGAGTACTTCTCCAGCTCCTCCCGCACCCGATTCGGATCGGGCCGCGGCCCGGTGTATTCCGCATCGCTCGCGGTCGGAATCCCCACCAGCAACCCCCCCAACAACTCTTCTTCCTGGGCGAATGCCGCCACCACGAAAGGATCCTTCAATCCCTGAGCGGTGTAAGAAAAAGGCGTGTACGGCAAGATTTCCGGCGGCGGCTCGGGCCGGCGAACCGGCGTGGTGCGCTTGGTGGTCTCCACGAACTCCCGAACTTCGGCCAGATTCGGCTGGGCGCACCCCGCTAACACCGCCAGACTCACCCCCAGCAACAATCCCACACCCGCGCGCGCGGCGCTGGCCCCCTGACGAAACCGTCGTGGTGCGTTCATCGCCTGCCCGTCCCCCGTTGCTGAGCGCCTTGGGCCGGTGCCGCCACCTCATCCATATACCGATAGGTCTGCAAGGTGGCCTGGATGGTGAGCGGCTCGTTGTCTTGTCGCCGCCGCGCCGGTGCCGCGCCCCGCGCCGGCGGCCGTCCCGCCGCCACGCCGCTCAGCGTCGCGTTCTCCAGGGTCACGATCCGCGGCAGGGCCGCGACCCCGCTCACGAACGCGCCGAATTGATGGTACGTCCCCGTGGCCCGGATGGTGATCGGTTTGGCGGCATAAAAATCCCGAGGCTGTTCGGCCTCGGGCCTGAACAACTCGAATTCCAGACCATTTCTCTTGCCGGTGTTGGAAATATCTTCCAGCAGATCCGGCATCTCCGTGCCGGTCGGCAACTGCCGCAGCATGATCTCCAGATCGATCTCCATCTGCTCGAGCTGCGCCCGAAAGGCTTCCAGGTTGGCCGCCACCCGCTGGTTTTGCACGAACTCCTGGCGCAACCGCTGCTCCTCGCCGGCGGCCCGCTCCAGCGCCTCCAACCGATCGCTGGCGAAAAAATAATAGCCGCCCCCCAACACCACCAGCACCACCAGCACCACCAGCACCAGTTTCCCGGTCAGCGGCCAGTCGCCCGCTTCCCGCAGATTGATATCGCTAAGATTGATCTCGGACAGATTCATCGCCTACTCCCCCGCGCCCGCCAGCCCGACTTCCGACCTGAGCGGCACCACCAACTCGAACACCCGGGCCGGCACGTTATTGATATCGCGCGTTTCGATAACCTGCAACACCGGTTCTCCGAACAGCGCCGAATTCCGCAGATCGCGCATGAACCCGGAAATCACCAGATCGTCGCGGGCGGTGCCGTTCAACGTGACCTGATTGCCGGAAGTCCGAAACGTGTTCAAAAACAGCTCCGGCGGGATCAACCGCACCAACTCGTCCAGCATCCGCACCCGGCCGGGCCGGCTGGCCTGCAAGGTCTGGATCACGTTGAGCCGCTCCACCAACCGGTTCCGGGTCTGCTGTAACGCCTGTAATTCCTCGGCGGCCTTCTTGAGCCGGGCGATCTCGCCGCGCAGATATTCATTGCGCTCGTTCTGATACTCGATGCGATTGCCGATCTCGACGTGCGCCAGGAAGACGAGGCCGACCGCGAACAGCGCCGCCGCCACCAGCATCCCGATGAGTTCGCGCTGCCGCTGGACGCGGCGCGCCTCGCGCCAGGGCAGTAAATTGATGCGCGTCATCTCAGTCGAAGCTCCTCAGGGCCAGCCCGCCCGCCACCGCCAACAAGGGCGCATCGCGCAGCAGGGCGCTACTGTTCACTTTCGCGGCGCTTCCCATGCTCTTGAATGGGTTGGCCACGACCGTCGTGATGCCCAACACCTCCGCCACCACCCGGTCCAAGCCCATGATCATGGCGCCGCCGCCCACCAGCACGAGGGTCTCTACGTGATAGCGATGGGTGAGATACTGGTCGGTGGAGTAAAAAAACTGCAAGCTGTTGCCGATCTGCTCGGCCAGCATCTCCTTGAACGGCTCCAGGATCGTCGCGGCGAAATCGTCGGCCACCTGGCCGGTGCGCTTGGCCTGCTCGGCCTGCTCGCGGGTCAACCCATAAGTCTCGATGATCCGCACGGTGAGCTGGTCGCATCCGAAACCCTGCTCGCGGCTGAAAATGATGCGATCTTCCTGCAAGACGTGCAGGCTGGTGAGGGTCGCGCCGATGTCGACCAACGCGGCCACGCCCTCCCCCGGCTTGTCCAGACTGACCGAGCTCCCGCCGCTCGACCGGGGCAGATTCTCCCGCAACAGCCGGAAGGTGTTTTCCAGCGCGTAGGATTCCACATCCACGATCACCGGGGTCAGGCCTGCTTCCTTGACCGCAGCCTCCCGGGTATACACGTTCTCCCTGCGGGTCGCCACCAGCATGACGTCCTGCATCTCGCTGCTCGCCTGGGATCGGCCCTTCACCTCGAAATCCAGGTAGACCTCTTCGATGGGATAGGGGATGTACTGAGCGGCTTCGATCGAGATGTTCGCCTCGATGTCGCTCTCCTTAAACTCGGCGGGCATCGGCACGGTCCGGGTGATCACTCCCGACGTCGGCACGGCCAGGGCCGCGCGCCGCACGCGCGTCCCGGAGCGGCGCCAGGCCCGCTTGATCACCTCCGCCAGGTCGTCGGGGTCGACCGGATTGCGGTCCTCCATCATCCCCTCGCTCAAGGGTTCGATGGCGAACGCCTCGACCCGAAATCGCGGCCCGGAACGGCTCAATTCGATTAACTTGACCGCCGAGGGACCGATGTCGATGCCCAGAATGGGTTCTTTACGCTTGAACAGAGCCAAGTTACGCTTCCTCAACCTTGTTGTAGAGTGAACGAATCCAACCCACATCGTCTCTTGGAATGACTATAGCAAACAAACCGACTGAAAACCTTGCGACGCTCGATAACCCTCGATTTCTCACCACTGTCTTTCGCTGGAGCTTTGCCCATGACCCGCCGCTATCGCGATGATTATCGACTCAAGAGCCTGCTGGCCCAGGAGTGCGCCCGGATCATGGCCGAGGAAGGCATCCAGAATTTTCGCGCCGCCAAACGCAAGGCCGCGCTGCGCCTGGCGGTCGCCGACAAGGCCGTTCTGCCGGACAATAGCGAAATCGAGCAGGCTTTGCTCGACTATCAGCGGCTGTTCCATGCCGACCGCCAGGCCGACCGCCTGCGCGGCCTGCGGGAAACCGCGCTGCGCGCCATGCGTTTTCTGGCCTGCTTCCGGCCGAAGCTGGTCGGTCCGGTGCTGAGCGGCGCGGCCGGCGCGCACGCCGACATTCAACTGCACTTGTTCGCCGATACCCCCAAGGATGTCCTGATGTTCTTGCTGGAGCAGCACATTCCCTTCGAAACCGCCGAGCGCCGTCTCAAACTCGGCGGCGGCGAACCGGTCTGCCTGCCGGTCCTGCGCTTTAGCGCCGACGCGCGGCATCAGATCGACGCCACGATCTTCGCGCCGCTGGCCGAACGGGAAGCGCCGCGCAGTCCGGTCGATGGCCGGCCCATGCGGCGGGCCGGCCTGGCCGAAGTCCAGGCGCTGCTGGCCGAGCCCCCCGAGCCCCCCTCCTCGTGAGAGGGGCTCCGAACCGGCCCGAGGACTCACGCCGAACCCGCGGCGCTCGGATGGGTTTCCACAAAATGCTTCAACACCAGCTTCAACTTCAGGGCCTTTTCGGGATGCCCGTGCTGGCGGGCGGTCTCGATATCCTCCAGGATGATGCGCTTGATCATCGGCACGCCTTCCTCGGTATGCACCAGATAGCTCCCCAACTCCAGGGCCGCCATTTCCGGTAGATGCTCGTGCTCGGCGATGGCCTCGATTTCTTCCTCGGTCAGGTCGCTCAGTTCAACGCAATCTTCGTAAGTCAACACAGGTATTCCCTCCTCAGTCACGGCTATGAATGAAAACCACCGGGCGGCGCCGAGCCCGGGCGGCGCGGCGCCAATATGCTTATTGGGGTAAAGGTTAAACCCGGCCCCACGTCCACACAAGTAAAAACCCCAGGGTTCGAGGCGACGGATCGCTCTTCCGCGCCAAAATCTTTTCCGACCTCAGCGCCACCCATGATTTTAATAGAGGTTTATACCGATTTACGGTGACCGTGAATTTTGGGTACTTTTAACGACCGAAAAGTGTACAAAAACCCCCTCCCCCCTTGCGGGGGAGGACTGGAGTGAGGGAGGTCAATGGCTTGGATCTCCATAGGCTGTAGCCTTTTACCCTCCACGTCCCAGGTTCACCCGGTTAGCCGCGAAGACGGTGGGAAACCATCAACCACCACAGGATCGAGGGTCGGGCCACCACCGCCCGACCAGAGCGCCCCGGCGCGTGCCCTAAACCAGCACACTCGATAAGCCCATAATCCCTATTTCTTCCCGTTCTTCGCGGCCAACCACTTCTTCCCCCTCGGTCGGATCTCCCGCCTCGGTCGGGCCTGCGCCGCGCCCCGGAACGGTCGCGCGGTGCCCCCGGTCACGCCCCGAATCCCCCCGCGCATGGTTCATCCAGTCGCAACGCGGTATCATGTCCGGAATATCGTGGCTCACCTGCTGGATTCCTCATGACCGACCCTTCATCCATCACCGATCCGCCTTCCCCCTGCATCGGCGTCTGCACGATCAACGAACAGACTCAGTGGTGCGACGGTTGCTTCCGCAGCCTGGACGAAATCGCCGCCTGGTGGAATTACTCGCCCGCGCAGAAACGGGCGGTGCTCGCCCAGTTGGATGGTCGGCTGACGCGCATCATGGATGGAACCGCGTTCGACTGACCGTTTGACCGATTTACCGATTCGTGGCTTTGGGAGATCGTATGCCGCTTTCCGCCCCCGCACCCCGCCGGTTGTTGCATCGGCGCGTCGTCCAGTGCTGGGGCTACCAGCGCGAAGACGGTTTATGGGATATCGAAGGCCGCATGGTGGACACCAAGACCTATGCGTTCCCCAACGAGGACCGCGGCGGCGCCATCGAGGCCGGCGAACCCTTGCACGACATGTGGCTGCGCCTGACCGTGGACGCGCAGCTCCGCATCCGCGACGTCGAGGCGCGCACCGACGACGCGCCTTTTGCGCTCTGCCCCGCCATCGCTGGGCGTTACCGGCAGTTGATCGGCGTCCGCATCGGTCCGGGCTGGTCGCTCAAGCTTCGGGAGCTCTTCGGCGGCGTCAACGGCTGCACGCACCTGACCGAACTGCTGGGTCCGGTCGCCACCACGCTGTTTCAAACCGTGTACGGCCAGCGCTACGACGAAGAAGATCTCAAGCCGCCCGAGCAGCGGACGCCGCCGCCGGTGCTGAACACCTGCCATGCCCTGGCCAGCGACAGTCCGGTGGTGAAACAGCGCTGGCCACGGGCCTACACCGGCCCGGGCTGGAAAACGGACGACTCGCACCGTCCGCTGCTGGACGATTGTCTGACCTGAAGTTTTAAGTTTTAAGTTTTAAGCCCTGAATCAGGGGTCGGGGGTAAGGTCAGAGCACTTCCGGCTTGGGATCGCGCGCCAGCAGGATCTCCACCGCCTGGCGCGGGTCTCGGCCGTGATTCAAAACCCGGTCGACCTGTTCGGTGATCGGCATTTCCACCCCATGCCGCCGGGCCAAACGCAGCGCTTCCCGCGCCGTGACCGCGCCCTCGACCACCTGACCGATGGCCGCGTGCGCCGCCGCCGCCGTCGCGCCCCGCCCGATCGCCAACCCGAACCGGCGATTGCGCGACTGGTCGTCGGTGCAGGTCAACACCAGGTCGCCGATCCCGGCCAGGCCCATGAAGGTTTCGCGCTGGCCGCCGACCGCCATTCCCAACCGCACCATCTCCGCCAATCCGCGCGTGATCAGCGCCGCCCGGGCGTTGGCGCCGAAGCCCAGCCCGTCCGCGATGCCGGCGGCGATGGCCAGCACGTTCTTGACCGCGCCGCCCAATTCGACGCCGATCACATCGCTGCTGGTGTAGGCGCGCAGGTTGGAACCGTGCAACAGGGCCGCCACCCGGTGGGCATGATCCGCGTCCCACGCCGCCACGGTCACGGCGGTCGGCAAGCCCAGGGCGACTTCCCGGGCGAAACTGGGACCGGAAACGATCGCCGCCGGCCGCCGTTCGCCGAGCATTTCAGTCGTGATCTCGTGAAGGAACCGGCCTCCACCGGGTTCCAGGCCTTTGGTGGCCCAAGCGAACCCGGTGGTTTCCGGCAATCGGGCGCGCAGTCGGGCCAGCGTCTCCGCGTAGGCGTGACTGGGAACCACCACCAGCGCCATATCGACCCCGGCCAGCGCCTCGGCCAGATCGACTCCGGCGGTCAGGGCCGGGGGCCAGGGAATGCCGGGCAGGTAGCGGCGATTCTCCCGATCCCGGCGCAACGGCGCGATTTCCTCGGGATCGTGACCCCACAGCCGGACTTCATGACCGTTGCGCGCCAGCAGCAGCGCCAGCGCGGTGCCCCAGGCCCCCGGTCCCAGCACCGCGACGGTCGCGGCGGCGTTCACGGTCCCGTCACTGCGCCGCCGGTGGTGCCACCGGTGCCGCCGCCGGTGCCGCGCCCGCCGCAGCCGCGGCGGCGGCCTGCTGTTGCTGTTGCAAGCGTTGCAGGTAGATGGCGTCGAAATTAATCGGGTTGAGCAGCAGCGCCGGGAACCCGGCCTTGCCGATCAGCGACGACAGCTCCTCGCGGGCGAAGGGAAACAGGAGATTGGGGCAGAAGGCGTGCAGCATTTGGCCCAGTTGCGCGTCGTCGAAGCCGCGCAGCGTGAACAGGCCAGCTTGCTGGACCTCGGTCAGATAGGCGGTGCGCTCGCCGAGTTTGGAGGTGATGGTGACGGTCAGCACCACTTCGAACAGATTTTCATTCACCGGCGTGGCACCGGTTTCCAGCCGCACCTCGCTCTGCGGCTGCCATTGCTCGGTGAAAATCAGGGGGGAATTGGGCGTCTCCAGCGAAACATCCTTCAGGTAGACCTTCTGGATATCGAAATGCTGGGGAACCTGCTGTTGCTCGCTCATGCGGTGTCCTTAAAATAAGATTGGAAGTGTCGATAAAGCCATCACGCCTTGTCGTTGCGGCTGACGGGCAGTTGCGCGTCCGTCCAGGCCAACAACCCGCCTTTCAGGCTGTGGACGTCGGTCAGGCCGTGTTTTTTGAGCATGGCGCAGGCCGACTGCGCGACGCCGCCGCTACGACAGTACACCAGAACCGGTTTATCCTTGTTCGCCAGTTCGCTCGCGCGGTCCTGCAACGCGCTCAGCGGGATGTGGCGGGCCTGCGGAATGTGGCCCCCCCGATAATCGCCGATTTCGCGGACATCCACGATGACGGCTTCCTGGTCGTTGATCAGCCGCAGGGCGCTGACGGCATCGAGCGTACTGATGCCCCGCATCTTGCGCAACACCTCACCGCCGACCAGCAGGCCCAGGATCACGAACAGCGCCAGAAACAGCAGCCAGTTCTGCGTGGCAAATTCAGTAAAATCACCCATCGATTACTCCCAATGACTCCCAGGTCAATTCGAACCGCGCGGCGGATCGCCGTCTTCTTCCGGCCTGAAACGGCCGACTCCCGCGCGCGGCTTTTCCACGGTAAGCGGTTTTTGCGGCGATTTTAACATCCGCGCCCGCATAGCCTAATATAATTATCCTCACGACGGCCCCTCACGGAAGCGGGCGGGCGTCGCTGGCGAAACTCGCCAGCCGGGCGTATGATTGCCCGGCCTATTTTCACCGCAAACCGGCTTTATCCGGCCTTACTCCGAGTCGCCGCGCGCGCTCGCGATCGTCCCTATCCTCAGGAGGTCTGCCTCAATGTATAAAATCGTGCTGATCCGCCATGGCGAAAGCCAATGGAACATGGAAAATCGTTTCACCGGCTGGGTGGATGTGGGCCTGTCCGACAAGGGTCGCGGGGAAGCCATAAAAGCCGGCCAGACGCTCAAAAAGGAAGGCTATGTCTTTGACGTAGCCTATACCTCGGTGCTCAAACGCGCCATCCATACCTTGTGGTCCGTGCTGGACGAACTGGATCTGGCGTGGATTCCGGTGCATCGGAGCTGGCGGCTCAACGAGCGGCATTACGGCGCGCTCGCCGGCTTGAATAAATCCGAAACCGCCGCCCAGCACGGCGAGGAACAGGTCAAGATCTGGCGGCGCAGCTTCGACACTCCCCCACCGGCGCTGGAGCCGAGCGATCCGCGCTACCCGGCCAAAGATCCGCGCTACGCCAATCTCGACCCGCGCGTCCTGCCGGCGACCGAAAGCCTCAAGACCACCATCGACCGGGTGCTGCCCTTCTGGCACGATACGCTGGTGCCGAGCATCCGTTCCGGCCAGCGGGTGGTGATCGCCGCCCACGGCAACAGCCTGCGCGCCCTGGTCAAGTACCTCGACGACTTATCCAACGACGAGATCCTGGCCCTGAATGTCCCGACCGCCGTGCCGCTGGTCTACGAACTCGACGCCAACCTGCGGCCCATCAAGAAGGGCGGCCAATACCTGGCCGATCCCGAGGAGCTTCAGAAACTGCTGGACGCCGTCGCCAATCAGGGCAAGGCCAAGTAGCCGGATCGCCGGGCAGGGTGGGGCGCGCCCACCCTTGCATCCACCGCCTTATCCTCTTTCCCAATGAAGAAGCCGGACAATACTCAACAATAACATTTTGATTTTCAGCTTAAAACTTAAAACTTAAAACTTAAAACCTCTCTATCCCCCATGACTTTTAGCTCCCGCCCGCAATTCCGGCCGCGAACGGTGGTCTTATGCCATGCCCGTTCCGGGTGCCATAAAAAGCCTTTCTGGAGCGTTTCATGATAAATGCAGCAACCCGACACGGCCTGGCGCTGGCGTTGAGCTTTTTGGTGGGGGTTTCGCTGACGGCGGTCCATGCCGTCTGGGCCGACCGAAACACGCTGACGGAAGACCGGCTGCCGCTGGACGAACTCCGCGCGTTCGCCGGCGTGCTCGACACGGTCAGGCAGGATTACGTGGATCCGGTCGCGGACCGGGATCTGCTGGAAAACGCCATTCGCGGCATGTTGAGCCATCTCGACCCGCACTCCGCCTTTCTCGACGCCGAAGCGTTCCAGGACTTGCAGATCGGCACGTCCGGTGAGTTCGGCGGCCTGGGCATCGAGGTCGGCCAGGAAAACGGCTTCATCAAAGTCATCGCCCCCATCGACGATACCCCCGCGCAGCGGGCCGGCATCCGTCCCGGCGATCTCATCATCCGCATCGACGACACCTCGGTCAAAAACATGCCGCTGGCGGACGCCATCCAGCGGATGCGCGGCCGACCCAACACCTCGATCACCCTGACCATCATTCGGGAAGGCGCGCCAAAACCGCTCACGATCAAGCTGACCCGGGAAATCATCCAGGTTCGCAGCGTCAGAAGCCGCCTGCTGGAGCCGGGCTTCGGCTATCTGCGCATCACCCAGTTTCAGTCCCGCACCGCCGAGAACCTGCGCCAGGCGATTCAGGAACTCGAACGGCAAAACCAGGGCGAACTGCGCGGCATGGTGCTGGATCTGCGCAACAATCCGGGCGGCGTGCTGAACGGCGCGGTGGATGTCGCCAACGATTTCCTCGAAGACGGTACCATCGTCCAGACCAAGGGCCGCGGCGACGGCGCCGAACAGGTCTTCCGGGCCACGCCCGGCGACCTGTTGAAGGGGACACCGCTGGTGGTGCTGGTCAACGGCGGCTCCGCCTCGGCCTCGGAAATCGTCGCCGGCGCCCTGCAGGATCACCGCCGGGCGCTCGTGCTCGGCGAGCCCACCTTCGGCAAGGGGTCGGTGCAGACCATTCTGCCGCTGGGCGACGGCACGGCGTTGAAACTGACCACCGCCCGCTATTACACGCCGAACGGCCGCTCCATCCAGGCCGAAGGGATCAAGCCCGACATCTCGCTCAAGCCGCTGCGGGTCGCGGCCGACGAGGATGTGGATCTCGATCTCGTCAAGGAGGCGGATTTATCCGGTCACCTGCGCGGGGAGCGCGGCGAGCCGCCGCCGGAGGATGCGCCCGACTTCAACGGCGTTCTGGCTCGGGAGGATCACCAGCTTTATGAAGCCTTGAATCTCCTCAAGGGCATGACGCTGCTGCAGGATCGCACGAAAAGCTGACATCCGGGGTCACCATCCCCGCTGGAAGAGGAGCAATCGCGCATGGCCACCGTTCTCGTCCCCCTCGCCCACGGCTGCGAGGAGCTGGAAGCTGTCACTCTGATCGACCTGTTCCGCCGGGCGGGCCTCACCGTCACGGTGGCGGGATTGGAAGCGGGTCCGGTCACCGCCTCGCGCGGCGTCGTGCTGCTGCCCGACGTCACGCTGGACGACGTGCTGGACCAAGACTTCGACATGGTGGTGCTGCCGGGGGGTCTGGGCGGTGCCCAGCGGCTGGAAGCCGACCGGCGCATCACGGCGCTGCTGCGCCGGATGGCGGAACAGGGCCGCTACGTCGCCGCCATCTGCGCCGCGCCGAAGGTGCTGGCCAGCGCCGGTCTGCTGGACGACCGCGAAGCCACCGCCTATCCGGGGATTCTCGACGATCGGGCCGGTATTCGTTTGAGCGGTGCCGCCGTGGTGCGCGACGGTACGTTCATCACCTCGCGCGGCCCCGGCACGGCGCTGGACTTCGCCCTCAGTCTGATCGAAATCCTGTGCGGCCGCGCGCAACGCGATACGGTGGAAGCCGCGTTGCAACGTCCCTGAGCCCCTCGCCCACTCACCGATCGAGCGGCCAGGCACCGATCAACAGACCGATGCCGATCCCGCCCAGCAGCCAGCTCAGCAACGGCGCCTCCCACAGGCTGGCGGACTGCGGCACGTGGAAGCCCAGCAGCACCGTGGCGCTGATGATCAGCGCCGCGCCGACCGCCGCGTGAAAGCTGCGCCGGCTGGCCCGGCGCCATTCCCGCCGCAGTTGCTCCATTTCCTGCTTGCGCAACTGGACCGACACCTCGCCGAGACTGGCCCGCCGCAACAGGCCATGAATCAGATTGGGTAAATCCGGGGTGTGATCGGCCCAGCGCGGGATTTGGCCGGCGATGCGCTTGATGACCGACAGCGGCCCGACCCGCTCCTGCATCCAGGTTTCCAAAAACGGCTTGGCGGTGGTCCACAAATCCAGATCGGGATCCAACTGCCGCCCCAGTCCCTCAATGTTCAGCAGCGTCTTCTGCAGCAGCACCAACTGCGGCTGCACCTCCATGTTGAAGCGCCGCGCGGTCTGAAACAGGGCCAGCAGAAAGCCGCCGAAGGAAATATCCTTGAGCGGTCGGTCGAAGATCGGCTCCGAGACGGTGCGGATGGCCGACTCGAACTCGTCCACGCGGGTTTCCGGCGGCACCCAGCCCGATTCGATATGCAGCTCCGCCACCCGCCGATAGTCGCGCTGGAAGAAGGCCAGGAAATTTTCGGCCAGGTAATGCTGGTCGGTGGGGCTGAGCGTGCCCATGATGCCGAAATCCACGGCGATATAACAAGGATCATCCGGATCTTCCGCATCGACGAAAATGTTGCCGGGGTGCATGTCGGCGTGAAAGAAACTGTCGCGAAACACCTGGGTGAAAAAGATCTCCACCCCCCGCGCCGACAGCTTCTTCAGATCCACCCCCAACCGCCGCAACTCGCCGATTTCACCCACGGGAACGCCGCGGATGCGCTCCATGACCAGCACTTCGCGCCGGGTCTCCGCCCAGAAGATTTCCGGCACGTACAGCACCGGCGAATTGAGAAAGTTGCGCCGTAGCTGGCTGGCGTTGGCGGCCTCGCGGACCAGATCCAGTTCGTCGAAAATGGTCTTTTCGTACTCCGCCACCACTTCGACCGGCCGCAACCGACGCCCCTGCTTCCAGTAGCGCTGCGCCATTTCGGCGATGAGGTACAGCAGTTCCACGTCGCGGCGGATGGTTTTTTGGATGCCCGGCCGCACAACTTTCACCACCACCTCGCGACCGTTGTACAACCGCGCGGCATGCACTTGGGCGATCGAGGCCGAAGCCAGCGGTTCGAATCCAAACTCGGCGAAGACGGTTTCCAGCGGCTGGCCGTAGGCTTTGTCGATGATGGCCCGCGCCTGGGCGCTGGGAAACGGCGGCACGCGATCCTGCAACCGCGCCAGCTCCAGAGCGATGTCGTCGGGCAACAGATCGCGCCGGGTGGACAGCACCTGACCGAATTTGACGAAGATGGGCCCCAAATCTTCCAGCGCCAGGCGGATGCGCGCGCCGCGCGACAGCTTCTTATACTGGCGGGGCACCCAGTTCCACGGCAACAGGTGGCGCAGAAAGCCGATCGGCCGAAACAGGTGCGTGGCGAGGATGATGTCTTCCAGACCGTGGCGGACCAGGATCCGATTGATGTGCAACAACCGCAACAGTTGGGCGGGACCAAGCATGGCGTGGCGGCTTCTCGGTGAGCGGAGTCAGTCGGGATCGACGGTCGCCAGCCGCCGGCGCAGCCGTTCGAGTCGCGCGTTCAGCCGTTCGACATCGTCGCGCAGGGTGTCCACCGCGCTCAGAAAGCGCTCCACTTCAGAACGGGGCGGCAACACGCGCAGTTCCTGCTGGAGGTATTCAACGCCATCGCGCCGCAGGGTCGCCCCCGCCTGCTCGCGCCAACCGCGCAGTCCCTGCCAGAAGCGGCCGAGCTGATGCGCGGCGGCGTCACCCAGAATCCTGGACCCTAATTCTTCCCCGTCGAACTCCAGGCGCGCCAGCAGGGTTTGGAATTCCCGACCCACCGTCACATCGCCTTCAATCGTGATGGCACCGCCGTCGGACCGCCGGCCGAACCCCTGTTGCGCCAGCGCCAGCAGCGTACCGCGCACGCGGACCGTCGGTTCGCCGGCGTACTCATCCAGCACGCGAATCCCGTCGGCGCCGGGCAACAGATAGACGGTCAGCCCCAGACCCGCGACTTCCAGCGCGATGACGGCACCGTCCAGCGCGGCCAGGCGGGGCCGAATCTCGGGATCCAGCCGCAACAGCGGATCGAGCGCGGCTTCCAAACCGGCGGCGAGGACCGAAGACGTCACGCGGGACTCCTCAAAGCGCTTCTCGGGAAAGATTCATGAGGGGGAAGGGAGCATCAATACCGGCTCAGAACTTATAGCCGCGATGCACGGCGACGATCCCGCCGCTCAGATTGAAATACTGGCAGCGCTCGAAGCCCGCCTCCGCCATCATCCGCAGCAGGGTCTCCTGATTCGGATGCATCCGAATCGATTCGGCCAGATAGCGATAGCTGGCGGCGTCGTCAGCCACCAGCTTGCCCAGCACCGGCAGCGCCGCGAACGAATACAGGTCGTAGGCCGGTTTCAGTCCGGGCACCACCGGATGAGAGAACTCCAGGACGATCGCCCGACCCCCCGGCTTGAGCGCCCGATACATGGCGGCCAACGCCCGGCTTTGCTGCGTCACATTGCGCAGGCCGAAACCGATGGTGATGCAATCGAAGCTCTGGTCGGGAAACGGCAACTGCTCGGCATCGCACTGGACGTAGGCGATGCTGCCGACCAGCCCCTCGTCCACCAGCCGCCGCCGACCCTCGCGCAACATGCTGGCGTTGATATCGGACAGGACCACCCGACCCTTGACCCCGAGGCGCGGCAGCAGGCGTCGGGTCAGATCGCCGGTGCCGCCGGCCAGATCCAGCACCCGATCCCCGGCGCGCACGCCGCTGAGCTCGATGGCAAAACGCTTCCACAACCGGTGGACGCCCAGCGACATCAGATCGTTCATCACATCGTACTTGCTGGCCACGGAGTCAAAGACTCCGGCGACCTTGCCGGCTTTCTCGGCGGCGGGCACTTTTTGATAGCCGAAATGGGTGGTTTCAGGTTGCGCCATGATCTACGGCTCCCTCGGACGAAGCGGATCGGGGTTCAGGCCGGGCGCGAAGCACCGGCCTCGGCCAGACGCCGCTGATAGTTCCGCCAGTTGCTTTCCTGGTTCACGCCCAGGTCGTGGAGGACGTTCCAGGAATACAGGCCGGTGGCGTGGCCGTCGTCGAACACCAGCCGGACGGCGTAATTCCCCACCGGTTCGATGGCCGTGATGTTCACCTTTTCCTTGCCGGTCACCAGCACGCCTTCGCCGGGACCGTGCCCGCGCACTTCGGCGGAGGGGGAAAAGACCCGGAGATACTCGCAGGACAACTGAAACCGGGTGTCGTCCTCGAAGGCGACTTCCAAGAGTCGGGAGGTTTGATGGAGCTTGATTTCGGTCGGGCGGATGCTCATGGCCGGCTCTCGTGGAATAGGCTCATAGAATGTAACGGGTCAAGTCTTCGTCCTTGATCAGCTCGCCCAGATGGGCGTCCACGTAGACGCCATCGACGGCCACCACCTGGCGGGCGCGATCGGGCGCCTCGAAGGACAGGGTTTCCAACAACCGCTCCATGACGGTATGCAAGCGCCGGGCACCGATGTTTTCCGTGCGCTCGTTGACCTGGCAGGCCACTTCGGCGATGCGCCGCACCCCATCCGCCGTGAATTCCAAACCGACCTCCTCGGTCCCCAGCAGGGCCGCGTACTGCTCGGTCAGCGACGCATCCGGCTCGGTCAGAATCCGCACGAAGTCCTCGGTGCTCAGGGCGCTCAGCTCCACCCGGATCGGCAACCGGCCCTGCAGCTCGGGAATCAGATCGGAGGGCTTGGCCAGATGGAACGCGCCGGACGCGATGAACAGCACGTGATCGGTGCGCACCATGCCGTATTTGGTCGAGACGGTGCAACCTTCCACCAAGGGCAACAAATCGCGCTGCACCCCCTCGCGCGAGACGTCCGGACCGCCGTACTCACCGCGCTTGGCCACCTTGTCGATTTCGTCGATGAACACGATGCCGTTCTGTTCCACCGCCGCCAGCGCCTTGAGCTTGAGTTCCTCCTCGTTGATCATCTTGCCCGCTTCCTCTTCCGCCAGCAGCTTGAGGGCGTCCTTCACCTTGAGCTTGCGGGCGCGGGTGCGGGTGTTGCCCAGATTCTGAAACAGGCTCTGCAACTGGTTGGTCATCTCTTCCATGCCGGGCGGGGCCATGATCTCCACACCCATCGGCCGGACGGCCAGTTCGATTTCGATTTCCCGTTCGTCCAGGTCGCCCTTCAGCAGACGCTCGCGCATTTTCTGGCGGGTGACGGAGTGGTCGGGCGGTTGCGGTTCGTTGCCGAAACCGACGCTGCGCGGCTTCGGCAACAGGGTGTCCAGCACCCGGTCGCAGGCGGCTTCCTCGGCGCGGTGGCGGACCTTGTGCATCTCTTCCTCGCGCACCATCTTCACCGCCACGTCCATCAGATCGCGGACGATGGATTCCACGTCGCGGCCCACGTAACCGACTTCCGTGAACTTGGTGGCCTCGACCTTGATGAACGGCGCGTTGGCCAGCTTGGCCAGCCGCCGGGCGATTTCGGTCTTGCCCACGCCGGTCGGGCCGATCATCAGGATGTTCTTGGGGGTGATTTCGTTGCGCAGATCCTCCGGATCGACCCGCATTCGTCGCCAGCGGTTGCGCAGGGCGATGGCCACGGCGCGTTTGGCGGCGTCCTGGCCGATGATGTGTTTGTCCAGTTCCTGGGCGATTTCTCGGGGGGTCATCTCCGACATGGCTCGACTACCGTCTGGGGAAAGGCGAAAACAGGACGGCGGGCAGGCCCGGTTTGAACCCCGGATCACCCGCCCGCCAGCTCTTCAAAATTCAGATTGTCATTGGTGTATATGCAGATGCCGGCGGCGATTTTCAAGGCCTGTTCGACGATGGTCCGGGCATCGAGCGCGGTGTGTTCCAACAGCGCCTGGGCCGCGGCCTGGGCATAAGCGCCGCCGGAGCCGATCGCCGCCAGCTCGCGCTCCGGTTCGATCACGTCGCCGTTGCCGGAGATGATCAGGGTGACGCTGGGGTCGGCGACGATCAGCAAGGCCTCCAGCCGGCGCAGCAACCGGTCGGTGCGCCAGTCCTTGGCCAGTTCCACGGCGGATCGGGTCAGGTTGCCGCCGTGTTTTTCCAGCTTGCCCTCGAAGCGCTCGAACAGGGTGAAGGCGTCGGCGGTGCCACCCGCGAACCCGGCGATCACCTTGCTTTGGTACAGCCGGCGCACCTTGCGGGCGTTGCCTTTCATCACGGTGCTCCCCAGACTCACCTGGCCGTCGCCGCCGATGACGACCCGCCCGTCGCGACGCACGGCGAGCACCGTGGTGCCATGCATGGATTCCATAAGCTGTGTTGCCTCACGATGTGGCGCGGGAGGGCGCGCGATTTCCCCGGGGCCGACCGGCCGGGCCGCTCGCTCCGCCAGCGCGCAAAAAGAAGCCCCGGTTGCAAGGGGGAATGGAACCGGGGCCAATATGATATCCGGTTTAGGTAACCGGACATAGCCCGCTCAGGGAGGGAAGCGGACGGGCGTAAGGGCTTACGCTTACTTGCTGAGATAGGAGCGGTAAAAAAAAGTTCAACGGGTAGTCGGCGGGATTTCCGACGAATTCAGGTCAAGGTCCGCTTGCGGACGATTCTGGAAACTGGCTATAGTGCGCGATTAGGTAGTGGCCCGCGACTCGCTCGGGCGTGCTTCAGTCTATCGTATCGCCATCGTCAAGGTTCCAGCCGTCATGAAAAAAGAGATTCATCCCACCTACCGCGAAGTCGTGTTTCAGGATATTTCCAGCGACTTCGCGTTTCTCACCCGGTCCACCATCCACGCCAAGGACACCATCCAGTGGACCGACGGCAAGGAGTATCCGCTGATCAAGGTGGAAGTCTCCAGCCACTCCCATCCCTTCTACACCGGCAAGCAGAAAATCGTGGACACCGCCGGTCGGGTGGACCGTTTCCGCCGCAAGTACGGATTGTCCTGAGCCGTCGCCGATCCATCACTATAAAGGCATCCCCCTGGATGCCTTTACTTTTGCGCGCCGTCCGCCAGCCCGGAGCAGCACGCGGATTTCACGGCAAAACCCCATGAATTAAGATATCATTGCCAGCGCTTCGGAAAAGGTGTGTAACACCCTGCTCCATGCCGGAATGCCGCTGCGGTAACGGCCAAACGCGACAGCGGATCTCCAGCCTGTTTCGACTTTCGACCCACTTTGGAGGTTATGCATGGCAACGATCACCCTAAAGGATGACGCCACTCAAAAAGAGGCGCAGCTGCCGGTCCTGGCGCCCACCTACGGCCCCCCCGTCGTGGACATCGGCAAATTGGCCAAGGAGTTCGGCTACTTCACCTACGACCCCGGTTTCATGTCCACCGCCAGTTGCCAGAGCACCATCACCTATCTGGATGGCGACAAGGGCGAACTGCTGTATCGTGGCTATCCCATCGAGCAATTGGCCGAGCAGTGCAATTTCCTGGAAGTGTGCTACCTGCTGCTGTACGGCGATCTGCCGAACCCCGAAAAAAAACAGATTTTCGAAACCAGCATCGCCCGGCACAACCGGATTCGGGAAAACCTGCGGCGTTTCCTGCACGGCTTCAATCATGACGCCCACCCGATGGCGATGATGGCCGCGGTGGTCAGTTCGCTGTCGGCGTTCTTCCACGACCGGCTCAACATCTACGATCACGAGCACCGCATGGTCACCGCGCGGCGGCTGATCGCCAAGATGCCGACCATCGCCGCCGCCTGCTACAAGCACAGCATCGGCGATCCGGCGATTTATCCGCGCGACGATCTCAGCTATACCGGCAATCTTCTGTATATGATGTTCAGCCTGCCCGGCAAGCGCTATGAGGTGGATCCCGTGGCCGAGCGGGCGCTGGACGTGCTGTTTACCCTGCACGCCGACCACGAACAGAACGCCTCCACCTCCACGGTACGGCTGGCCGGTTCCTCCGGCACCAATCCTTACGCGGCGGTCGCCGCCGGCATCGCCTGCCTGTGGGGTCCGGCGCACGGCGGGGCCAACGAAGCCGTGCTCCGGATGCTGGACCAGATCGGCGATGTATCGAACATCGACGATTTCATCGCCAAGGTCAAGGATAAGAACAGCAGCGTGCGGCTGATGGGTTTCGGCCACCGGGTTTACAAGAGCTTCGACCCGCGCGCCAAAATCATCAAGGACATCTGTCATCAGGTCCTGGGCAAATACGGCCACGACCCGCGCCTCGACCTGGCGATGCGCCTGGAGGAAATCGCGCTAAGCGATCCCTACTTCATCGAACGCAAGCTGTATCCGAACGTGGATTTCTACTCGGGCATCATCTACAGCGCATTGAAGATTCCGGTCGAGATGTTCACGGTGATGTTCGCCATCGCCCGCACCGCCGGCTGGATCAGCCACTGGATCGAGATGATCACCGAAAAAGACCAGAAAATCGGTCGGCCGCGCCAGCTTTACGTCGGTCAGGCCCGCCGCGACGTGCTCTCGTTGCGCGAGCGCGACTGACTCTCCATCCGGATCTCCTGACCGCAAAAAGGCGATTCGACGAATCGCCTTTTTTCATCGTCTCCAGGACTGACTCCCGGCAACCGGCGCGCGCCGGTCTCTCGACCGCGTTACCCGCTGGGTATTATCATGGTCGCCCGCTATTCCCCACTTCCGCCCGGCATCGCGGCCGATCCCACGGGCTTAGATCCGGGCGTTGGAACCTTCAGGAGACCTGCACGATGGGTATTTCACTCGCCAAGGGCCAGGGCATCAGCCTGGAAAAAACCTCCCCCGGCTTGACGCAGGTGCGCGTCGGTCTGGGCTGGGACGAGAACGTCGGCGGTCAGGATTTCGATCTGGACGCCTCGGCGTTTCTGCTGCAAGCCAGCGGCAAGGTCAAGACCGACGCCTATTTCGTGTTCTACAACCAGCTTAAAACCCCGGAAGAAAGCGTGGTCCACAGCGGTGACGATCTCACCGGCGGCGGCGACGGCGATTGCGAGGTGCTGATGGTCGATCTGGATAAGGTGCCGTCCGACGTCGAACGCATCGTGTTCACCGTCTCGATCTACCAGGGCGAGGAGCGCCGGCAGAATTTCGGCCAGGTCGCCAACGCCTATATCCGACTCCTGGACGACATCACCGGCTGGGAAGTGGCCCGCTACGACCTGGCCGACCAAGCGTCCCAGGACACGGCGATGGTGTTCGGCGAACTGGTCCGCGCGCGGGGGTCATGGGACTTCCGCGCCGTCGGCGAACCGCAGTCCGGCAATCTGGCCGGGCTGTGCGCTCGTTACGGCGTTCAAGTGATCTGAGCGCGGCGCGGGCACCCATCACCCTCACCCCCAGCCCCTCTCCCGCCTGCGGGAGAGGGGAGCGAATGCTTGCGTTTTAGCGCATTCAAGCTTCGACCAAGGCCCCGTCCAGGCGGGGCACCGCAGCCAACAGCGCGCGCGTGTAGGTCTCGCGGGGGGCGCGCAACACCTCATCGGTGCGGCCGGTCTCCACCAGCTTCCCCTCGTTCATGACCGCCACACGGTCGGCGAGGAACTCGACCACGCCCAGGTTGTGGGTGATGAACAGCAGGCCCAGCCCGTCGTCGTCGACCAGACTGCGCAGCAGCCGCAGGATGCCGGCCTGCACCGACACGTCCAGCGCCGAGGTGATCTCGTCGCACAGGATGAAGCGCGGCTCCAACACCAGCGCCCGGGCGATCGCCAGGCGCTGGCGCTGCCCGCCCGAGAACTCGTGAGGATAGCGCCACAGGCTGTCGGCCGGCATTTCGACCCTGTCGAGCAACTCGGCCGCGCGCCGGGTGCGTTCGGCGTCGTCGCGGCCGATGCCATGCACCCGCATCGGTTCGAGCAGCGTCGTCAGGATCGGCAGGCGCGGGTTGAGGCTGGAGCCCGGATCCTGAAACACCACCTGCATCCGCCGCCGCAGCCCGCGCAAATCCTTACGCGACAGCCGCGTGATGTCCCGTCCCTCCAGATGGATACTGCCCGCGGTCGGCTCCAGCAGCCGCAGCAACGCCCGGCCCAGCGTGGTCTTGCCGCAGCCGGATTCACCCACCAGCGCCACGACCTCGCCCGCACCGATCTCCAGCGACACCCCGTCCACCGCCCGCAGGTGATCCACGACCCGGCGCAGGAACCCTCGCCGCACCGGAAAATGCACCTTGAGTCCATCAATGCTGACTAGCGGCTTACACGACGCCGTCGGGCGCGGACCACGCGCCAATCGCTCCGGCAGCGCCGCAATCAGGCCGCGGGTGTACTCGTGGCGCGGCGCGCGCAGCACCTCCCCAGCCGGCCCCTGCTCCACCAGCGCGCCGCGCCGCATCACGCCGACGGTGTCGGCGATTTGCGCGACCACGCCGAAATCGTGGGTGATGAATAGCAGGCCCATGCCGTGCGCGGCCTGCAAGTCGCGCATCAGCTTGAGGATTTCGGCCTGCACGGTGACGTCGAGCGCGGTGGTCGGCTCGTCGGCGATCAACAGCGCCGGCTCGCAGATCAGCGCCATGGCGATCATCACCCGCTGGCGCTGGCCGCCCGACAGGCGGTGCGGATACTCGCGCACCCGCCCGACCGGATCCGGCATCCGCACCTCGGCCAGCGCCGCAACGATGCGCTCGGCGCGCTCGGCCGGCGTCAGGTTCGACTGGTGCAGCAACAGCGCTTCGTCGAGTTGCTCGCCGATGGTCAGCACCGGATTCAGCGAGGTCATCGGCTCCTGGAAGATCATGCCGATCCGTCCGCCGCGCACCTCGCGCAGCGTTTCTCCGTCAGCGGCGAGCAGGTCCACGGTCTCGCCAGACGCGCCATGCAGGCGGATGCGTCCGCCCGGATGGCGGTGGCGCCCCTCGGGCAGCAGGCGCATCGCCGACAGCGCGGTCACCGACTTGCCGCTGCCGGACTCGCCGACCAGACAGTAGGTCTCCCCGCGCCGCACCGTCAGCGACACCCGGTCGACCGCCCGCAGCCAGTGGCGGCCGTCGGTCGTCAGCTCGGTGACGAGGTCCTCGATGTCGAGCAGCTTCACCGCACGCCTCCGCCGCCGCGCTGGGTGTGCGGGTCGACCGCGTCGCGCAGAGCCTCGCCGATCAGGTTGTAAGCGAACACGGTGCAGAAGATCGCCCCGCCCGGAAACACCGCCAGCCACCAGTTGAAGGTCGAGGACTGCACCGCCTGATTGAGCATCTGCCCCCACGAAGGGTCATCCACCAGGCCGAGGCCGAGAAAGCTCAGCGTCGCCTCGGCGAGGATCGCGGACGCCACGCCGAAGCTCGCCGCCACCAGCAGCGGCGCCAGCCCGTTGGGCAGCATGTGGCGGAACAGGATCGACCACAGCGGCAGGCCGCAGGCCACCGCCGCCTGGACGAAGTCCTGCTCGCGCAGCTTGAGGAACTCGGCGCGCACGTAGCGCGCGTAGCCCGACCACGAGGTGATGCCGATGATGACCATCATCAGGTAGATCGAACGGCCGAAGAAGGCGACGAAGGTCAGCAGCAGGAACAGCGTGGGGATGGCCTCGAAAATCTCCACCAGGCGCATGCCGATGATGTCGATCGCGCCCGAGAAATAGCCCATCAACCCGCCGATCAGCGTGCCGATCAGCAGCGCGATACCGGTGGCGATGAAGCCGATGCCGAGGGCGATGCGCGCGGCGTGGATCATGCGCGCGGCCACGTCGGCGCCGTTTTCCTCGGTGCCGAACCAGTGCCGCCGACCGTCGTCCGCCGCCAGCGGCGCTTCGATGCCGGTGTCGCCGTAGTCGCGCAGGTAATCCTTGGCCGAGTACGGAATCGGCGCGCGCACGACCCGCTCGATGCGCCCCTCGGCTTCGAGTTCGCGGTATTGCTCGTGGATCGTCAGCACCGGCGGCGACACCAGGCTGTAGGCGAGCAGCGCCGTCAGCCCGACGCCGGACAGCCAGACCGCGATCTTGAGCCACGCCCGCAGCGGCGCCAGCGCCAGCCCCACCGCCAGCGCGAAACCGGCCAGCCACACCCAGTCGAGCGGCTCCAGGTGGGCGAGCGCCGGACTGCTCGCGCGGCCGTCGATCACCATGAACAAGGGATGGCTGTTGGCGATGAAGGGCGCGAAGGTCGCCGCCAGCACCAACAATCCGATCCAGGCCAGGCCGATGCGCGCCCCGGTGCGGCCCAGCAGCGCGGCCAGGACCTGGCGCGACCACGGGCGCGACCGTTGCTCCGGAGTCGGCACGGTCGCGATCTCAGTCATAACTCACCCGCGGGTCGGCGATCGCATAGGCGATATCGGCCAGCAGGTAGCCGGCCAGGGTCAGCAGGCCGGAGATCAGCGTCACCGACAACACCAGCTCGCGGTCGCGGGTCTGGACCGCCTCGACCGCGAGCTTGCCCATGCCGTCGATGCTGAAGATGCTCTCGACGATGACCGAACCCGCCAGCAGGCTGGGCAACAGCGTCGCCGACACCGTGATCAACGGCAGCAGCGAGTTGCGGAACACATGCCGCCACAGCACGGTTTCCTCGTCCACGCCCTTGGCGCGCGCGGTGCGTGCGTAATCGGCGGCCAGGTTCTCGATCAGCGACGAGCGCGTGAGCTTGGCGAGAAAGGCCAGCCCGCCGTAGGACAGCGCGATGACCGGCAGCACCAGATGCCAGGCGCGGTCGAACAGATAGCCGCCCTGCACGATCTCGACCCCGGCCAGCCGCGCCAGGCCGACGCCGAGGCCGAGGCCCAGTCCGCCGGCCAACCCGATTCGTAGCACCGTGCTGCCCATGCCGCCCAGCGCCCCGCCCAGCAGGCCGCCGACCAGCAGCAGCACTCCATGCAGTACGCCCGGCGTCGCGCCGAGCAGATCGGCGGCCATCAGATAACCCAGCCCCGCGCCGAGCAGCCCGCCGCCGATGCGTCGCATGGATCGCGGTGCCCGAGCCGCGCCCCATACCAGCAACGTCACGGCGAGACCCACCGCCAGGAACAGCCAAAGCAGGTCCATGCCCGAACCCAGCCACGGCAGGAAGGTCTGGTCGGCCGCCTCGCGCCGCGCCAGCCCGGCGGTCGGAAACCAGCGCCAATACTGTTCGGAAGCGAAAAAGCCGATAAACAGCACGCCGGCCAGCATGGTCGGCACCGACCACAGCCCGAGCAACACCACGTTGGAAGCGACGTCGAAGCGCCCGCCGCGCGCCCGCGCTGCCTGCACCCCGATGGCGATCGCCGCGGTGTAGATGAGCGGGATCGACAACAGGTTAAGCAGCAGCGTGATCGGCAGGCGCTCGGCCAGCAGATCGGTGACCGGGCGACCATAGCGGAAACTCACGCCCAGGTCCGCGCCCTTCCACGGCGAAAACGCCCCGAGCGAACCGTCGGCCTCGCGCGTGAAACCCACCGGTGAAATACTGTTGAGCCAGCGCAGGTATTGCATCGGCGCCGGCTGATCGAGACCGTACAGCCGGTTGTAGTAATCCTCCAGCGCCCGCCGGGTCTCGGGTTCGAGGTGGACCCCCTCGACCAGCGACTGCGCGCTGATGCCGCCGGGCGCGGCGGCCATGACGGCGAACACGACGATGGTGATGCCGAGCAGCGTCGGCACCATCAGCGCGATGCGGCGCAGGAGGTAGATCAGCATGAATCAGTCAGGATCGCGACCAGCGCGGAGGGGTCGGCGACGATCATCGCGGCAAACCGCGCTCGTCCCATTCCAGGGGATCGCAGGCGTCCGGACGCTCCGGGATGCGGTCGATTTGGGCGAGCAGAACCGCGAAACGTTCGGTTGCTTCACGCGAACCTTTCATCGCGCGCGGCAGCTTTGCGACGGCCGGTTCGACGGCCGCGGCCTTGCTTGAACCGGTGGCCCGCGCGAGCCGCTCCACCTTATCGACGACGACCGGATTGGTGATCTGCAAAAACATGACGGACTCTATGGTGAGATATATGCGATCAATATAGGCGGGCCGTTTGCCAGTCGCAACGCATCGATGCAAATCATTGGCCACGCCACTTTGGCCGTGTAGGCTGTGGAGGCATATTGATCCAGCAAGACTTCCCAATCCTCCGGGGTCAATTCATTGGGTTCGCAACGGCAAATAGTCGGGGCGAACCGCCAAGCCCGCTGTCAGGCCTGTTGGAACTTGCCCGGAAGTGCGGGGCGCGACTTGGAACTGGAGGTGGCCAAAACCTAGATGGTCAACGCGCCATCCACCAAGTGAAGACATTCTCGAAACGGCCCGCAAGCAGGACGTGGACCTGATCGTGATCGGCGGTCACGGTCGCCATGGGCTGGCATTGCTGCTGGGCTCGACCGCGAACGCCGTGCTGCACGGCGCGCCCTGCGACGTGCTGGCGGTGCGGATTCGGGATTAGGCGAGGCGCTGTGAGAGGGTCAAAGGGTCGCCGAACCCAGCGCGACGCCATTTGGTAGCGTGGCCTGCCAACAATTCTGTTGTCAACAAAATCGTTGACAACAGAATTGTTGATGATAGAATTCAA
>REEE01000389.1 GCA_007695245.1 Candidatus Competibacteraceae bacterium | reverse complement strand
CCATCACGACCGGTTCGGGCTCCGACCCCTCCATCACGACCGGTTCGGATTTTAGGGCGGGTTCCGATGCCGGAATTGGAGCCGATACCGGTTCCGGCTCGGCCGGTTCAGACTCCACCGCCAAGGACTCATCGGGAATTGCCGGAGAAGGCGCTTCGACTGGAGTGGGTTCGAATGCCGGGATCGGTGCCAGCGGGAATACTTGCAGGTCGCCGTCGATCAACGGTTCTGACGCCATCGGAGCGGATGCCGCGCCGCTCGCCGCCAGCATCGTCGGTCGTTCCGCCTCGGCCCGTTGTCTGGCCGCCGTGGAACCCGTCAAGTCGGCGATTTCCTGAAAGGTCGGAATGCGCAGCAGCACCCCGCTTCGCAAACCATCGACCCCCGCGCTGGTGAACGCCTGTGGATTCGCCTCGAACAGCGCCTGCATCATGTGCTCCCGAGTGATGTTCGGATCGGGCCGAACCTTGAGCGCGACGCCCCACAAGCCCTCGCCCGGCGCGACCGGGCCGTAGGTATCGCCCGGCTGGTAAGCAGGAGTCGACGTCGATGGCGTCTCCGGGGGAAACCACCATTCCCCCGTCCAGTCGGTGGCCTCGGCGGTCGCGACCGCATCCAGCGTCGTGCCTGCCTCATCAGGCGAGTCCAGAACCGTCAGGGTCCGATCCTGGGGACGCGCGGCCAGCCGTCGCACCGGATCGAGCAGAACGGTGTATTCTCGAAAAGTTCTGCCGCGCGGCCAACCGAACTCCAGCAGCAACGCCAGCGACGGCTCGCGAATCGGCTGGGTTGAGATCACCTTGACGTACACTTCCCCGTCCGCGTCGTACTGGAGCGAAAACACCAGATGCTTCAGAATCGACGCATGGTCCAGACCGAACTCCTCGAACATGGCCGGCGGCGCCAGTTTGACCGAAATCCGGTTCAACTGCTCCGGAGTGAGCGACGGCAGCGGAATCCTGGCATCGAACAACTGATTCAGGGCGGATTGCACCTGGATCTCACCGACGTTCAAAGCCAGCGCGCTGTTCGGACCCAGCAGCGCGGCGATCAGCCAATAGCGGAAAAACTTGCGAATCATGGATGAATCCTCAGGGTCGGGCAGCGGCGCGGTGCCGGACTGGCCACCGATCGCCACACGTTCTGTCATTCATCATTCTAGAATGTCAGACATTCCAGAATGTCAAAACAAGATGCGAACAACCGGATCGCGGTTGCCCGCCAAATTCCACGGTCATCGCCCGAATCGCTCTCATGTCTTCCGATCCCCACCATTACCCCGATGCCGCCGAACCGGCATCCACTCCCACGCCCGAAACCGCCGAGACCGTCGCGGTACGCCTGCTGGCCCTGCTGCGGGAACTGCTGGCGGAGATCCGCCCGGCCGCCGCCGCGACGGTCGCGCTGGACAGTCATGTGGAACGCGATCTGGCGCTGGACAGCCTGGCGCGCACCGAATTGCTGCAACGGGTCGAGCAGACCTTTCGCGTCCGGTTGGACGAACGGATCCTGTTGGCTGAAACCCCCCGCGACTTGGTGGAACTAATTCTGCGCGCCAGCGGCGAATCGTCCGTACCGGCGCTGGCTCCCGACTGGCGAGCGCCCGTGGTGGAATCGGTCACGGTCGATGCCCCGGAGCGCGCGGCCACGCTCCTCGACGTGCTGGACTGGCACGCCGAGGGCCGTCCCGAGCGGGTGGCGATCCAGGTTTACGGCCACGACGACCACATCGAGACCACCTTCACCTACGCCGGTCTGCGGGAAGGCGCGCGCGCGGTGGCGACCGGCTTACGCGACCGCGGGCTGCAACCCGGCCAGACCGTGGCCATCATGCTGCCCACCGGCGGCGAGTATTTCCTCGGTTTCTTCGGCATTCTGCTGGCGGGCGGCGTACCGGTGCCGATCTACCCGCCGGCGCGGCCGGCGCAGATCGAAGAGCACCTGCGTCGCCACGCCCGTCTCCTGAACAACGCCCAAACCGTGGCGCTGATCACCGTGCCCGAGGCCAAGCTGGTGGCGCGCTTGCTGCAAGCCCAGGTCGAGGACCTGCGACACGTGGCAACGGTGGCTGAATTGCACAGACCGCCGACGGCTTGGAGCAACCCCGCCGTTCGAGCCGAAGATCTGGCCTTCCTGCAATACACCTCCGGCAGCACCGGTGATCCCAAGGGGGTGATGCTGACCCATGCCAATCTCTTGGCCAATCTGCGGGCCATGGGCGCCCGGGTCACGGTCCATGCCGACGACGTCTTCGTCAGTTGGCTGCCACTGTATCACGACATGGGCCTGATCGGCGCCTGCCTGGGCAGTCTGTACTACGCCTTTCCGCTGGTGGCCATGTCGCCGCTGAGTTTCCTGGCTCGGCCGGCGCGCTGGCTGTGGGCCATCCACCATCATCGCGGCACCCTGTCGGCGGCGCCCAATTTTGCCTACGAACTGTGCGCGCGCGCCGTTCAGGACCACCAGATCGAGGGCTTGGATCTCAGTTCCTGGCGCATGGCCGGCAACGGTGCCGAACCGGTCCATCCGGACACGCTGGAGCGTTTCATCGCCCGCTTTAGTCCCTACGGGTTCCGGCCGGAAGCCATGGCTCCGGTCTACGGACTGGCCGAATGTTCGGTCGGGCTGGCCCTGCAACAACCGGGACGGGCGCCGTTCATCGACCGCGTGCGGCGCGAAGTGTTCATGGCCGACCGACGAGCCGAACCGGCGGATGCCGACGACCCCAACGCCCTGCGTTTTCCCGCCTGCGGGCAACCGCTGCCCGGCCACCAGATCCGCATCGTCGACGACCGCGGCCGGGAGCTGCCGGACCGCCGGGAGGGGCGCCTGGAATTCCAGGGACCCTCGGCGACCGCCGGCTACCACCGCAATCCGGAAGCCACCCAGCGGTTGTTTCCCCACGGCGACGCCTGGCTGGATTCCGGCGACCGGGGCTATCTGGCCGGCGGCGACGTGTACCTGACCGGGCGGGTCAAGGATCTGATCATCCGCGGCGGCCGCAATCTGTATCCCTACGAGTTCGAACAGGCGGTCGGCGAGCTGCCCGGCGTGCGCAAGGGCTGCGTGGCGGTCTTCGCCAGCCGCGATCCGGCGACCGGCGGCGAGCGCCTGGTGGTGGTCGCCGAAACCCGGGCCGCCCAGCCGGAGGCGCTGGCCAGCCTGCGCCAGGGCATCCAGAGGGTCGGCGTGGATCTGGTGGGCGCGCCGCCCGATGAGGTGGTGCTGGTGCCCCCCCACACGGTCCTGAAAACCTCCAGCGGCAAGATTCGTCGCGCGGCCATCCGGGAACTGTACGAACGCCGGGCGCTCGGCGGCGGCAGCCGGGCGTTGTGGCTGCAACTGACGCGCATCACCCTGAGCAGTGGTTGGGCGCAGGCGCGCCGGCTGTGGCGCGGCCTGGGGGAATGGCTGTATGCGGGTTATCTCTGGAGCGTATTCGGGCTGCTGGCACCGGGGGTCTGGCTGGGCATCATGACCCTGCCGAAGCTGGAATGGCGCTGGAGACTGGCCCGAATCGGAGCCCGGTCGCTGGCCCGGCTGACCGGCACCCCCATCACGGTCCGAGGTCTCGACCATCTGCCCGCCGGTCCTTGCGTGCTGGTCGCCAATCATTCCAGCTTTCTGGACGCCTACGTGCTGGTCGCGGCGATTCCGCGCCATTTTCATTATGTCGCCAAGCGGGAACTGTTGGACAATCGCTGGCTAGCCCGACCGCTGACCCGCATGGGCACGCTGTTCGTCGAGCGCTTCGACGTGCAGCGCAGCGCGGATGAGGCCGGCCAGTTGGCCGAGATGGCGCGCGCCGGGCAGTCGCTGGGCTTTTTCCCGGAGGGCACGTTCACCCGGATGCCGGGGCTGCGGGAATTTCGCATGGGCGCGTTCGTGGCGGCGGCGCAGGCCGGGGCACCGGTGGTGCCGGTCGCGATTCGTGGCACCCGCTCGATGCTGCGGGCGGGTTCATTGTTTCCCCGCCGCGGCCGGCTGGAGGTGATCGTCGAAGCACCGATCCCGCCGGATGGGGACGACTGGGCGGCGGCGGTCCGGCTGCGGGACGCGGCGCGGGCGGTGATCCTGCAACACTGCGGGGAGCCGGATTTGGGGGGCTAAGGAAGTCTTTCATTCAAAATATGAAACAGGCTGAAACTGTTCTGTTTCAAAATGAAACAGCTTTGAGTGTTGTTCATTTTAAAAATCGATTTTTTGAAAAATTTTCTTTTATATTCATTATTTTATTTATTTAAATAACTTCCCCGAAATGGCCTGTTTTTTGCTTTTATGAATATATATATAACCAATATTCATAAAGGGGATGAGGCAGCACGGCCTCCAAGAGCACTTATGCCCATCAGTCTGGTACTGGCCGACGATCACCCGCTCATTCTCAACGGATTGGAACTGCTGCTGTCCACGGAGCCGGATTTCACGGTGCTGGCGTACTGCACGGACGGCGAGCAGGTTTTGCAAGCGGTGCGACGGCAGGCGCCGGACATTCTGGTGCTCGATCTCAGGATGCCCAAAAAGGATGGTTGGACGGTGCTGCGCGAGCTGCGGGAGGAGAACCCGTCGCTCAAATCCGTCATTTTGACGGCTGAAATCAACGAGAGTGAAGCGCTTGAAGCGTTGCGTCTCGGGGTGCGCGGCGTGATGCTAAAGGAAATGGCCCCGCGGATGCTGTTGCAGTGTCTGCGTAAAGTTCATGCCGGTGAGGTGTGGCTGGAGAGATGCTCGTTCGGCCACGCGCTGGGGAGGATACTGCAACGCGAAGACCACCTGCGGCAAATCGTCGAGACTCTGACGTTGAGGGAAATAACGTTGATTCGTCTGGTAGCCCAAGGTCTCAATAACCGGAAAATCGCGGACGACCTTCACATCGAAGAAGGAACGGTGAAGGTCCATCTCCACCACATTTATACCAAGCTCGGGGTAAAAAATCGGGTGGCGTTGACGCTGTATGCCCAGGAGAAGGGACTGGTGTAGGGTGCGTTGGGTTTCAAAACGGAGCATTTTTAGACCATTACCCGCTCCGCCGGCGCTCGCGGGAGAGGCTAACTGCCCGAGCGAAGCGGCCCCTACAAGCCGGGGGCGGGTTTTGCTGTCCATCGACAGGATAGCTGCCATTGATGCCTGTCATTGACCGGGAGCATCGTTATGGACACCGCGAAATTGTTTTCCTCCGGTCGCAGCCAGGCCGTCCGTTTACCCAAGGCTTACCGCTTCGAGGGTGATGAGGTCATCGTCAAACGCTTCGGCACCGGGGTCTTGCTGCTCCCCAAAACAACCGGGATTCGGGGTGGTGGCCGCGGCTTTGCTGGCTCAGCGTGTCTGGAGTCGGTCAGCCAGCCACATCTTGATGAGGGATTGGCGGGTAACGCCGAGTTTCCGGGCTTCCCGGTCGATGGAATGCACCATCCAGAGTGGGAAATCGATGTTGACGCGTTTGGGTTCCAAGGCCGGGCGGCGCGCCTGGGTGAGGTCCAGTAAGCTGGCGATGTCCTCGCCGGCCTCGAATTTTTGATCGAATTCAGACGTCTTCATAGATTGCTACCTCTTCTTTGCGCGAACGCCTCACGGAAATCAGGCGAATTTTGTTGCCGCGATACGTCATCACGGCCGACCAATGCGTGCCGTCGATCATCCCGATGACGAGAAAGCGCGGCTCGTCCACGACCTTGGCCGGAATTTCCAGGCGGTTGGGGTCGTTCCAGAGGGCTTGTGCTTCCTCGAAGTCGATACCGTGCTTTTGCTGGTTGGTATCGCTCTTTTCGGGCCACGAAAATCGGTCCATTCTAAGCGGTCGCGGACCCCAAAAAAGCCCACAAAGGCCGTCATTCGGTCACGCCTGCTCCCCGAGCGTCGGCCGGTTCCGATTGGCCCGCCCCGCCCGCCGCCGAAAAACCCATACAAGAACACTGATTATATTAAAAAATAATGAATTGACCTCGCTTGGCATGATTGCTGCGATTCCGCCGTTCATTCGATTAAAACCCATCACTGGCGAAATCCTCTCATGAACAGCAAACAAGCGAGCCGTACATCCCCCCCGGACCCCGCTGCCCTGAAAGAGCGCCAGCGCCTGGCGCGCGAACTGCACGACGGCCTGCTCCAGTCCCTGACCGGCATCACCCTGCAACTGGAAACGACCCAGCGCCTGCTGGCGGTTCAGGAAATCGACGCGGCGCGCGACCGGCTGCAAGCCGTCCAGGCTCTCATCCTCGCCGAACAGCGTCAGCTGCGCGGCCGCATCGAACAATTGAAGGACTCTCGCCAAACCAATCCCACCGCCAATGCCCACTGGCAAGCCCGCCTGCTCGGGTTGGCCCAACAGATCGAAATGGAATGGGGACTACCGACCACGGTGTCGATCCAGGGCGCGGTGACCGACCTCACCGGGGGGCTGGCGGAGCAAACTTATCTGCTGGTCCGCGAAGCCCTGACCAACTGCGCCCGTCACGCCGGCGCCACCCGGGCGCGGGCGCGGATCTTCGTGGAACCCCACTTGATCCGCCTCCGGGTCGAGGACAACGGCCGGGGGTTCGCCTTTCACGGGCGCTACGACCTCGGCCAGTTGAGCCTGCTGGGCTGGGGACCCCAATCGCTGATGGGGCGCATCACCGCCCTGGGCGGTCAACTGCTCATCGAATCGAGCCGCACGGGCGTCACACTGGTGATGACCGTGCCGCGGGGGGCGCGGAAGGAATA
>REEE01000360.1 GCA_007695245.1 Candidatus Competibacteraceae bacterium | reverse complement strand
AGCGCTGAACCGCAGATCCTTCTGGGAGGCAACATCTGCTTTGGGTTGCCAACCCGATCGATCAGCGATACATGTTGCCGCCTAACGCCAAGCTCAGCGGCGAGTTTACGAGTCCGCTGGAGCTACTTGTTGGGCCTCAGCGTTCGCTCTTAATGTATGAAGCTCTTTCGCTAGCTCAGCATAACGAGCATTTGACATACGAGCATCGAGCTGGGGGGCTGCCACAGACTTCAACCATTTACTAAGAGCGCGCAAACTAAAGCTATCTAAAGCTAATGCTGCTTGCTCAGTAAGGCTTTCAACTTTACCAAGGGGGTCGCCTTGCTGATTGGCGTAAGTGGTAATGTCTTCTATGAAAGTAAGCCTAAGCATCACCAACGACCAAGAAGTTAAGTCGGATTGACGGGACAGTTGTGTTGCACCAACGCTCCTTAAATCTTCGACTTTGATTTCGGGTATCTCTGTTAAGCGATGTCTACTCCACCAGTACAAATGCAAACCGCTAGTCCACTTTCCATTTCTTGAGATGCAATTATTAATATATCCTCGTCCAAGACTGAGCATTGCTAGTTCTGCGCGCGCACCAGGCAAAGCTTTCAGTTGCGCCAATGATTCTATAGTCGAACCTAGCTCACCATAGTCAGTTACAGCGCCCGCCACCGTATCTTTTCTTAGATGCTCCATATCCTTTTCATCGTCGGAAACATCTTGCTCGTGGCTTAAGCGATCAGCAATACGACCAACAAAATCTGTGGAGAAATGCTGTCTATGTATTTTCGATACTTCTATAGCTCGCAAAACGGTAAGGTCTTTGCGAAGGTGCAAACCACACGTGGATCCATCCGGAACATTTAGTATTTTATTGTGCTTAGAACAATACCCGAAAGGCAACCCAAGCGCGCCATATTGTAGGGCATTGAACCAGCAGTTTTGGCAGGAATGAAGATTCATGATTTAGTAAATATTTTCCTTATTGCCTCTGCAGGACGATCAACTTCACGAAAATCCAATAAATGTTCGCCCCACTGTTCTACGTAGCGTCGGGCCTGCATCACTTCAAAGGCATTTGGCCATTTAGCTTTACCTTTTCCGTTGCCCTTCATTAGCGACAATAGTTCCGTTCGGCTTATGTGTCCAACCGATTCTTTCCTTGCAACCGTTACAAATGTTTCCCAAACAGCGCCATTCGAAAACGTTTCGGCAAGTTCATATTCCTCCGAGGTTGATAGATACGGTGTTTCTCGACCCGGCCCCTCCAAATACATTACGTGACGAACAATAGAATCATCTGCACCAGGGTTTGGAACGCAGACAGCGTTCTTGGCGTCACCGCGAAATAGTGGGTCTTTGCTCATTTTCCACGTTTTCTTAGAAGTCATTTGCTATTCTTGGCGTGAGTTACGGCCCCAACCAGTGATTATGCAGTTTCCGCTTATCTGCCAAAATTTGCCATTGCCGGCAATATATATATGATCTTGCTAGATTTTATCAGCAGTATAACATTCATTGCCAGCCTTGCTGCCCCGGAAACACCATCATGCTCGCCATCCGCCCAAAACTCGTCCAGCGCTACGAAGCGCGGTTGGCGCAGCAGAATCTGACGGCCGGGCAACATCCACGCCATCGCCAGGGGCCGCGCTCTTACCTGGACTTCATTCACAAGTATAATTTCGCGCCGACGGATCAACTGAGTTTGCCCGCATTTCAGGAAGCACTCCGGGTCCAAGCATCAGTCGGAATTCAAAGGGAAGAAGCGGGCGCGTCCGACCGACAGGCGGATGATTCGAAGCTATTGAACCACCGGCGCGCTCAACCCTCGGCGATCACCCGCAGTCCCTGGAAAATCAGGTCCGGTTCCCACCGATACTCACCCCGCAAACAGGGCAACACCGTCTCGGCGTCGCCGCCGGTCAGCAGCCGCGCGCCGGGACCGTGTTCGGCGCTCATCCGGTCGATGATCCCGTCGATGGCCGACGCGACCGCGTACAGCGCCCCGCCCCAGACTCCATCGCGGGTGCTTCGCCCGAACAGCCGCGCCTCCCCGGTTTCCGAGGGAATCTGTCGGGTCTCCCGATACAGCGCCTCGCGCATCAGCCGCATCCCCGGCACGATCACCCCGCCCCGATGCTGGCCATCCGCCGCCAAAGCATCGACCGTCAGCGCCGTGCCGCAATCCACTACATAACAGGTTGTTGGCCCGAGCAACGCCCGCGCGGCGATCATCGCCACCCAGCGATCCGCGCCCATCCGTTCCGGCTCGGCGTAAGCATTGCGGACCCCGTGGGCCGCCGCCGTCGTGACCACAAATTCCACCTCCGTGGACCAGGTTCGACGCACCCAGTCCGCCAGCGTGGCGCGCGCCTCGGCCCCCGCCACGCTGACGATCGACACCTGCGCCGGACGCGGTAAATTCCCCCAATGTCGAGTCGCCCAGTCGGCCCAGCTTTCGTCGCCGTGGCGGGCCTGGCCGCGCGTCCGAAACTCGCCCCGCTCGCACGTCACCCACTTGACCCGGCTGTTGCCGACATCCGCCAGCAGGATCACGGTTCGAGTCTCAAGCTGATCTCCCCGCCGAGATAAGCTTGGACCCGCCCCTCGGCGGTTTCCAGCAACAACGCCCCGGTCGCGTCCACGCCCCGCGCGATGCCCGTTACGGCCGTGTTCGGCAGTTTCAAAGTCACTCTCCGCCCGGCCACTCGATCGAAACCAGCCCATTCGGCAGTCAAATCCGCGAAACCGCCCTGTTCGAACCGAGTGAAGGTTTCGATCAACTCACCGATCAGCAACGCCGCCAGCCGATTGCGGGAGACCCGCTCCACGCCCAGGATTTCCCGCAAATCCACCCAGGGCTGATCGATCAGCACCCCCGCCGCCGGCGGTAAGGACACGTTCAACCCGACCCCGGCCACCACGTAAAAGGCGCCGGCCCCGCCGCCGGACTCCAGCAGGATGCCGCCCAGCTTGCGCCCGCGCCACAGCACGTCGTTGGGCCATTTCAGGCCGACCTCCGCCACGCCCAAGTCCCGCAGCGCGCGGGCCACGGCGATGCCGGTAGCCAGACTCAAGCCGCTCAGCGCCGCCGGCGAAACCTGGAATCGCCACAGCAGCGACCCGGCCAGACCGGCGGCGAAGGGCGATTGCCAGGAACGCCCCTGCCGGCCCCGCCCGGCCTCCTGCAACTCGGTCAGACACACCGCCCCCCCCGGCCAGCCTTCGCGCGCCCTGGCCAGCAGATAGGCGTTGGTGGAATCCAGGACGGGATGCACCTCCAACCGGCTCAACCCGGCGCGAGCGGCCGGCGTCAGGTCGGCGAGAATCCGCGCGCGGTCGAACAGTTCCGGGGGGCTATCGGCCATCCTCAGAACAGGTTGCGCCAAGGCACGACCGAGAAGAAGCTCAACCAGGACACGATGAGCAACACAATGATGATGACCAAGGGGAAATTCTGGAAATTAAACATGGTCGTGCTCCAGGGATTGACAGTGAAGAAGCTCGCGAAGCGTCAGTTATTCATTGGGGGAGCGATCGTCATCCCGTCGCCGGTGGGCACGGGGAATGCGCGGATCGTCGTCGTCCATCAGGATGCGGTGGGCCGGTCCTTCCAGGTCATCGAACTGGCCGGTCCGCACCGCCCAGAGAAAGGCCCACAGCGCCACCCCCATGACCCCCAAAGCCATCGGAATCAACAGCAACAGAATCCGCATGGATCATCACCTCCTCTCAGGGCTGGCGAAGCCGCAAGGCGTTTACCACCACCAGCAGCGAACTGAATGACATGCCGAGCGCCGCCATCCACGGCAGCAACCAGCCGGTCGCGGCCAACGGCAGCGCCGTCAAATTGTACCCGATCGCCCAGGTCGAATTCTCACGGATGATCTTCAAGGTCCGCCGGGCCATGTCCACTCCAACGACCAGCGCATCGAGCCGCTCCGACAGCAGCACCAGATCCGCCGTGGCGTGCGCGAGTTGGGTGCCGCTGCCCATCGCCAGCGACACCTGCGCCGCCGCCAGCACCGGGGCATCGTTGACCCCGTCGCCGACCATGGCGACGACCGCGCCCTGGCGCTGCAAGTCCCGCACCCGCTCCAGCTTGTCCTGGGGCGACAGGCCGCCCGTGGCCGTGGAAATTCCGACCTCACGGGCGATATGTTCCACCGCTTCCGGGCGATCCCCGCTCAGCAACTCCACCGTCAGCCCGCGCGCCGCGAGCGCCGCCACCGCTTCCGCCGCGCCGGGCCGCAGGGTATCGGCCAACTGAAACCAGGCCAGCAATCCCGTCTCATCGCCCAACGCGATCCAGGTGCTGGCGGCATCCAGATCGCGCCGTTCGCTGGCGGCCCCCGCGCGCAAACCCGCCGCGAACGCCGGACGGCCGACCCGATAGCGGCGCCCGTCGATCCAGCCTTCGACGCCGCTGCCCGGCGTGTTGCGCACCTCCGTCGCCAAGGGAACGCCGTCGGTGGCGGCTTCGACCAACGCCCGCCCGACCGGATGTTCGGACCCACGCTCCAGCGCCGCCGCCCACGCCAGACACTGGCCCGCCTCCCGGCCTTCCAGCGGCTCCACCGCCGCCAGCCGCAGTCGGCCATAGGTCAAGGTGCCGGTTTTATCGAAGATGACGTGGGTCGCCCGCGCCAGGGTTTCCAGCGCATGGCCGCGGGTGGTCAACACCCCCTGCCGGGTCAAAGCGCCGGTCGCGGCGACGATGGCGGTGGGCGTGGCCAGCGACAGCGCGCACGGACAAGTCACCACCAGCACCGCCAGGGTCACCCGGAACGCGGTATCGAAATCCGTCAGATGCCACCAGATCCCCAGCACGACCGCCGCCGCCAGCAGCAGCACCGCCACGAACCAGCCGGCGATGCGGTCGGCCAGCAGCGCCAGCCGCGGCTTTTCGCTCTGCGCCCGATCCAGCAGCCGCACGATGGCTGACAACACGGTCTCGGCGCCTACCTGGTCGATCCGCATCACCAGCGGGCTGTCCACGTTGACCGCGCCGCCGATCAGCGTTTCTCCAGGTTTTTTGGGCAACGGCAGACTCTCGCCGGTCAACAGCGACTCGTCCACGCCGCTGACGCCTTCCAGCACCTGGCCGTCGGCGGGAATGGTCTCGCCCGGCCGCACCAACACCCGGTCGCCGGGGACCAATTCAGCCATCGGCACCGCGACCTCGTCACCCGTCGCGCTCAACCGGGTGGCGGTCGCCGGCAGCATCCGCACCAGCGCCTCGGAAATCCGTCCCGCCTGGTGGCGGGCGCTCATCTCCAGGAAACGCGCGGTCAACAGGAAGAACACGAACATGGTGACCGAGTCGTAATAGACCTCGCCGCCCCCCCGCCAGGTGTACCAAACGCTGGCGATGAAAGCGGCGACGATCGCCAGGGTCACCGGCACGTCCATGCCCAGTTGCCGGTGGCGCAGACCGCGCCAGGCGGCGCTGTAGAAGGATTGCGCGGAGTAGACCATGACCGGTACGGTCAGAATCAGGCACACCCAGCGCAGGAAGTCCTGAACCCACGCCTCCATGCCCTGGTGTTCGCCGACGTACAATCCCACCGCCAGCATCATCACCTGCATCGCCGCCAGCCCGGCCACCGCCAGCCGACGCAGCGCCCCGGCGCGCTCGCGCTTCTGCAAGGCTTCCTGACGGCTGGGGTCGAAGGGATGGGCGATATAGCCGATGGCGGCGATGGCGGCGAGGATCTCGCTCAGCTTGATCTGCCGCTCGTCCCACCGCACCTGGGCGCGGTGGGTGGAATAATTCACCCGAAATTCCAGCACCCCGGGCAAGGCGTTGACCCGATGTTCGCTGAGCCAGACGCAGGCGGCGCAGACGATGCCTTCCAGCATCAGCGCCGCCTCGCGGACCCGATCGCTTTCGACGTGGACGAAGCTCTTTTGCAGATCCGGCCGGTCGTACAGTTCCAGACCGCGCAACGCCTGCGGAATCAGATCCTCGGCCCGCCGCGAAGGGGTCGTGCGATGGCGATAAAAATCGGTCAGCCCCGCCGCCACGATGGCTTCCGCCACCGCCTGGCAACCGTGGCAGCACATCGGCTGGCGCTGGCCGTCGATCGCCGCCGCATAGCGGGTGCCGGGTGGAACCGGCAGGCCGCAATGAAAGCAGGTCGTGTCGGCGGCGACGGGCGCGGCGGACGGCAAGGATTCCGCGAGAGCAGGCATTAATCTTTAATCTTAGGTCTTGGAATTATGTTACGCGAATGACGCCACCATCGGCAGGAATCCCTCCAAACAGCCTGAAGTCCCATCAGGGATTGGGCCGACTTTGTGGCATACCTCCCTGTCGGCCTACATTTTACCGCTCTATTTCACGGGTTCTTCTCGCTGGTGGGCAAAACGAGTTCTTTGTAATGCTGAGTTAGACGGAATAGGAAGCTTGGGGGGCTCGATAAATCGACGTCCTTCCGCCAGACTCTCCATCTCGGATTTTTTTAAGTCTTCGAAAATCGCACGCAAATCAAAATTGAATTTTGCAGCATGAGCTTCTCGAATAGCTCGGATTTCATCGACGATTTCATCATTCAGCATTTTCCGCTCCCAGGAGTTCTTCCGGAGTACAAATAAACGGAAGGAATAGGCCGACCGGCTCAAGACAGGCTGCGATACTTCTCTGTATTTCTGGATTTGCGATATGGCGACAGTTCCATGTCAACAAATAATCCACACCATAAACGGTAGCGATAGCAATATGCAAAGCATCTTCCGCTGCTT
>REEE01000224.1 GCA_007695245.1 Candidatus Competibacteraceae bacterium | reverse complement strand
CGTTGAACGACCGCGAGTTGGAGTTTCTGGAATATTCGCCGCAGAATTACCGGCGCTTGAAGGATCGTCATCGGCGGATGATGGGGTTGGGCTGAGAGCGCTGCGGCCCGCGCCGATCCGCAACGGCGTCATGCATCAACGAAGCTTGGCGGGGGATCATTGAAGTATTTGCAAGACAGGGCGTTGCGCCTGCTCAGACTGGGATCGGGGTTCTCCGATGCCGTCTTCCGCGACGGCCAAGAGGAAGCGATTCGCCATGTCATCGAGGGGCGAGGCCGCTTGTTGGTGGTGCAGAAAACCGGCTGGGGCAAGAGTTTCGTCTACTTCATCGCCACCCAGTTGCTTCGTGAAGCGGGCAGTGGTCCGGCTTTGCTGGTCTCGCCATTGCTCGCGCTGATGCGCAACCAGATCGCGGCGGCGGAACGGATGGGTGTGCGGGCCGCCACGATCAACTCCGACAACCAGGATGAATGGCATAACGTCGAAACCCGGCTCGGACGCAATGAGATCGATATCCTGCTGATCTCGCCCGAGCGGTTGGCGAACGAACGGTTCCTTACCCAGGTCTTGGCCGGCATCGCCGCACGACTCTCACTGCTGGTGATCGATGAAGCGCACTGTATTTCGGACTGGGGCCACGACTTCCGTCCCCACTATCGACTGCTGGAGCGGATGGTCAGGAGATTGCCGCCCAATTTGCGTCTGCTGGCCACCACGGCGACCGCGAACAACCGGGTGATGGAAGATCTTGCGGCCGTGCTGGGTCCGAAGCTGGAGGTGTCCCGCGGCGACCTGAACCGCGCCTCGCTCACCCTGCAAACCCTGCGCTTGCCCAGCCAGGCCGAACGCCTGGCCTGGTTGGCGGAACAGTTCGCCACGCTGCAAGGCCATGGCATCATCTACACATTGACGGTCCGCGACGCCAACCAGGTTGCCGACTGGCTGAAAACCCAGAACTTCGATGTTGAAGCCTACACCGGGGAAACCGGCGAGCGTCGGGAAACGCTGGAACAGGCGCTGCTCCACAACCAGGTCAAGGCGCTCGTCGCTACCACGGCTCTGGGCATGGGCTACGACAAACCGGATTTGGCGTTTGTCATTCATTACCAGACCCCAGGTTCCGTGATCGCCTACTACCAACAAGTAGGCCGGGCCGGGCGCGCTTTGGACTGCGCCTACGGGGTCTTGCTGAGCGGCGAAGAGGAGTCGGATATCACAGACTGGTTCATCAGCAGCGCCTTCCCGACCCGACGGGAAGTCGCCGATGTCCTGGATGCCCTGCGCAAGGCACCCGACGGCCTGTCCGTTCCCGAACTGCTGGGTCGAGTGAATCTGAGCAAAGGACGGATCGAGAAGACGATTGCGCTGCTTTCTCTCGAATCGCCGACGCCCATCGCCAAGCAAGGCAGCCGATGGCAGCTCACGGCCGCAATGCTGAGCGATGAATTTTGGGAGCGCGCTGAGCGCCTCACCGCATTGCGCCGCGACGAATCCCAGCAAATGCAGGAATACGTCAGTTTGCCTTTTGGCGAGCACATGGGCTTTCTGATCCGGGCGCTCGATGGTGATCCCCGTACCGTCAATCCTCCGGGGCTGGCACCGTTGCCGACCCGCGTCGATCCTGTGTTGGTCCGGGAAGCCGTGGCTTTTCTGCGGCGCTCCAGTCTGCCCATCGAACCCCGACGCCAGTGGCCCGCCGGTGGAATGCCGCACTACCTGGCGCGCGGAAAAATTCCTGAAAACCTGCAAGCACGCCCCGGTAAGGCGTTGTGCGTCTGGGGTGACGCCGGCTGGGGTAACCGAGTCCGGCAGGGTAAATATCGCGAGGGTCACTTTGCCGACGACCTGGTCGAGGCGTGCGTGAAGATGATTCAGGAATGGAGCCCACAACCGGCACCGACCTGGGTGACCTGCGTTCCGTCGCTGCGCCATCCCGATCTCGTGCCGAATTTCGCACGGCGTTTGGCCGTGGCCTTGAATCTGCCCTTCCACATAGTGCTCGCGAAAACCGACCACCGGCCCGAACAGAAGACCATGGCCAACAGCGCGCAACAGGCGCGCAACATCGATGGTTCGCTGGCGCTATGCGTCGACCGGCTACCGCGCCGGGGGCCGGTATTCCTCATCGACGATCTGGTGGACTCGCGCTGGACGCTGACGGTGGCCGCGTGGCTCTTACGCAATCACCGCGGTGGCGACGTCTGGCCGGTGGTGCTCGCCCAAACGGGACACAACCCATGACGCCGGATCTTTCACCGAACACGCAAGCGATTCTGCTGCTCGTGGCACCGTTGCTCGCCGGACGCGGCGGCGCGTCGTCAGACCTCTTGTCGCCCAGGGAGTACCAGCGCCTGGCGCGTCACCTGCGTGAAATGCAGCGCCAGCCCGCGGATCTGTTGGCTCCGGATGGGGCCGACCTGCTACACTCCTGCCACTTCGTTGTAGAGGAAAGCCGCTTGCAGCGATTGTTGGGGCGTGGTTTTCTGTTGAGCCAGGTCGTCGAACGCTGGCAAGCTCGCGCCATCTGGGTGATCAGCCGCGCCGATGCCGACTACCCAAGACGCCTGAAAACACGCTTGCGCGAAGAGGCTCCCGCGCTGCTGTACGGCTGCGGCGATATCCGTTTGCTGGAAACCGGCGGACTTGCCGTGGTCGGATCGCGCCACGTGGACGATAGCCTGATCGACTACACGATGGCCATCGGTCGCCTCGCCGCCCGCGCCGGCCGGACGCTCGTCTCCGGGGGCGCAAAGGGCATCGATCGGGCGGCCATGCGCGGTGCTTTGGAGGCGGGCGGCACAGTCAATGGCGTTCTCGCGGACGGTCTCGAAAGGACCGCGATGAACCGCGAGCACCGCAATCTACTCATCGACGGTCAGTTGGCGCTGGTTTCACCCTACGACCCCAACGCGGGCTTCAATGTCGGCCATGCCATGCAGCGCAACAAGCTGATCTATGCGCTGGCCGATGCTTCATTAGTCGTGAATTCCGATCTCCATAAAGGCGGCACTTGGGCTGGAGCCATCGAGCAACTGGACAAGCTCCGGCTGGTTCCCGTCTACGTGCGCTCGACGGGAGCGCGCGCCGAAGGCCTCGATGCCTTGCGCAAAAAGGGGGCCATACCCTGGCCGAATCCTCAAGACGCGGAGGCATTCGACGCCGTGTTGAACGCGGTGCCACCCGCTCCGGCATCCAACATGGCGCTCCCCCTCGTTTCGGCTCCGCAAGCCGCGCCGGAAGCCGTGCAAGAACCCTCACCGCCGGTTATCGTGGCCCCGACCGATCAGCCCGGACTGCCCGCGATCGTGGAAGAATCCAAAATACACCAGGGGTCGGAGGCCGAGCTCGGCGGCGGCGGCGATCGCCATCCTGCGCGGGCGGAATCCAGCCCGGCGGACGCCCTGTTTGCGGCCGTGCGTGAAGTGCTTCAACAACTCCTGAAGGTCCCCATGAAAGAGACCGAAGTGGCCGCCGAGCTGGAAGTGTCCAACGCTCAAGCCAAGGCATGGCTGCGGCGCCTAGCCGAAGAAGGTTCGTTGGAGAATCTCGGCAAGCCGGTACGTTACGTCGTGCGGTCGCAGGAGTCTTTGTACGGTGATGCCGAGCAAAACCGAGTTCAGCGGACAGAGCCCAACGCCACCCCACCGGAGATTCGCCCGCATAAATGGGCGGGCGCGGATTGAAAAAACCACCTCTCCCCCGCCAGCGGGCGAGGAAACGAGCGCTAATCGTGCTATCAGTCAGCCAACAACCAAGGTGCAATGCATGAATATCTATTACGACAAAGACGCCGACCTCTCCCTGATCAAGGGCAAGACCGTGGCCATCATCGGCTATGGATCCCAGGGTCATGCCCATGCCCTCAACCTGAGAGATTCAGGGGTTGAGGTGATCGTCGGTCTGCGGTCCGGTTCCGCCTCGGCGGTCAAGGCCGAGAACGCCGGACTGACGGTCAAGCCGGTCGGCGACGCGGTGGCGGCGGCCGATGTGGTGATGATCCTGGCACCCGACGAGCATCAGAGCCAGATTTACCGGGACATCGAACCCCGGTTGAAGCAGGGCGCGGCGCTGGCGTTCGCCCACGGCTTCAACATCCACTTCGGCGGGATCGTGCCGCGCGCCGATCTCGACGTGATCATGATCGCGCCCAAGGGGCCGGGCCACCTGGTCCGTTCCACCTACACCCAGGGCGGCGGCGTGCCCAGCCTGATCGCCGTGGCCCAGGACGCCTCCGGCCAGGCCAAGGAACTGGCTCTGTCCTATGCCTCGGCCAACGGCGGCGGGCGCGCTGGCGTCATCGAAACCAGCTTCCGCGAGGAGTGCGAAACCGACTTATTCGGCGAGCAGGTGGTGTTGTGCGGCGGGCTGACCGCGCTGATTCAGGCGGGATTCGAGACGCTGGTGGAAGCCGGCTACGCGCCGGAAATGGCCTATTTCGAGTGCCTGCACGAGGTGAAACTGATCGTGGATTTGATCTACGAGGGCGGCATCGCCAACATGCGTTATTCGATTTCCAACACCGCCGAGTACGGCGACTTGACCCGAGGACCGCGCATCGTCACCGAACAAACCAAGGTCGAGATGCGCAAAATTCTCAAGGAAATCCAGACCGGCCAGTTCGCCCGCGAATTCATCCTGGAGAATCAGGCCGGGGCACCGGTGCTCAAGGCCAGCCGCCGTCTCAGCCGCGAACATCCAGTCGAGCAGGTCGGCGAGAAACTGCGCGGCATGATGCCGTGGATCAAGGCCAACCGGTTGGTGGATACCAGCAAGAATTAGGGCTGGATCAAATTTCGACTGACGGGCCTACGAGGGGATAACTTTCTCATTTACAAGTGGTTATCGATGAATTAATCCGTCAGTCGAAAATTATGATGGTAAAATCTTGGGGACCTCAAAGGGTCGGCGAATCCTGAAGAAGCGGGAGACATGAGGTAATTTGGTTTGGAGATGATCGATTACTTATCTGGTTATTCGACGGTTCTTGTGGAGCCTCAAGCCGGGCAACGGTTGTGAAGATAACCGATTGATTCGTAAAAAATAGAGTCGCTTCAAAGCCGGATCGGCGGTCCGAAACCGGCCTGCGGGGCCAGTTCCACGGAAACCCTCGAAGAACCGATAAGACATTAATAAATAAAAAATTAAGAGGTTAAGCTTTGTCATCTGAGATCAACGACAATCAACCTTACGCGGTTCCGTTGCCCATAGTGGACGTCATTATCCCGGTTTACCGCGGCTTGGACGAAACCCAACGGTGTTTGAATAGCGTACTGGCGTTTCCTCAGCAGACCCCGCACGAGGTCGTGGTGATCGACGATTGCAGCCCGGAACCGGAGTTATCCAACTGGCTCCGCGACTTGGCGGCAACGGGTGCCATCACCCTGCTGGAAAACCCTGTCAACACGGGCTTCGTCAACGCGGTGAATCGCGGCATGGTGCTGCATCCCGACCGGGATGTGGTGCTGCTCAACAGCGATACCGAGGTGCATGGCGACTGGCTGGATCGGTTGCACCGCCACGCCGCTGCCGATCCGATGATCGGCACGGTGACGCCGTTTTCCAACAACGCCACGATATGCAGCTATCCACGTTTCACGCAGGACAACCCGTTGCCCGAAGGCTGGCCGCTGGCGAAACTGGATGCACTGTTCGCCGAGGTCAACGCCGGGCAAGCGGTGGATATACCGACCGCGGTGGGGTTTTGCATGTACGTGACCCGGCGCTGTCTGGAGCAGGTGGGTTACTTCGATGCGACCCTGTTTGCTCGGGGTTATGGCGAAGAAAATGATTTTTCGATGCGCGCGCTGGATATGGGATTCCGTCATCTGCATGCCGCCGATGTGTTCGTCTATCATCGCGGTGGGGTTTCCTTCGGAGTGGCGGGGCCGGACCTATGCACGGAGGCTCAACGGGTCCTCGAACAGCGGCATCCCCATTATTTCCCCTTGGTCGGCGGCTTTTGCGCCCGTGACCCGGCTCGCGCGCTGCGTCGGCGCATCGATCACGCGCGTTTGGAGCGATCGGCGCGTCCGCGGCTGCTGTTCGTCATGCATAAGGGCGGCGGCGGCACGGAGAAACATGTGCGGGAGCTGGCGGCGCTGTTGGAAGCCGATTACGAAGTCTTCATTGTTCGAGCCTACGATGCCACGACGGCGGTCTTGGAATGGGCGCGGCGGGGCGAGGAGTTCAGCGCCTGGTTTCCGCTGCCGCACGCCTATCCGGACTTACTGGAGTTTCTGCGAAAACTACCGATAGCGCGCATTCATTTCCATCATGTGCTCGACCTGCAACAACAACTGCTCCGGCTTCCGGAAGACCTCGGCGTTCCCTACGATTTCACCCTGCACGATTATTACCCAATCTGTCCCCAATACAACCTGGCGCGGGTCGATGGCCGTTATTGCGGCGAACCGGACACGGCGGGTTGCACGGCCTGTCTGGCGGAACGGCCCGCGCCCTGGGGCATGGATATCCTTTCCTGGCGAACTTTGTTTCGGCATTTGTTGCTTGGGGCCGATCGTGTCATCGTCCCCTCGCAAGACGTTTTGACAAGGATGCGGCGTTATGTCCCCGAGGCGCGCTACGTCTGCCTGTCTCATTCGGAAGATCAAGCGTCGGCTCTACCCGCGCCGCCACCTGCTTGGGCCAATGAACTCAAGATTGTCGTGTTGGGTCGACTGACCCCAGCCAAGGGACTGTATCTGCTGGAGGCGTGCGCGGCCGATGCCAAGGCGCGAAGCTTGCCGCTGTTTTTCCGAGTCATCGGCCATACCGAGCGGGAACTACAGCCGAAATCAGATTCTGCCTTGTCTTTCTCCGGTACCTACGAGGATGACGAATTACCCTTGCTCATCGCCCGGGAACGGCCGGATTGTGTCTTTTTCCCGGCACAGTGGCCGGAAACTTATTCTTACACTTTGAGCGTCGCCATGCGAACAGAACTGCCGATCATCGCGCCCCGCTTGGGGGCTTTCATCGAGCGGCTGGCCGATTATCCGCAAGTCCGGCTGCTGGATTGGGATACGCCTCCGACGGGTTGGAATGATCTGCTGATGACCTTTTGGCGGGGGAGGGATCAGAGGATTCTTAAGGAAGATTCCGTTGATGACGCCTGAAGACTACTTAAGACAATACACCGAATCGTTCCAGCCACCCGAGACCGAGTCCAGTCTTCCACCGGACGAGTCCAACTTGATGCTGGAGAGGGGATACTATTATCCGCCGTATCTGCAACTGGAAACCTATCTGGATACCTTGAGTCGAGCCGATTTGCTGGAAATCGCACAACAACTTCTCGCCACGGAATATCCAGCACAGCGCCTGATTCGGCGGCAGGTTGGTGAGTATCTGGAAACTGTGCAGCGTCTGAGGAACGAACGGGAATGGCAGCAGGCGGAAATGGAACGGTTAAACGGCGAACTGGCTTGGCGCATTAATGAAATGACAAATCTTGAGGTAGAGCGCAAGCGTTTAGAGGCCTTGGTGCTCGATTCGCACACCGAACTCGAAAATTGTCGAAGCCAAATCTCCATTCTCGAAAACCAGTGTGCGACTTTGAGTGAGAGTCTAGCCGTTCTGCGAGGGTCCACCTCCTGGAAGGTGACAGCGCCTTTGCGCCGAGTCAGTCAAGCGGTGAAAGGGCTGCGGGGAGGTTGAGCGGTGTCCCTGGTTTTGGCAAACAAGATGTATGATGAAAAGACCAGTACCCCAAGAGGTTTGCGTGGCTGATGGATCTCGTATTACCAAGGCGAGCCTATCCGGGATTTTCCTGAAAGGATTGCGTGTGATAAAGTCAGTTGCATTCAGGTTTCGGGCGCTTGCGCGCTTTCGGAAGATCGAGCCAGAAGGATTGGTTTATGTGATAGAAACCGATCTTTCCAAACCTTTTGTAGTCGGGAAGGGCGGCGTTTTCCATCTAGCGGGGCGCTGCTACCATCCGTATAGAAAAATCCGAAAGCTGAACGTTCTCGCAAACGGCATTCCCTATCGAGTTTTCAATCACACGCTCGCCCGCGCGGATGTATTGCGACAGCCTATCCCACCGGTGGATCGAGTGGGGAATAGTTTGGTCAGTGGGTTTTGGATTCCATTGACATTCGCGGAGATCGACAAAGCCAGCCAGATTGATCTGGCCTTGCAAGCTTTTCTCGATAATGGCGAGTGTTACACCGTTCAGATCGGAACGCTCGATTTACTGCCCGGCCAACCAGAATTACCGGACTCTTCCCCAAACGATCGCCAGTGCTCAGGCGATGAACCCTTGGTAGCTATTTGCATGGCGACTTTTAATCCACCATTGGAGCTCTTTATCGCACAAATCAAATCGATCATCGAGCAGAATCATAAGAACTGGATTTGCGTTATCAATGATGATTGCTCGCCGCAAAATGTTTATGATCAAATCCTGAAAGTTGTGAGTGAGGACAAGCGCTTCAAAGTCAGTCGCAATTCTGAAAGATTGGGATTCTATCATAACTTTGAGCGATGCTTGGAGCGAGTGTCCGCGTCCGCTAATTTTGTGGCATTCTCCGATCAGGATGATCTTTGGTATCCCGAAAAAATTTCCTCATGCTTGGAAGCTTTTGAAACCGACACTGCACTCGCCTATTGCGATATGGATATTGTCACCCGCAATGGAGAGATTATTTCGCATACTTATTGGACGACACGAAAAAATAATTATACTGATTTTACGACACTATTGTTTGCCAATACCGTAACTGGCGCGGCTAGCGTTTTTCGCGCCAGTCTGCTGCGCCACATTTTGCCTTTCCCCAAGCGGATTGGCGATTCATTTCATGATCACTGGGTGGCCTGCGTGGCGTTGGCGGTCGGAAAAATCGGCTATGTCGATAAGCCGTTGTATGCTTACAGGCAGCATTCGAACAATGTTCTCGGACATTATGCGCCGGCAGCGATGACTTTTTTTCCTGGGTTTTCGCAACTGATGAGTTGGTTACGCTCGCCGGCCGGTTTTAAAGTGGAGTTGCGTTCGCGCCTGTGGCCGCTCAACGATATTTACTACAACGATGTAATTCGCTTGATTCTCATTGCCAAAACGCTTCAGATTAGGTTGGGTAGCATAGCCGTAGGGAAACAGGCTATCCTGAAACGATTGGCTGGTTTTGAGCGGAGAGTATCAGGATTGATGCTCGAATGCTTTAAATACGAACTGTTGCGAAGGCCAACGCTCGGCGCGGAATGGTATTGCTTGCGCGGCGCTATTGGCCATCGGCTTCTCAATTTATATTGCTCCTATAATCGTCGGCGTCTTTTCCGTCAACGATGGGGAAAAGCTGCGTAATTGTTGCTGTCAAAGTTTGCTGACGACTGCGAAATCTTGTCCTTTAGGTGAGTTTTCCGACAATCAAATCCTGGTAACCGCCGTACTCGATACTGCGCTCGCACCACTTGCCTTTGTCGAGTTTTTCAATGCTGAAACCATTGGCTGCAAAGAGTTCTTTTATATAGTTGAAGTCGTATGCAACGGCGGCTGTGGATTTGCCTTTTTTATCCAAGTGAAAGGTCTTTCTTTTCCCGTCGTCCAGAATGAATTTAAGTGACGATTTGCCATCATGAACGAGTCTACGTGATTCATCGTCCATGAGAAACCATGAACCCCATAAGATACCGCTATCCACGAGGTGTTTCCTAACAAGCTTAATGTAGGTTTCGGTGTCGTCGGCAGTCAGGTGCGTAAATACCGAATTGAATACCGCCACATCGAAATATTTGGGCGGTAGCGGTAAATCTTCAACGCGCTCCCGGCCTAGTGGATTGTAATATTCGTTGTAAATGTCCATGTGCAGGAACTGGAAGTTTTCATAGCGTGACGAGATGTTTTCGTTGCACCATTCGACGCCATGCTTGACGATGTCCGTGCCCACATAACGCCCTTCATCTCCCAGCCATTGTGTCAGCGGAAGCGCAACGCGGCCAATGCCCGATCCTATCTCCAGAATCTTGCTCGTGGGGGTCACGTGCCCGAACATGATAAGGCTGCGCAGGGTATCAATGCCAACCTGCCGAAAATCGACAATCGAGCCACCCACAAAGATCTTCTCATCTGGTGGCGTCGGAATAAAGCGGTTGCGCTTGATCTTATCCAGATACATTTCCAAATCCATAGCAGATACCTCACCGATCATGTTGTGTTTGATGTTTGATGAAGATTTAAGAATCGATATGAGTTGGTTTTTCGAGGGTTCTTGTGGAGCTAGGAAAAACACTGATTAACACTCGTTGCTTAAAGTTGGCAATTGACTTTAGACTATCGATGAATAAAATGGGTTAGATTTACTGTCGCCACCCGGCTTGAGGGGTCCCACAAGAACCCTCGAAAAACCATTATTCCTTTGTTGGCGATACCAAATAAAGCCGATTTGCTAAATCCTTTTTGAGGATAAACACTTCAATAAATTCCCCATCAATCCCAAAATCTCTATCTCTTAGCACTAGAGTACTCAAGTTATAACTAGACCAATTTTTCACTAAATCATCGAAGTCACAGCCATAATCCCAAGTAACCAAGCTTTTACCATCCCCGATAGGATTGCCATGATAATTAGAAGGTAGATTATGTATGACTTCACCATTTTTCAAGGTAGCTCGAGGATAGCTATTTAAAATATATTTGTGCTTTGGAGCTGTGAAAATATAAATTCCTCCCGGTTTTAAGACACGCATAATTTCAGCAAATACTTTATCAGGATTGAATACATGCTCCATGACGTCTTGGGTGATAAAAATGTCAAAAGACTCATCTTTGAAAGTCATCTGCTCCAAATTTTCACATCGAACGTTATTATAGATCGAACCGAGTGCAACATTCGTAAAATAATGCGAAAAAGTATAGCGCGGACAATGTGTTAAAAAATAATCTAACGAGGGTGAGCTTTCATGAATATACTGGCTTTTCCAGCCAGGACGAAAGAGATTTAAAAAATAAATCAGAGCACGTTGTCTTGGTATGGTATTACATAAAGAACAAAGGTAATTGTCACGAAGCCAAGAATCATTGGATCGGAAGGTGACTTCTTTTTCGCAAATCGGGCAGTATCCAGAGTTTTCCAGATAGAAGATGTCAGTATTAGAGTCAGAGCCACTGGTGGAATCGGTGGCAGCCATGCTTTGAGAATGTGGAAGCGCTAACGCTTCCTTGGTTGCTTCCAGATATTGGTGCCCAAACTTTCTATCCGGCTCGAGATGGTTGCCTTCGGCCCACTCGTTCCAAGCATTGATGAATACCATACGCTCGTCACCAAACCGGAACTGTCGGGTCTGTTCCACCAGATGCTTCAACCAGCGCTGGTAATACTCGGGTGCGGTATTGAGAAAGATATCGCTGTTGTCCTGCCGGCGAGCCGTGTTGTCCCAAGAGGGCATCGCCGTGCGGAAGAAAGGGTAGGGCATCGGTGGCCGGTTCATGAAAAATTCGGCGGTGGCGACGTAGTCGTAGAATCGCCCTTGAAAATCCGGGTTGAGAATCTCCGCTGGCGGTTCAGCCAGCACCGCCATGGCGTGTGGTGGAAACTCGACGGCGGCGTCGAATCCGAAGCCGCGTGGATCATCGGTGAAGCCGAAGCTTTGCACCGCGGTGAGATATAATTCACCCAGTCCGGCTTCGCGACAGTAGCCATGCCATAGTTCAGCGGTTCGAGCAGCGTCGGGCAGCAGACTTGGTTGATAGACCAGAAACAGGGGCCGGCCATTGATCCGGATGTAGCGCCGGTCGCGCAGAGCTGGTTCCAGACTCTTGATGAAGTTCAAGTCATCTTCGTCCGAATGTTCCTGAGCGATCAGGATTTCGGCGTCGAGGCCGTCCCAGCGTCGGCTCCAGTTCTCGTTCGCCCAGCAGACGCAGAACGGGAAATCCGGTCGGCCGGATTGCACGACTTCGTCCAGCGGCCGGTTCAACAGCCGTTTGCCGGCGAACCAGTAGTAGTAGTAGCAGAAACCATAAATACCGTACTGCCGGGCCAGGGCAGCCTGCTCGTCGCGGACCTCGGATACCCGGAGATCGTAGAAACCCAAATCCGCCGGCAAGCGCGGCTGGTAGTGCCCGACAAAGTTAGGCACGGCCTTGGTGACATTGGTCCATTCGGTGAAACCCTTGCCCCACCAGTGATCGTTTTCCGGGATCGGGTGGTACTGGGGTAGATAGAAAGCGATCAACCGGACGGGGTCGCCATCCAGTTCGAGCGGATTGTCCGAGGAAGCCGGCTGCGGACCGATCACGCCTTCCGGACCGATTTCCACCATGGGCGGCGGCGGGGGGGGCGGAGGCAAGACCGTTGCCGGATTGGGCGCTTGCACCGTCGCCGGTCGGGTGGCCGCCGTCTGAAGCAGCCAATGCTGATAGCTGGCGCTGCCCTTGAGCAAGGAGCCCAGATGTCGGTATAGAAAAGATTTGATGCGCCATTTGACGGGCAACGGCAGCGGCAGCCGGCAATAGAGAAATCGTGCGCCGCGGCCGGCCAGGATACGAATTTTGCTGGGCATGTAGGGAGTGGTTGGCGGTCTGGCGGCGGGTTGAGCGATGGCGGGTCGCGCGGGTGGTGATTGCTTTAAATGGGATGGAACGGCTATCGTAAGCGCTCCTGCGCGGATGGTGGGCCTGCGGCGCTCTCAGTGGCGTACTCCGGCAGGCGTTATCAAGCGGTCATTCTATGACATTGGCGCACGATAGGAAACCAAGCGGAGAAATGACACCCAACCGGCGGGAGCCCGTGAGCAAGGCTTGGCGACCGAAGCGGATCACCGCTCCTGTTCTCGCAAAAGCGAACGAATGAACCTCAACACCAACCCATCGCTATCGAGCGCTACTACAGCGCCCCGGTTGATCGCCTTCTACCTGACCCAGTTTCACCCGACGCCGGAGAATGATCGTTGGTGGGGGAAGGGTTTCACTGAATGGACGAATGTCACCAAAGCGCGCCCGCTGTTTGCGGGGCACCGCCAGCCCCACCTGCCCAGCGATTTTGGGTTCTATGACCTGCGGGTTCGGGAGACCCGACAGGATCAGATCAGGGTTGCCAAGCAATATGGGATTGACGGGTTTTGTTATTATTATTATTGGTTTTCTGGTACGCGCATTCTGAACCGGCCACTGGACGACATGCTGGCGGATCCAGACAGCGACATGCCGTTTTGCCTATGCTGGGCCAACGAGAACTGGACGCGGCGCTGGGACGCCGCCGATCATGACGTCCTGATCGCACAGCAATACTTGCCGGACGACGACCTGAATTTCATCAAGTCGTTGGTGCGCTTTTTCGAGGACCCGCGCTACATCCGGGTCGACGGCAAGCCTTTCCTGATCGTCTACTGTCCGCAGCACCTCCCGGACGCGCGCCGCACCGCGAAGATCTGGCGGGAATATTGCCGATCGATCGGCTTGGGCGAGATTCACCTCGGCGCGGCGCTGACGCACGGCAGCGAGGGGTATCTCAGTTTCGGATTCGACAGCGGCGTCGAATTTCCGCCGCATAACCTTCTCCGCTTGGCGAACATCAATCGCGAACTCGGATTCCATGATGCCTTCCTCGGAAATGTGATGCAGTACGCCACCGTCGCCCAATCGTATCTCGAGCGCACGTACGACGCGCCCCGCGTTTTCAAAACGGTGTTTCCATCTTGGGATAATACTGCCAGGGTTAAGGAGCGGGCATTGATCGTGCTGAACGGCGTTCCCGAGAACTATGAGTACTGGCTCTCCGCCACGATCGATCTGACGCTGCGATCCGGGGCGGATGATAAAATAGTTTTTATCAATGCTTGGAATGAATGGGCGGAAGGGTGCCACCTGGAGCCGGATCGATGGTTCGGACATGGATTCCTGCAAGCGACGCTTAACGCGAAAAGCGGCATGCGCCGTTTCGCTACCTTTCCCGACACCAGCTTGCCTCAAGCCGCAGATGAGTCGCATCATCGGACATTCTGGATCGATCTGGTTGATTTGTTTGACTATCATGCAAAACTCAGGTTCGGAAATCTGAAGCTCGTCGTGAATCGGCGCCCGTGGTTACGGTCTTTATTGCTCCCATTGGTGAGAAAAATGAGGGCGTTGCGGGGGCGACGTGCTGTTGGCGGCAGCGGCGAGTGATCCGGGCCGGATGTCGAATTTCGGCCCAGTCGCCGCCTATGATCCGTGGCCTGTTGCCGCTCTACCGACGCAGCGGCTGAATCAGGATTGACACCCATGTCCGCCGTTCCCACTGCCCACGTCTACCATCGCACGTTCGATCCGAACAGTCAGACTTCCCTGGCCAAGCTCGCTCGCCGGATCCGGCCGGGCAGTCGGGTTTTGGATCTGGGGGCCGGTCCGGGCGTGCTGGGGCGCTATCTGGCGGAAACCCTCGGCTGCACGATGGATGGCGTCGAGTACAACCCGGAGGCGGCGGCCGAGGCGGCACCCTGGTATCGCCATCTGGAATGCGCCGATCTGGAAAGCCTCGTGCTCGGCGAGACCTTCGCCGGTCAGCGGTACGATTGCATCCTCTGCGCCGATATCCTGGAACATCTGCGCCAGCCTGGCGCGATTCTCGCGCAATTACCTGGCCTGCTGGCCCCTGGCGGCCAGGTTCTGGCTTCGGTGCCGAACGCCGCCCACGCCGGCCTGATCGCTGAACTGCTGGCCGGCGATTTCCGCTACCGGCCCGAAGGCCTGCTCGACGAGACCCATCTGCGATTCTTCACCCGCGCTTCCCTGCTGCGGCTGCTGGAGGAACGCGGCCTGCGGTCGGTCGCGCTGGACGCCACGGTCGTGGAGCTGGGCCAGTCCGAGTTTGCCGACCACTGGGCCGCCGGTGGCTGGGCGGAGACGTTGCCGGCCGAGGTGATTCGCGCCCTGCTGGACCGGCCCGAGGCGTTGATCTATCAGTTTATCGTGACCGCCGTCCCCGTCGCCGAGGCGGGCACCACCGTCGAGCACGTTCCCGCCGAAGCGGCGGCGGCGGCCCAGGCGGCGCTGACGGCGCGGCTGGCGTTGTTGGCGCGGCCCGTTCTCCCTTCACTGTCGATCGCCATCGTCACCCACGCCCCGGATCTGCAGTTGCTGGCGACGGTGCTGGAACGGCTGGATCGGGCCTTGCGCCACGCCCGCCAGCAGAGGTTGATGGACGAAGCACGGCTGGTGGTGGTGGATAACGGTCCCGGAACCGACTGGCGGGAACCGTTGCAACAATTATTACGGGAGGCCGCGCTGTCCGCCACCGTCGAGCTGGTCAGCGGTCAAGGCAACGTCGGTTATGGCGCCGGCCATAATCTGGCCTTGCTCCGGGTTGCCGACGCTCTCATTCCAAATCCAGAGCATTCTCCCTCTCCCCCCGTGGGGGAGGGTTGGGATGGAGGGGCTGAACGACCGCCTGACGCATACCACCTGATCCTCAATCCCGATGTATTGCTGGAAGAAGACGCCCTGAGCGAGGGACTGGCGTTCCTGAACGCGCACCCCGAAGCTGGGCTAGTGACCCCCGCGACTTGGGGCAACGACGGCCAACGGCAATATCTGTGCAAGGCGTATCCGACCGTGTTGGATCTGGCGTTGCGCGGGTTTGCGCCGGCCGGATTGCGGCGGCGGTTCCAAACCCGGCTGGACCGCTACGAACTGCGCGACCAGACCGGTGATGCGGTATTGTGGGATCCGCCCATCGTCAGCGGTTGTTTCATGCTCGCGCGGCGGGCGGCGCTGGAGCAAGTTGGGGGATTTCGACCGGAGTATTTCCTATATTTCGAGGATTTTGACCTGAGCCTGCGGTTGGCGGCGGTGACGCGGTTGGTCTATGTTCCGACCGTGCGAATCGTGCATCTCGGCGGTCACGCCGCCCGCAAGGGGATGCGCCATATCGGGATGTTCCTGCGAGCGGCGACGCGGTTCTTCAGCCGACACGGATGGCGCGGTTGGTAGCGCCGGAATTTTTCCGGAACCGGTCGGTGCTGGTGACCGGCGGCACGGGCTTTGTCGGTCGCCGACTGCTGGAAATTCTTCGGGAGCACGGAGCACGGGTTCGCGCCTTGGTGCGACCGGCCAGCACGATCCCAGCCGACTGGGAGGAGGTGGAAGCCGTGCCCGGCGATCTGGCCGATGCCGCCAGTCTGGCGCGAGCCTGTGCCGGGATGGATACCGTGTTCCACGCCGCTGGTTTCGCTCATGCTGACGCGACGGATACCCCGGAGTTCGCTGCTCGACACTGGGCGATCAACGCCGAGGGCACCTTTCGCCTGCTCGACGCGGCGGTGGCCGCCGGCGTCCGACGCTTTATCTTCGTCAGCAGCGTCAAGGCGGTCGGCGAGCCGGGGCCATGTTGCGTGGACGAACGCTGGGATGCGCCGCCGGAAACGCCCTACGGCCGAGCCAAACGTGCCGCCGAGGAACGGGTCCTGGCGGCGGGTCGCGACGCGGGCCTGCACGCGGTCAATCTGCGTCCCGCGCTGGTCTACGGACCGGGGATGAAAGGCAACCTGACGCGGTTGCTCGAAGCGGTTCGCCGGGGTTGGTTCCCGCCCCTGCCGGAAACCGGCAACCGTCGCTCGCTGGTGCATGTAGACGATCTGGCGCAAGCGCTCCTGTTGGCCGCCGCCCAGCCCGCCGCTGCAGGGCAGACTTATTTCGTCACCGATGACCGGCCGCTTTCCGGCCGGGAGTTATACCTCATCCTCCGCCGAGCGCTGGGATTGTCCATCCCGGGCTGGACCCTGCCGGCGAGCGTGCTCCACGGCACGGCCGGACTGGCGGACAGCGCGCGGTGGCTGGTCGGCCGCCGGGACCGCCGGGCGCGCGCCGCGTTGGACAAACTGCTGGGCTGGGCCTGTTACGATTCCAGCCGAATCGAACAGGAATTGGGCTACCGGCCGGAGTGGACGCTGGAACGGTACGGCCGAACCGGGTTGTGGGAGCGGGATTGAACGAATGACGGAATCAGGGCGATCGGCCATTCAGTGGCGGGCGGTCGGCGACGTGGCGCTGGCGGCGCTGGGCGGCGCGCTGCTGACGGTGCTGGCGCTGCTGCTGTTCTATCAAACCGTGGGTCTGGCGATGATGGCCCCGCCGGTGGTCTGGCACGGCACCGACTTGCAATTGGTCAGCGGCCAAGGCGAGCAGACGCCGACGGGACTCGTCATTCGCCAGCCTGGCCCACAAGGGTTGGCGGTGGCGCAGAGCGCGGTTCGCGGAGTACGGGCGACGTTGTACCACCGTCTATCCTGGCAGGTCGAGGGCCTGGAGCCCGGCCGCGAGTTGCGGCTGATTTGGGCGACGGCCGCCGATCCGCAAACCACTCGGGAAAAGGTGTTGCCATGGGTCGGGCCGGATGGAGGGGAACTGGATCTGAGCGCGGAGCCGGACTGGCGGGATCGGATCGTCGCCATCGGTCTAGTCGTCTCCGGGCCACTGCCGCAACCACTGATCGTGCGTCATCTGGAACTGCGGTCGGTGCCGCCGACCAACGGCGAATTATTGCGCTGGATGATCGCGGATTGGACCGCCTTCGAGGACTGGAGCCAGCGGTCGATTAATTACACGGCGGGCGCGCCGCTGGATGCGCTGTTTCCGCCGGTGGTGATCGTGGCGTTGTGGGTCGGATTCAGCAGCGCGCTGTATGCGCTGTATGTCCGGTTCGCGCCGCCGCGCCAGCGCGTCGGAGGATTCCTGCCCTACGCCGCGCTGTTTCTGCTGGGTTGGTTGGCGCTCGATCTGCGCTGGCAGTGGGATTTGGGGCAGCGGCTGGAGCAAACCGCGCGCGGTTTTGCCGGCCAGGACGAGACCAGCCGACGGCTGGCGGCGCTGGATGGCGACCTATACCGATTCCTGCTGGAGGTCCGCCGACGGCTCCCGGAAGAGCCGGCGCGGATCTTCATCGTCAGCAACGATCCGACGGGGTTCTGGGCCGGACGCACCCGTTACCATTTACTACCGCACAATGGATATGCCGGCTTCTCGCGCATACCGCAACCGGGCGAAGCGCGCGCCGGCGACTATGTGTTGATTCTCTCGCCGCTGCCCGACGTCGGTTATGATCCAGGACCGCAGTTGTTGGTCGGGCCAAACGTCGAGTGGCCGGCCGAGATGCTGCATGTGGCCGCGTCGGGCGCTCTGTTCCGCTTGCGGGGAGATTGACGGCGATGGAATGGTGGGGAGTGGGGTTGGCGCTGAGCGTGCCGTGGCTGGCCGGCACCCTGTGGCTGCGCGCCCTGTGGGGCGAGGCACCGGCGGGGACTTGGCCGCTGGCGCTGGGTTACGGTTACCTGCTGGGGCTGCTGGCGGCGACCGTTTTATTGCGCGTCCAGGCGGTGTTCGGTTTGCCGCCGGGGTTTTGGGGTCCGTTCGCGGTCATGGCGCTGCTGGCGCTGGCGGGGGGGTGGCTGGTCTGGCGACGGACCTCACCCCCCAGCCCCCTCTCCATTAATGGAGAGGGGGGGGCAAAGACGAAGCTGGGGTGGTCGCATCTTCTGTGGATGCTGTTGCTGATCTGGATCGGTTTGCGGCTGGCCGGGCTGGCATTGGAAGTCTGGTGGCGACCGTTGTATCCATGGGATGCCTGGACCACCTGGATGGTGCGGCCGAAGGTGTGGGCGGAACTGCAACAACTGGTGCCCTTCGTCGCTCCGCACCACTGGCTGGCCGATCCTACCGGTTCGGCGTACACCATCGATGCCTGGGCCTATCCCTACACCGTGCCGCTGCTGGCGCTGTGGCCGACGCTGGCTTATGGGGCGTGGAACGAAACCGCCGCCCATCTACCGTGGTTCGGATGCGCGGTGGCGCTGGGGTTGGGGTTTTACGGGCAGGCGCGGTTTTGGGGCGCTTCAGCGCTGACCGCCCTGATTTTTACCTGGCTGTTGCTGTCGCTGCCGCTGTTAAACAGCCACGTCGCCCTGGCGGGTTACGCCGATCTGTGGATGACCGCGGTTTTCAGCCTGGCCGCCATCGCCTTTTTCCAGTGGGCGCGGGATGGCGACCGCCGTCAGGGCTTGTTGGCCCTGCTGCTGGCGCTGGCGGGTGCGTGGGTCAAAGTGGAAGGCGCAGTCTGGTTGCTGCTGTTTATCCCAGCGTTGCTGGTCGCGCGCCTGCGGTGGCCGTGGTTGCTGGCGACAGCGTTGGCGACGACGGCGCTGGTTACAGGATGGTGGCTGACGGGCGGCGTGGTGTTCGGCCTTCCCGGTCTGGGCGAGGTTCATCTGACGCCGACGTTGATTCAGGTGCCCTATCTGGGCCGGTTCGGATTGGGCTATCGCGGCAGTTGGGACCCGGTGATCATGAATTTCTTCGTGCTGGCGAACTGGCATCTGCTCGGGTATCTGGTGGTGCTAACGGCTGGCGTCGCCCTGGCGCTGGTGGTCCGGCGCGAGGCGGAACGCTGGCGGTGGGCGCAGGCGACGTTCGTCGCGAGCAGCCTGCTGGCCTTGTTCGTCCTGTTTTTCCTGACCGACGCCCAGTTGTGGGCCGAGCAGTACACCAGCATCAACCGGATCGTGCTGGAGTTCGTGCCCGCATTTTTATTCTGGGTGCTGACAGTATGGGTGTGGTTGTCTGGCGACGGCTTCAGTAGTGATCGCGACATTGCGCGATCAGTAAGGTATCGCCCTCCATGGCGTAGACCAGCCGATGGCGATCATCGATGCGCCGCGACCAGAAACCGGATAAATGATGCTTGAGGGGTTCCGGTTTGCCGATGCCGGAGAAAGGGTCGCGCTGGATATCGCGGATCAACTGGTTAATGCGTTTGAGAACAGTCCGGTCGGTGGTTTGCCAGTAGAGATAATCCTCCCAGCCCCGGGTGGCAAATTTAATCATCCGCAACCAGTTCCTTCACCAGCCCTCCGCCGGAACGGAGTTCCTCGACGGCTTCCAGCAATCGCTGGGCACCCTTCGGGTGGCGCAGCAAATAGGCGGTTTCCTCCAGCGCGTGGTAATCGTCCAATGAGAGAATCACGACCGGCTTGCTTCGTTGGCTGGTCACGATGATCGGCGTATGGTCTTCATTGGTGCGACGCATCACTTCGGCGAGGTGCTGGCGGGCGTAGGTGGAGGTGATGGCTTCCATCAGGGGGTCTCCTTTGCGAGAAACAGACACAACTCAGCGCAGAGTAGCGCCGCCGTTTTCCAGAGTCCATCACGAGCCTTCGGCGAGGCTCACGCGATAGAGTTCCGCCACCGCCGCCGCCACTGGTTCGATGCCGAACTGTTCCCTGAGGGCGGTCGCGCCGGCTTGGCCGAGCCGGGTCCGTTTCACCGGATCGTGTCGCAGCTCCCGCAGCGCCGCCGCCAGCGCGAGTCTATCGCCCGGCGGTGCCAGCAGGCCATGGCCCGCCTGCCGGGTCACCCAGCCAGCGCCGGAGCCGGGGATGTCCCCGACCACCACCGGCTTGCCGAAGCGCATGGCTTCCAGCAACACCAGGCCGAAGGCTTCGGTGCGTTCCAGCGAAGGCAGGCACAGCACGTCACAACCGGCCAGCAGCGCGTTCAGGTCGGACTCGGGCTGAAAGCCGGGCAGCCCAACCCGGTCGTTGAGATGGAGCGTTTGGACCAGGGTCTCCAACCGCTGGCGGTGTTCGCCGGTGCCCACGATCAGGACGCGACTGTCGGGCAACTCGGCGGCGGCCTGGATGAGCACATCGTGACCCTTGTAATAGGTCAAGCGGCCGATGGCCAGTACCCGGAATCGGGTATCACCCCACAGCGCCTCCGCCCGCGCGAGCGCCGCCGGGTCGGGGTCGGGGATGCGCGCCGGGTCGAGGCCGAGCGGGATGATCCGGCAGCGCTCGCGCCAAGGGGCCAGCGCGGCGCTGGCGTCCAGATAGGGCGGCGAGGTGGCGACCACCGCCCGACTGGCGGCGAGCAGACGCTGTTCGAAGGGCCGATACAGCCGATACGCCAGCGCCAGCCGTCGGTCGATGGCGGATGAAACCACATCGGCGTGCCAGTGGATCACCCACGGCAGGCGGCGGGCGGCGGGGACCAGCAGCGCCCAAAACGCCGAGGTGTTGGGCAGGTGCAGGTGCAACAGATCGGGTTGAAACTCGCGAATGGTCCGCGCCAGCCAGAAGGGAAACGCCGGACTGACCGGCGCGTAGAGCAACCGGCCATAACTGGGCGCGCGGTAAATGCGGATCTCCTCCGCGTCCCGTCGTGTGCTCCCCTCTCCCCCTGAGAGCGGGGCCAGCCCTGCACTCCCCTCTCCCTTTGGGAGAGGGGCCGGGGGTGAGGGGTTGGTTGCGGGCGAATCATGCACCAGCGCCGCCCCGACGATGCCCTGAGTTTGGAGCGCGGGCAACAGATCCGCCAGAAAGTGTTCGATACCGCCGGCGAACGGTGGATAGTACTTACCGATGTGCAGGACGCGCATGGGAGCCGGATTTAAGCCGCCGGTCCCGGCGGTTTGGATGCACCGAAAACCGTATCCTCATGGGCGGCTTCCGCGGGTGCCTGCGCCTCCAGCATCGCCAACCGTTGAGCCAGTCGGCGAATCTGTCGTTCCTGCCGCGAACGCTCCAGATCCATGGTCAGAATCTTGACCAGCAGCAGGGCGAAGCCCAGCACCAGGGCCAGCATCGGCGGATAGCTGACGCCCAGCTTGAGGGCTAGCACGTCGAACAGGCGCGGAAACAGGCCGAGCACGGCGACGGTGACCGCCGCGCCGATCCACCAAATGGCGTAGGGTCCGTGCAGGTGGTCGCGGCGCACCAGAAACAGGATGGCGGCGGCGAGGGTGACCCCGATCACCATCGAGGTGACTTGGTAGGTAATCATGCGATGGCGCGTCAGTCGGCGGCGGTGGGTGGCTGATGATTGTAGCCGACCCGCGCCAGACAGAGCAGACTGGTTTGCAGCATGTAGATCCCCACGATCCACCAGGAACGGAACACGCGCGAGGCACCGACCGACCGCGTTTGCATCGGCGCGGGCACCTCGACGGTTCGCAAACCCTTGCGGCGCAGGATCAGCAGCACCCCGACGTCTTGATAGTCCAGCAGGCTGGCTTCCGGCGCGGCGAGCACGGCAATCGCCGCGTGGTTGTAGGCGCGAAAGCCGGAGGTGATATCTTCCAGCTTGAGACCGGTGAGCAGCCGAAAATAACGCCAGGCCAGGCGGCGGGCGCGGCTGGCGCGCTCGGGGAACGCGCCGATCACCACGTCGGCTTGTTCGGCGTGCAACGGTTGGAGCAGGGCACCGATGCTGGCCGGTTCGTGCTGGCCGTCGGCGTCGAGCGTGACGGCGACCCGATACCCGTGACGCAAGGCGTAGCGCAGTCCGGTCTGGATCGCGCCCCAAGCGCCGAGTTGCAGGGTCAGCGGCAGCACGATGGCACCGGCGGCGCGCGCGACCTCGGCCGTGGCGTCGGTGCTACAGTCGTCGATGACCACGACCGGACAGCGCCACAACCGCCGTATCTGGCCGACGATGGCCCCGACGGTCGCGGCCTCGTCGTGCGCGGGAATCAGGGCGAGGACCGGGCCGACGTCGGGCGGAGCGCTCATCGCCGGGTCGTTTCGTTCAATCCGAGATTCCATAGCGCTCCCGATAAACCCGCAGAGTTGTCAAGGACTCCGCATACTGCGGCCGTTCGGCCAGATACGCCACCAGATCGTCCAAAGTGACGATGCGGGTCACGGGAACGCCGTGGGCACGCTCGACCTCCTGCACCGCCGATCTCTCGCCTTGCCCCCGTTCCTGGCGGTCCAGGGCGATGATGACTCCCGCTGGGGTGGCGTCATGCCGTGCCAACAGATCCATCGTCTCACGGATGGCGGTGCCGGCGGTGATCACATCGTCCACGATCAGCACCCGGCCGGCTAATGGAGCGCCGATGAGCGTTCCCCCCTCGCCGTGGTCCTTGGCCTCCTTGCGGTTGCAGCACCACGGCAGGTCGCGACCGTAGTGTTCGGCCAAGGCAATGGCGACCGCGGCCACCAGCGGAATACCCTTGTAGGCCGGTCCGAACAGCGTGTCGAACTCCAGCCCGGACTCTACGAGCGCGGCGGCGTAGCAACGACCCAGCCGGGCCAGCGCCGCGCCGCTGTCGAACAGCCCGGCGTTGAAAAAATACGGACTGACCCGCCCGGATTTGAGGGTGAACGCGCCGAAGCGCAATACGTCGCGCGCGATGGCGAAGTCGAGAAAGTCCCGCTGATAGTCCCGCATGGTTGGAGATTCCGCTGAGGAAGGTCGATACCGTATCATAACGCGCTCGCCGTCGAACTCGCGCGAAACCCGCGCGACTGTCATCCGATCATCACGCGGAGTTCATCAAAGTTTCGCAGGGGGTGGCCATGATGTTGCCATGGTTGCTCTACTCGCCCAACCCCTGGTCGCCCCCGCCGTCGCCGAAGCGCGCCGACTGCGGATCAGCGTCGTCACCGAAACCTATCCGCCCGATGTCAACGGCGTCGCCATGACCGTCGGTCGGCTGGTCGAGGGGCTGCGGGCGCGCGGTCATGCCGTGCAGCTGATCCGCCCTCGCCAGCAGCGCGGCGACCAGCCGCGCCGCCAGGACCGGCTGGACATCCTGCCGGTATCCGGTTTTCCCATTCCCTTCTATCGGGAACTGCGGATGGGCCTGCCCGCCCGCCGGCTGCTGGCGGAGCACTGGCGGCGGACGGCGCCGGATGTAGTGCATATCGTCACCGAGGGTCCGCTGGGTGGTTCGGCGCTGGCCGCCGCCCGCCACTTGGGCCTGCGGGTGTTTTCCGGCTTTCACACCAATTTTCACAGCTACAGCCGCCACTACGGCGTCGGCCTCCTGGCCCGGCCGATCATCGCTTATCTGCGCCGCTTTCATAACCGAACCGACTGCACGCTGGTACCCACCGAGGAGCTGGCGACGGAATTGCGCGCGTTGGGGTTTGTCAATCTGCGGGTGCTGGCGCGCGGCGTGGACATTCGGCTGTTTCACCCGGAGCGACGCGATCCCGCGTTGCGGCGGAGTTGGGGCGCGGGTCCGACCGATCCCGTCGCGCTGTACGTCGGGCGGCTGGCGGCGGAAAAAAACCTGCAAGTGGTGCTGGCCGCCTACCAGGCGCTGCGGGCGCTCCAGCCGACGGCGCGGCTGGTGCTGGTGGGCGACGGGCCGCTGGCCGCCCGGTTGCGGGCCCATCATCCCGAGATCGTGTTTCCGGGCGCGCGCACCGGGGCCGACCTGGCCGCGCACTATGCCTCCGCCGATCTATTTCTCTTTCCCAGTCTGACCGAGACCTTCGGCAACGTCACCCTGGAGGCGATGGCCAGCGGCCTGGCGGTGGTGGCCTTCGACTACGCCGCCGCTCACCAGCACATCGTCCACGAGCGCAGCGGCCTGCTGGCACCGCGCGGCGATCCGGCCGCGTTCGTCGCCGCAACCCGTCGATTGGCCGAGGATCCGGCGCTGCGCCAGCGTCTGGGACCGGCGGCGCGGCGGGCGGTGATCGAGTTTGATTGGGAGCGGATTCACGGCCAGTTGGAACGATGGTTGCTAGAGACACCCTAACTGACAGAGTTTTGGATTATTTTTAAGGAGCACAACCATGCACAGAACCCATCAAACCCTGCTGCCGCGACGGCTGGCGGAACTGGATCTGGCCTGGTGCTTGCGGTTTAACCAAGCCAGTCACCGGCGCGGAATAGAACGACTGTTCGCCGTGGTCAGCCGGCTGGGCGACGGGGTGTTCTGGTATGCGCTGATGCTGGCGCTGCTGTTCGTGCAGGGGTCGGCGGCCCTGCCGGTGGTGGCGCGGATGCTGGCGGCCGGCGCGCTGGCGCTGGTTCTGTATAAGTGGCTGAAATCCCGGACCACCCGTCTGCGGCCTTGCGCCCGGAACGAGCGGATTCGGGCCACGGTGGCACCGTTGGATGAGTATAGCTTCCCGTCCGGGCACACCCTGCACGCGGTGTCGTTCAGCATCGTCGCGGTCTACTACTATCCGGCGCTGATCTGGCTGTTGGGACCGTTCACGCTGCTGGTGGCGCTGTCGCGGATGGTGCTGGGCCTGCACTATCCCAGCGACGTGCTGGCCGGGGCGCTGCTCGGCGCGGCGCTGGCCACCTTGGCGTTGCGATTTTGATCAGAACAACTCACCGGTCAGATCGGCGCGCAGATTGGCGCGAAACTCCTTGATCGCCTTCAAGTTCGCCTTGAGCTGGACGATCTCCCGCCGCGACAGCGCCTGCGGGGAAACGTAGCTGCCTGGAGTCAAGCCCGCTTTGCGGTCCCGCAACTGCTGGCGCAACAGTAACTGAACGATGTGCCGGTAAGCGTGGCTCAGGACGTCCTGCTGGTTGTGATCCAACGCCCCGCGTTCGTGTAGGGCGGCGATCCGCTCGAGCGTGCCGGTTTTGGGGATGCCGTGCTTCAAGGCCAGGATACGGGCTGCTCCGACCAACGGCAGCGTCCCGGTGATCTTGAGATTGAGCTTGCCGTGGTTTAGCCCGTGCCGTCGCTCGGTCAAAAAAATCCCGAACGGGCCGAGCGCCACTTCATGTTCTTCGTCGACCTTGAACAATTCGCGGAGAAAGATCGGTCGGGCCGCCTCCTGAGTGATGTGTTCGCGCAGCGCCCGGCTCAGCCGACCTTCGCCATACACGCAGGCAAAATCGAAGAGGATGTCGGACAGCCGCAGCGCCAGCCCTTCGCTCTTGCGAATCCAGCCGCTGACCTGCGCCCGCCACTGGCTCAGCGTCTTGCGCCACAGCGGGTTGGTGGCCATGACATGACCGTGGCAATACTCGAAGCCGACAGCGTTCAGCGTTGCGGTCAACCGCTCGCTGAAGGCGACGAACCAGGAATCGATTCGATAGTGTTCGCGGTCGGGATAATCCTCCAGGATCAATCCGTTGTCTTGATCCGACCACGGGGAGCTTTCGCCGCGGCCGCTGGAACCCATGACCAGCACTTCGAACGCGACCGGCGGCGAACCCCACCCCTCTCGTTCCATAAACCCCAGGCAGTAGTCGACGGCGTCGTGATAGATTTGGTGGTCGAGGCGGCTGAGCAATTGCTGGATATCCACCGCTGGCACCGCGTCGGCCAACAGTTCGGCGGCGATCCGTTCCTGGTTGCGCTTGGCCTCCTCCATGGTCTTGGGGTTGGCCCAGTGACTGAGTCGATCGATTTGCGCCACCGTCTGTCCGGACAAGCGGGCGAGGACCTGGTCCAGTTCCAGCAGGCCGACCACGCGGCGGTCGTCGACCACCGGCAGGTGGCGGATGCCGTCCCGCCGCATCCAGGCCACGGCGTGGTGCAGAAAATCCCGAGCTTGAACCGTGGACACGGGTTCGCTCATGACCTGAATCACCGGCGTGTCGGGCCCGACCTGGAAAGCGATCCGGCGAGTGACATCCTGTTCGGTCAGAATCCCCACCGGCTCCAGCGCGGCGTCGACGATGATCGCCGCCGAGGCCTGCGTTTCGCGCAGGCACTGGACCACCTCGACACAGGAGGCCGTGGCCGCCACAACCACCCGCGGCGGGTCCATGTGCTCGCGGACCGTCTGGGTAAAAACCGCAATCTGTGACAGCATGCCGCTCCGTGCTATCTCTCCGCTCTCGGAACCCGATCATTCCCGATCATCGGCGACGAACACCCGGTCGCCCGCCTCGACGCGCGCGAACAACTCCAGCAAATCCCGGTTGCGCATGCGGATGCAGCCGTGCGACAGCGGCGCGCCGATGGGTTCGGAGTCCGGACAGCCGTGGATGTAGATGAACCGGCGCAGGGTGTCGCAAGCGCCGCCGCGATTGTAGCCCGGCTCCAGGCCGGTCAACCACAGGATCCGGGTCAAAATCCAGTCCCGTTCCGGATGCCGCCGCGCCAGTTCCGGGCTGTAAATTTCCCCGGTCGGCCGCCGGCCGACGAAAACCGTATCGGGCGGCAAACCCGCGCCGATTTTAATGCGGATGCGATGCCAGCCGCGCGGGGTGCAACCGCTGCCGTATCGCTCGCCGGGACCGTTGCGGGCGGTGGATACCGGGTAAACCGCCACCGTCGCCCCGTTTTCGCGCCACTCCAGCCGCTGCCTCGCCAGGCTGACGTGGATCAGGACGTCGCGCATGACCAGCGGCGGTAGGGGTGGCGCACCAGTTGCGAGTTATAGTAGCGCAGGTCGTGCGAGACGTCCTCACCCAGCCAGTCAGGCCGGGCGAAAGGTTCATCGAGATGATTCAGTTCCACTTCCGCCACGATCAGCCCGGCGTTGTCGCCCGCGAATTCGTCGATCTCCCAAAGGTGCTCGCCGTAGTGCAGAAAATGGCGGGTTTTTTCCAGCAGCGGCGGTTCGCACAGGGTATCCAGGATTTCCTCGGCTTCGGCCAGCGGAATGACATATTCGTATTCGCTGCGCTGGATGCCCAGCGTGCCACTCTTGAGATTCAGGAGCCCTTGGCCGTCCGCGACCCGCACCCGCACCGAGCAGCGGGCATCGCTGGTCAAGTACCCCTGCCGCATCCAGACCGAGCGTTCGACTTGCGGTCGCCAGCTATCGTCGCGGACCAAAAATTTGTGTTCGATCTCAGTCGCCATGCCGTGATCCCGTCGTTGCCGTGGATTTTCCCGCGCATGGTAGGACAGGTATCATGCTTTGTGTATGCTTTTCGGCGAGACTTTACCGACGTTTGCATACAATGGCTGCATCGCTACATGGCTACATCTTCCATATCGGACCGACGCGATCCTGAGGTCCTCCGCCCCTTCATGAAGGACCGCATGTCGTCGCTCGAACGAAAGGGCGGTAATCCATTGCGCCGGGTTTGCCGCCGACCTTGAACTCTTCCGCGCACTTACCAGCGTCCGGTCCGAGCGCCTTCGTGCAAGACGGCGCGCGCGGACTCCGTTTCAGCGCGCCGACGCGGGTCGTGGCCGCCGCGCGGCCGGATGAGGTCATCCCGGCGCTACGCGCCATCGAAGAGGCGGTCGACCGCCAGCACTGTCATGCCGTCGGCTTCATCGCCTACGAAGCGGCCGCCGCCTGCGATCTGGCCGTCCACGCTCCGCCGCCGGATTGGCCCCTGCTCTGGTTCGGTCTTTATGAAACCGTGGCAATCCTCGACGACTGGGCGGCGAATCTGGCCGACGGTTCCTCACCCGCCGCTTACACGGTCGGCGCCTGGCAACCCACCCTGGACCGCGCCGCCCACGAACGAGCCGTGGAGCGGATCAAGGACTACCTGGTCCGTGGCCACACCTACCAGGTCAACCATACCTTTCCCTTGCGGGCGTCCTTCACCGGCGACCCGTGGGCGTTTTTCCTCGATTTGGCCGCCGCGCAACAGGGCCAATACGCGGCGTTCATCGATACCGGCCCCCTGGCCATATGCTCGGCCTCGCCGGAGTTGTTCTTTCGCTTGGACGGCGATCGGCTGACGGCCCGGCCCATGAAGGGCACGGCTCCGCGCGGGCGCACGCTGGCGGAAGACGAGCGCCGGATCGCCGAGTTGCGGCGGTCGGAAAAAAACCGCGCCGAAAATTTGATGATCGTGGACATGATTCGCAATGATCTGGGCCAGATCGCCGAGATCGGCAGCGTGGCCGTACCCCGGTTGTTCGAGGTCGAACGCTATCCCACCCTGCTGCAAATGACCTCCACGGTGACTGCCCGGACCCAGGCTTCGGTGGCGAAGATTCTGGCTCATATTTTTCCCTGCGCCTCGATCACCGGCGCGCCCAAGGTACGCACCATGGAAATCATCCGGGAACTGGAGCCGCAACCGCGCGGTATTTACACCGGCGCCATCGGGTTCATCGCCCCCGGTCGGCGGGCGCAATTCAACGTGGCGATCCGCACCGTGCTGATCGACCGGGAACGGCGACAGGCGACCTACGGCGTCGGTAGCGGGTTGGTGTGGGATTCGGACGCCGCGACGGAATACGCGGAATGCGTGTTGAAAGCGCGGGTGCTCACCGAGCGCCGCCCATCGTTTCAGTTGCTGGAAGCGCTGCTGTGGGAGCCGGACAGCGGTTATTTTCTGCTGGCGGCGCACCTGGAGCGGCTGGCGAACACGGCGGTTTATTTCCAGGTCCCGCTCGACCGCCCCGCCATCGAGGCGTATTTGACCGAGCGGGCGCGGACCCTGACCGAACCTGGGAAAATCCGGCTGCGCGTCGCGCTCGACGGTCGGTTCACGGTGGAAGTCGAGTCGTTGGCACCGGAGGTTCCGCCCGGCCCGACCCGGGTCGGACTGGCCCGGGAACCGGTCGATTCCAACACGATTTGGCTGTATCACAAGACCACCCGGCGCGAGTTGTACGCCGCCGCCCGCGCGTCCCGACCGGATTGCGACGAGGTCATCCTATGGAACGAGCGTGGGGAATTGACCGAGGCCAGCACGGCGAATCTGGTGCTGGATTTGGATGGCGCATGGGTCACGCCGCCGGTCACGAGCGGCCTGCTGGCGGGCACCTTTCGAGAGTGGCTGCTGGCCACCGGCCAGATTCGGGAACAGGTCCTGACCCGCGTCGATTTGCGTCAGGCCCGGCGCATTGCGCTCGTCAACGCGGTGCGCCGATGGCGGGAAGCGGTGCTCGTTTCGGGTTCCGCAAAATAACCTTGTCCGCATAAGGATATCCACTCATTAAGGTTTCCCTCTGGACATTTGCGGTTATCCGCGTTCAGACTTTGCTGATATTTTCCCCGGCAACCGACGGAACCCGTAACCCATGAAAATTGAAACGATCGCGATCCATG
>REEE01000340.1 GCA_007695245.1 Candidatus Competibacteraceae bacterium | reverse complement strand
CCCGCAGTGGGGAATCGCGCCGAACATTTCCAGCACCTGCTCCAGCGGTGCCAGCGGATCGCGGTCGCCGACCACGAGTAGAGTCGGCTGGGCGATCCGCTCCAGAATCTCCAGATTGTGGGCATGGTCGGTGGTGGCCGGCTCCAGCGCCTCCGACACCCGACCGATCACGTCCTCCCAGGCCTCCGGCCCCCCCTGCGGCTGGTGGACATCGCTCAGCCACTTGTGCATGCCGACGCCGCGCCAGTAAGCGGGATCGGCCAGGTCGCGGGTGCCGGCGTGGCTCGCCTCATCCTTGCGATAACCGACCCGGTACAGCACCAGCTTGCGGACCCGTTCGGGGTGATGGAGGGTCAGCCATAGCGCCACCGCGCCGCCCAGCGAGGAACCCACCAGGCTGGCCTGAGGCAACTCCAGTGCGTCCAGCAGTTCCAGCACGGCCCGACCCATGTCGGCGACGGCCAGCTTCTCGGCCACCATCGGGCTGCGGCCGTGGCCGAGATGGTCGGGAACGATCACCCGGAAGTGGCGGGCGAACCGGGAGAGGTGCGGTTGCCACTCCGCCCCGCTCATCCCGCCGCTGTGCAACAGGATCAGCGGTTCGCCCTTCCCGCTTTCGAGGTAGTGCAAGGTCGCCATGCTCCTGCTCCCCGTTTGGTTTGAAAATGCGGGATTATAGCCACCCCGCCCGACTTACCCGATAATGCGGCGACCATGACCCACCCAGGAGTTCGACCCCATGCCCATGACCTCTCATGACTATCGCGCCCTCGGCCCCCACGGCTTTCACCGGGTCCACTACACCCAGTGGGGCGATCCCGACAACCCCAAGGTCCTGATCTGCGTCCATGGCCTGACCCGCACCGGCCGCGATTTCGACTTTCTGGCCGCCGCGTTGGAACACGAGTACCGCGTGCTGTGCCCGGACGTGGTCGGGCGCGGCCAGAGCGACTGGCTCGTCGACAAGACCGACTACACTTATCCGCTGTACGTCAACGATCTGGCCATGTTGCTGGCGCGGATCGACGCCGAGCGCATCGACTGGGTCGGTACGTCGATGGGCGGCCTGATCGGCCTGTTCCTGGCCGGCTATCCCGGCACGCCGATCCACAAACTGGTGATCAACGACATCGGGCCGCGCATCCCCGCCGCCGGCCTGAAACGGGTCGCCGACTACGTCGGGCAGGTCGTCGCCTTCGCCAGCCTGGAAAAAATGGAACAATTTCTGCGCACCATCGCCGCCACCTTCGGCAATCTGACCGACGAACAGTGGCGACACATGACCGTTCACAGCAGCCGGCAACTGGAAGATGGCCGCTATACGCTGGCCTACGATCCCGGCATCGCCGAAAACTTCAAGCAACTGGATTTGAAAGACATCGATCTGTGGCCGATGTGGGACAGCATCCGCTGCCCGACCCTGGTGCTGCGCGGCGCGCATTCCGACGTGCTGGACCACGCGGACGCCGTCGCCATGACCGAGCGCGGCCCCAGGGCGCAACTGGTCGAATTCCCCGGCATGGGCCACGCGCCCGCGCTCATGGCCGACGATCAAATCGCCGTGGTGCGGGACTGGCTGCGGTCGGGCTGAGTGATGCCCGCGCTGATTCCAGGGTTACCGCCTGGATATCTCTTGCAATGGGTGGATATCACCCTCCGAGGACTCCGCCCGAAATGTTCGCAAGAAGTTCCAGATCATGCTGGTTAATTTGCAATAAAGTTGTATAACTATTCTGGCCGCGTAAAACTGATGACAGCCGACTTGAAGCGCTCGATGCATGGAAAACTGGCCCGCATCCTTTAACTCAGGCGATTTATTTGGAACGATCGATCATGCCTTCTAAAAACCTGCCCCACTCCGCCCCGCCTCCAGCAACCCCTCATTCCATCGAACTCGACCGCTCGCCACTGACCGAGGCGGAGCTGTTGGCCATGCCCGACGCCGACTACATGAACGCCGCGCAAATGGCCTTTTTCCGCATTCGCCTGTCGCAGTTGCGTGAGGAACTCCTCGACAACGCCGCCGCCACCAGCCAGAACCTCCAGCAAAACGAGACGCCAGCCGACCCCAACGACCGGGCTACGGTAGAGGAAGAACACATCCTGGAACTGCGCGTGCGCGACCGCGAGCGGAAACTGCTCGGCAAGATTAACGCCGCCCTGCGGCGGATCGATGCGGGTGACTACGGCTATTGCGCGGAAACCGGCGAACCGATCGGGCTCCGCCGTCTGTTGGCCCGGCCCACCGCCACGCTCTGCGTCGAAGCCCAAGAGCGGCACGAGCGCTTGCAAAGTCTGGTTGCCGAGTAGCCCCTCAAACCCCTCCAAGGACCACTTTCCGCCGCCGCTCGTCCTGACCGGGCGTTGTTAATCGGAGAATGATGAACATGGTCGAGCTGTCAACGCGCACGGTAACGCCGGGCGAAGTCATTTTTCGGGCCGGTGATCCGGCTGACTGTGCTTACATCATCACCGCCGGGCACGTCGAAATCCAGGTCGGAGGCGACGTTAAAGACTCGCAAGCGGAATCGGGTACCCCACATTGCATCGCCGTCGTCGGTCCCGGCCAGTTGCTGGGCGAGATGGCCATCATCGATAACGCCCCGCGTTCGGCGACCGCCGTCGCCCGCGAGGCTGGATTGCTGACCGTATTCGACCGTCGCCAACTCGTCGCCCGCCTGGAGGCCGCCGATCCGATTCTGCGCCTGTTGCTGACCGTGCTGCTCAACCGCCTGCGCGGGCAGTTGCGCTCAAATCAAGGCCGAGTCATTGAAGCCACCGTGGCACCCGACATGGTGATCGACCGCATCCGGCTGGAAAACCAGTTGAAAGTCGGGCTGGGCGCCGGCGAGATGCGGCTGTTCCTGCAACCGATCACCGACATAAAAACCCGCCGCGTCGCCGGTTTTGAAGCGCTGATTCGCTGGCAACATCCGGAGCGGGGCATGGTCAGGCCGGATCTGTTCATCAAAGTCGCCGAGGAATCCGGCCTGATCGTGCCGCTCGGGGTTTGGGTGTTGCGGGAAGCGTGTCGGGCGGCCTTGCGAGTTGAAACCGAGCCCAATCAGGCCGACGTGATGGGGAGAAGCGCTTTTGTCAGCGTCAACGTTTCTCCGGGGCAATTCCATGATGCGGGTTTTATTGCCATCCTGGCGGCCATTTTGCGAGAGACCGGCATCGACCCCCAGCGCTTGAAACTGGAGATCACCGAAAGCGCCCTGGCGAACCCTGAAGCCGCTCGCGCGTGGATCGACGCCTGCAAGCAGTTGGGCGTCCGGATCGCTCTCGATGATTTCGGCACGGGCTATTCCTCACTCAGCTATCTGCATGAATTCAAAATAGATACCTTGAAAATCGATCAGAGCTTTGTCCGGCGGATGCTGCAAGATTCGCGCAGCGAATGCGTCGTGGCCGCGATCATCCGGCTCGGCCATGAATTGGGCATGGACATCATTGCCGAGGGGATCGAGACCGAGTCGCATTTCAGCCGGTTGGCCCAACTGGGTTGTGATTACGCGCAAGGCTATCTGTTGGCCAAACCCGCCGCGATCGGCAGCTACTTTACCGAACCGACCAGCTCCTGACTTCTTTGTGGGCTATGGCTTCAGCGACGAACGCCAACACAGACGCGGTCGTACCGCCATGCCTGAGACCGCCGCCGACCTATCCACCATGCCCCCGGCGGTAGCCATCACCGGATTGCGCTTCCGGTGGCGGGCGAATCAGCCTTGGGTGCTGGACATTCCCACCTTCCACCTGGCGAACGGCGAGCGGTTGTTTCTAGCCGGTCCCAGCGGTTCCGGGAAAAGTACTCTGCTGGCGCTGATCGCCGGCATCAGCCGACCGGCCGAGGGTCGGGTCACGGTGCTCGGGGCCGAACTGACGACGCGCTCCGGTCCGGCCCGCGACCGCTTCCGCGCCGATCATCTGGGCGTCATCTTTCAGCTATTCAACCTGCTGCCCTATCTTTCGGTATCGGACAACGTCACCTTGCCCTGCCGGTTTTCGACCCGCCGCCGCGCCCGCGCCGAGGCCGCCGCCGGATCGGTGGCCGCCGAGGCGCGCCGGTTGCTGGCCCATCTGGGTATGGATGAGCCAGGACTGGTCCGGCGCCCCGCCGCCGAATTGTCGGTCGGCCAGCAGCAGCGGGTCGCGGCGGCGCGCGCCCTGATCGGCGGACCGGACCTGATCGTCGCCGACGAACCGACCTCCGCCCTGGATACCGACCGGCGACTGGATTTCGTCGATCTGCTGCGCCAGGAATGCGCGAGCGTCGGCGCCGCGCTGCTGTTCGTCAGCCACGACCGGACGCTGGCCGACCGCTTCGACCGGGTGGCGGAACTGCCCGCCCTCAACCGCGCCCCCAGCGCCGGCTGAGCCATGGCGATTCTGTCCCTCGCCGGCAAAAGCCTGTGGAACCGGCGTCTGACCAGCGCGCTGGTGGTGCTGTCCATCGCGTTGAGCGTGGCCCTGTTGTTGGGCGTCGAACGCCTGCGCACCCAAGCCCGCGCCAGTTTCGCCAATACGCTGTCGGGGACCGATTTGATCGTCGGCGCGCGCGGCAGTCCGCTCAACCTGCTGCTCTACAGCGTGTTCCGGATCGGCGATCCGACCAACAACGTCAGTTGGCGCAGCTACCAGACCTTTGCCGCCCATCCCCAGGTGGCCTGGACCGTACCGCTGTCCCTCGGCGATTCCCATCAAGGATTTCCGGTGTTAGGCACGACCGAGGCGTACTTTCAGCATTACCGCCACGGTCGCAACCAGTCCTTACGGTTCGCCGAGGGTCGCGAATTCACCGATGTATTCGACGCGGTGCTGGGCGCCGCCGTGGCCGACCGGCTCGGTTATTCACCAGGACAATCCATCGTGATCGCCCACGGGGTCGGCGCGGTGAGTTTCGCGCTGCACGACGACAAGCCGTTTCAGGTGGTCGGCATCCTGGCGCGCACCGGCACGCCGGTGGATCAGACCGTGCATATTAGCCTGGACGGCATGGAGGCGATCCACGCCGACTGGTTCGGCGGCGCGCCCATTCCAGGACTGCGCCTGTCGCCGGAACAGGTCCGGCAGCTCGATCTAACGCCGAAAACCATCACCGCCTTCCTGGTCGGCCTTCATTCCAAAACCACCATCTTCCGGATGCAGCGGGAAATCAACACCTTCGCCGGCGAGCCTTTGCTGGCGATTTTGCCCGGACTGACCTTGCAACAGCTTTGGGATTTGATGGGTCTGGCGGAAAATGCGTTGCTGGTCGTGTCCGGACTGGTGGTGCTGGTGGGTCTGACCGTGATGCTCGCGGCGCTGCTGACCGGGCTCAACGAACGACGGCGGGAAATGGCGATCTTAAGGGCGGTCGGGGCGCGGCCGGGACACATCTTCGCGCTGGTGCTGGGTGAATCCCTGGTGCTGGCCCTGGTCGGCGCGACGCTCGGAGTGCTGCTGTTGCAGGGGGGATTGCTCGTGGCTGGTCCGTTGCTTGAAGCCCGACTGGGGCTGGCCATCGCCGGTTGGCCGCCGTCGCGCCACGAACTGCTGCTGCTGGCCGCGGTGCTGGGCTGCGGCTTGCTGGCGGGACTCTTACCCGCCTGGCGCGCTTACCGGTATTCGCTGGCCGATGGCATGACCCTTCGGCTCTGACTGAACCACCCAGGATCTGACCCCCCATGCACCACCCGGCTTGCCGCCTTGTTTTGCTGTTCTTGCTGGCTTTCCCGATGACCGGCTGCGATCCGGCACCCTCATCGATCGCCACGACCGCGGACGAGACCGCGAGTCCGGCGCGCACCCTCGACTGGGATGAGTTGATGCCGCTGGATTTCGAACCCGAAGCGTTGTTCGAGGGTATCGATATCGCCAGCCTCGCCGACGACGATCCGTTGGCGATTGAATTACTGGAGAAGTTGCGCCAGATCTGGGACGCGGCCCCGGTGGTGGAGGCGCTGGACGGGGAGCGGGTCCGCCTGCCCGGCTTCGTCATCCCGCTGGAAATGGACGGACCCGCCGTCACCGAGTTTCTGCTGGTACCGTTTTACGGCGCGTGCATCCACGTCCCGCCGCCGCCCGCCAACCAGACGGTGCTCGTGGAAGCGGCGGCGGAATTGCGCGTCATCATCCGCCAGGTGTACGACACGGTCTGGGTGACCGGACGACTGGCGGCTCGGCCCACGGACACCGGTCTGGCCAAAGCCGGCTACACCCTGACCGCCAGCGCGGTCCAGCCCTATCCTTGAGGGACTGTACAAAAACTCTCTCCCCCCTTGCGGGGGAGAACTGGGGTGGGGGGTTCAATGGCTTGGATCGCCCAGAGGCTTGAAAAGAACGCCTCTGAGGAACCGGTGCCGGTCAGTGCATGAAATAGGTGGTGGCGATCTGGTCGTGTACGTCACCGAGGCCGATCTGGAGTTGATCGATGAATGCGTGCAGTTCCTCGTGGACCAGTTCCGGCACCGCGGCGGCGTTCAGCCGTTGCTTGAGCGCGGCGACGCCGGCCAGGGGCACGGTGTTTCTCGGCAATTCGCGCAGGCAAATTTCCAACTGTTTCAGGCAGCAGGCCACCGCGCGCGGGAAACACTCATCCTGCAATAGAAATTTGAGTACATCCGGCCCACCGACCCGCAGCCGCACCTGCTGGCGGTACATCTGGTAGGCGCTGAGCGATTTCAACACGCTCATCCATTGAATGCTTTCAAAGGGATCCTGCTCTTCCCGCTCGGGAGTCGCAATCTGTTCCCGTTCGGGAGGTGCGACCTGGGTCTGGGTCTGGGTCTGGGTCTG
>REEE01000322.1 GCA_007695245.1 Candidatus Competibacteraceae bacterium | reverse complement strand
ACCCACAACCGCTTCACCGAGCGCCACGCCGCCTACTACGAAGCCCGCGCGGCGGGCGGGGCCGGGCTGATCGTGCTGGAAGGCAGCGTGGTGCATCCCTCGGACTGGCCCTACGAATACGCGGTGTTTGGCTATGACGCCGCCGTGGTGGACGGTTATCGCGGGGCGGCGGACGCGATCCATCGGCACGGCGCGCTGGCGCTGGCGCACCTGACCCACAGCGGGATGCAGGGCAGCAGCCATTATTCCCAGTTGCCGCTGTGGGCGCCGTCGCCGGTGCCGGAAGTCAACAGCCGCGAACTACCGCAGGCCATGGACTCCGCAGACATCGCCGCCGCGATCGAAGGATTCCGCCAGGCGGCCCGGTACGCCAACGATGGCGGTTTGGATGGAGTCGAGATCAACGCCGGTCAGGACAGCCTGATCCGCCAGTTTTTATCGCCGCTGACCAACCAGCGCATCGACGAATACGGCGGTGCGTTGGAGAATCGGCTGCGCTTCGCCCGTCAGGTCATCGAGTCGGCGCGCAACGAACTGGGGCGTGCCGCCATCGTCGGGCTGCGCCTGTCGGGCGACGAACATGCCCCCTGGGCCGGGATCAAGCCGGAAGACGCGGCGGAGATCGCCCGCCACCTGGCGGACGACGGTCTGCTGGACTTCATCAGCGTCACCAGCGGCAGCATCTACACCAGCCACGTCACCCGCCCCGGTCTGTATCAACCACCCGGCTTCGCCGTCCATCTGGCGGCGGAAATCAAGGCGGCGGTCGCCCTCCCGGTGTTCGCCCAGGGCAGCATCGTGGACCCGGAGATGGCGGCGCGCACGCTCGCGACCGGGCAAGCCGACGCGGTGGAGATGACTCGCGCCTTGATCGCCGATCCGGAACTACCCATCAAGCTGCGCCAGGGCCGGACCGACGACATTCGTCCGTGCCTGCTCGCCAACCAGGACAACATCATCGGTCTGGTGCAGAACCCGCGCCTCAGTTGCGCGAACAACCCGGCCGCCGGTTACGAACGCGAAGCCGAATTCGCGCCGCTGAAACCGGCTCGGGTGCGGCATCGGGTCCTCGTGGTGGGCGGCGGACCGGCCGGTCTGGAAGCGGCGCGGGTCGCGGCGCTGCGCGGCCACTCGGTGACCTTGTACGAGCGCGAGCCTCAGCTCGGCGGCGCGCTCCGGCTGGCCGCCGCCGCGCCCGGCCGCGAACGGCTGGCGCTGGCCGTGGACTGGCTGGAAGGGCAAGTCCGCAAGCTGGACATCGCGATTCAAACCGGCGTTGAAATCACCGCCGAACGAATCGGCCAGGACCCGCCCGACGCCGTGATCGTGGCGGTGGGCGGAATACCCGGTCGCCAGGCCGGCATCGATTTCCACCCGACCGCGCCGGTCGTCAATCCCCGGCAGGTCATGCGCGGCGAGACGCCGGCCACGCCGGGTCGCGCCGTGGTCCTCGACACCCTCGGCGATCAGGTCGGCATGGCCGTCGCCGAATGGCTGGCCGAGCGCGGCTGGCGGGTGGAAGTCGTCACCCGCGACCTGTTCGTCGGCCAGCGCTTGACCGCATCGCTGGAGTTGACCGCCTGGAACCAGCGCGCCGCCGTCCGAGGCATCGTCTTCCACCCGCTGTTCGATGCCCGGGAAATCACGGAACGCGGCGTGATCGGCGTCGATCCCTTCAGCGGCGGGGAACTACGCATCGAGGACCTCGACCTGGTGGTCGATGTCTCGCCCGAGACGCCCGACGAATCCTTGTACTTCGCGCTCAAGGAGAGCGGCATTCGCGTGTTGCGAGCGGGCGACTGCGTGGCGCCGCGCTATCTCAGTCACGCGATTCTGGAAGGCTACCGCGCCGGCCGGGAGGTTTAAGCCATGAGCACCCGTCAACGATTGCTGTTCACGCCCCTGAAGATCGGCAATATCACCGTCAAGAACCGGATCGTGTTCTCGGCGCACCTGACCAACTACGCCGAGGATTTCCTGCCCAGCGAACGGCATCTGTACTATTACCGGGAGCGGGCGCGCGGCGGGACCGGATTGATCATCACCGAAGAGCAGTCCACCCATCCCACCGATCATCCTTACGAAAAGCTGATCCACGCGTTCCATCGCCGGGTCATCCCGTACTACAAGCGCATCACCGCGGCGGTTCACGCCGAAGGGACGCCGATCCTGGCCCAGATCAACCACAACGGCGGCCAGGGCAGCGGCATGTTCACCCGATTGCCGGCCTGGGCGCCGTCGGCGCTGGCCGATCCGCTGTTCCGGGAAGTGGCGAAGGCGGTGGAGCACGAGGACATCCTCGAAATCATCCAGGGCTACGTGCGGGTGGCCGCCTACACCCGCGAGGGCGGCTTCGACGGGGTGGAACTGCAATGTTCCCATTCCTCCATCGTCCGCCAGTTCCTGTCGCGCAACACCAACCATCGGACCGACGAATACGGCGGCAGTCTGGAGAACCGCGCCCGGCTGCTGCGCGAGATCATCGCCTCCATCCGCAACGAGGTGGGCCGTGATTACGTCATCAGCGTGCGGCTGTGCGGCGACGAACTGATCCGCGACGGCATCACCCTGGACGAAGCGGTGGCGGTCGCCCGAATTCTGGAAAAAGACGGCCTGATCGATCTGATCAACACCAGCATCGGCACCGCGACCCAGACCTTGTACATGATCGAAGCCTCGATGCGGACTCGCCCGGACTACGCCCTGTTCATCCCCTCGGCCATTCGCAAGGCGGTGCGGCTCCCGGTCGTCGGGGTCGGACGGATCAAGGACCCGATTCAGGCGGAACGGATTTTGAGCGAAGGCCACGCCGATTTGGTCGGCATCGTGCGCGGGCAGATCGCCGATCCCGAATTCGCCCGCAAGGCGCGGGAAAATCGGACCGACGACATCCGGCTGTGCCTGTCCTGCAATCAGGAATGCGTCGGGCGGATGGGCCTCAACCGCTGGATGGGCTGCATCGAAACCCCGGCGACCGGCCAGGAGCAAAAATACGGCGTCGGCACCCTGAAAGCGGCCGCGCCGCCGAAGCGGGTCGTGGTGGTCGGCGGCGGTCCCGCCGGTTTGAAAGCCGCTGCCGTCGCCGCGCGCCGGGGGCATCGGGTGACGTTGCTGGAGAAGGAAAACCGGCTGGGCGGGCAGGTGGTGTGGGCGGTGCGCGTGGCCAACCGCGCCGAATTCGGCGACCTCGTGCGCAACCTGCTGCACGAGGTCGAGCAACTCGGGGTCGAGGTGCAAACCGGCGTCACCGCCACGGTGGAATCGGTGCTGGCGCTCAAGCCGAACGCGGTGATCGTGGCGACCGGCTCCGCGCCCAATCCCGCCGCGATTCCCGGCGGCGACAGTCCCGGCGTCGCCGATGTGGTGGATATTCTGTCGGGCCAAATCACGCCGGGCAAAAAAGTGCTGGTCATCGACCGGTTGGGTTTCCACGAGGCGACCAGCGTCTCTGAGTTTCTGGCGGAACAGGGCTGCGAGGTGGAGGTGGTGACGCCGACCCTGTACGTCGGTCAGGACTTGGGGGTGACGCTGGATCTGGAAAACTGGTATCGCCAGGCCCGGCGACTGGGCATTCGCTGCACCCCGAACCATTCGGTGCTCAGCATCGACAATGGCGTGGTCATGGCGCTGCACAACTACAGCGGCCAGATGGTGCATTTCCCGCCGGTGGATACCGTGGTGCTGGCGGTGCATCGTCGGGTCGAAGACAGCTTGTACCACGCGCTGAAAGCCGATAACGTCCGCGCCGACCAAGCGCTACAGCAAATCCGCCACCGCCAGATCGATGAAGACCAATACCAGAAACTGAAAGGACTGCTGCCTGCCATCCATCGGATCGGCGACTGCGTCGCGCCGCGCCGGGCGCACGCCGCGATTCTCGAAGGCGAACGCATCGGGAGGGCCGTGTGATGGACCAATCCAAGTCCCTGGTAGTGATCGCCGAGAGCGACCACGGCGAACTGACGCTGTCCAGTCTGGAGTGCGTGGAGGAAGGCCGTGAGATCGCCGATCGGCTGGGCGCCAAAGTGCAAGTCGTCCTGTGCGGCAACGAGGTGGTGACGCTGGCGGAAACGCTGGCGGCCCACGGTGCCGACGCGGTGACGGTGGTGGAACACGAAGCCTTGGACCAATTCAGCGCCGACGGCTGGCTGCAAGCGCTCGCGCCGATCCTGCTCCATACCCATCCGCTGTTGCTGCTCGCGCCGGACAGCGGTCAGGTTCGCGCCTGGCTGCCCCGGCTGTCGGTGCGCTGGCGGCTGCCGCTGGTCGGCTGCTGCATCCGGGTCGGCATCATCGGCGACGGGTATCCAGAGATCATTCGCAACACCTACGGCGGGGCCTGCCAGGAACGGCTGATCTGGCCCTACGCCACCCTGGTCGGCGCCATGTTGATCCCCGGCGTGCGCGGGGTCGGCGCGCCCCGGCGCGGGCGCAGCGCCGAGATCGCGGTCTTGCGTCCGGAACTCGATCCCGCGAGCTTCCGCGACCGCACGCTGCGCACCTTGCCGGCCGATCCGCGCACCGTATCCCTGAACGAGGCCGAACGGATCGTCTCCGGCGGCTTCGGCGCCGGCGGGCCGGACGGTATGGCGCTGGTGCAGCAGCTCGCCGAACAAGTGGGCGCCGCCCTGGGCGGGACCCGGGTAGCGGCGGATCGCGGCTGGCTGGCGGTGGACCGCTTCATCGGCTCCACCGGCCAGATCGTCGCCCCGAAACTGTATATGGCCTTCGGCGTATCCGGGGCCGGTCAACATCTGTCTGGCATCACCGACAGCGAGATCGTGATCGCCGTCAACAACGACCGCACCGCGCCCATCCTCAAGCGGGCGGACTTGGGCGTGGTGGGCGACCTGCATCAAATTCTGCCGATTCTGCTCGCCAAATTGCGGGTCCTCGCCGCCGCCAACCCCGCAGCACGCCACGACGAACCGACCGCGCCAGCCGCTCTCGACCCCGATCAAGACACCGCCGCTCACCCGGTTCTGGAGAAAACAGCATGACCGCTTCTCCCACGCAAGAACAGTTCGATGTCATCGTCGTCGGCGCGGGACCCGCCGGCAGCGCCGCCGCGCTGCTCGCCGCCCGCGCCGGCCTCAAGGTGCTGTTGCTGGAGCGCGGCGAATATCCCGGCGCCAAGAATGTGTCGGGAGCGGTGTTTTACGGCAGCGCCATCCTCAACGAGCTGATTCCCAACTGGTGGGAACAGGCGCCGGTGGAACGCTACGTCTGCCGTCGCGACATTTCCTTCATGTCGCCGACCACCGCCGTAGCCCTCGATTTTCGCTGCGCCGGCGCCGGTTACGCCACCGCGCCCTACAACGGTTTCACCGTGTTGCGACCCAAGTTCGATCGCTGGCTGGCGGCGCAGGCCGAAGCAGCGGGCGCGTTCCTGCTGACCTCGGTGGTCGTGGACGATGTGTTGCGGGACAACGGCCGCGTCGTCGGGGTGCGGGTGCGCCGCGAGCAGGGCGAGATTTACGGCAAGGTGGTGATCGCCTGCGACGGCGTCAACTCCTTCCTGGCCAAGAAGGCTGGTCTGCAACGCGAATTTCATCAGCACGAGCTGTCGCTGGGGGTCAAGGAAGTGGTGGGGTTGGACCCGGCGATCATCCAGGATCGCTTTCATCTCACCGGCAACGATGGGATCGCCTTTGAATACCTGGGGGCGATTACCGAGGATGTCCACGGCGGGGCGTTTCTCTACACCAATCAGGATTCGCTGTCGCTGGGCGTGATCGGCCAGATCTCGTCGCTGGTGGAACGGCGCAAACGGCCTTATGAACTCCTGGAAGGGTTCAAGGCCCATCCAGCGGTCGCGCCGCTGGTGCGCGGCAGCAAGTTGCGGGAATACTCAGCGCATCTGATTCCCGAGAGCGGCTGGGCGATGAAGCCGAAGCTGTATACCGATGGCATGATGGTCGCCGGCGATGCCGCTGGATTCTGTCTGGCCGCCGGTCTGTATCTGGAAGGCATGAATTATGCGATGCAATCCGGCCTGGCGGCGGCGGAAACCGCGATTCAAGCCTGCCAGCGGGGGGATTTCTCGGCGCGCGCCCTGGCGGTTTATGAAAAACAGTTGAAGCAGCGCAATGTCTTGACCGATTTTCGCGCCTACCGCCATGCGCCGGCCTTCGTCAACGGGGCGCGGCTCCAGAATCTTTATCCCGAACTGATCGCCCGCAGCATGGAAAACCTGTTCCGGGTGAACGGCGCGCCCAAGCAAAAAATTCTGCCGCTGGCCTACCGGATGACGCGCCAGCTCGAGATCAAGCCGGGGCAGTTGCTCCGCGATGCCTATCAGGTGGCGAGGTCCTATCTATGGTGATGACGACCCACGAAGAGAAAATGCGCACGGTGCGGTTCCGGGTGGCGGCGACGCCCCATATCACCGTGAATTCGGACATCTGCCGCAGCGAATGTTCGACCCATGCCTGCGTCTACGTCTGCCCGGCCAATCTGTTCGTGCCGCTGGACGACGGCGGCATCCTGTTCAACTACGAATCCTGTTTCGAGTGCGGCACTTGTTATATCGCCTGCAACCAGGAAGGCGCCATTCGCTGGACCTACCCGGACGGCGGTTATGGGGTCACATTCCGGGAAGCTTGAACCGTCCCAGACCTGCCGAGAAGAGTTCGCCCATGCGTATCGCGGTTTGTCTCAAATACGTCCCCGACCCCAGCACCATTGAGGTCGATCCCCTGACTGGGATGATCGACGCCGGTCGCGTGCTGTACATGATGAATCCGGCCGATGAAAGCGCGCTGGAACTGGCGCTGCGGCTGCGCCCGCCCGATGGGACCGTGACCGCGTTCAGCGTGGGACCGGTCGAGGCGGATCGC
>REEE01000371.1 GCA_007695245.1 Candidatus Competibacteraceae bacterium | reverse complement strand
ATGCGACCGACTCCGATCAGTCAGATGAAAATGGCCCAGTCCGGCAGGATACCCAGCGCCAGCGTTTCCAACACCTTATCCCAACCGGTCAGCACCAACACCCCCAGCAGCAGCAGGGTCCAGCCGAGCAGCTTCTTGGCCGAACCGGCCCGGCTGAGGGTCGCCGGCCGCCATCGCGCCAGCAACCGGCTGGAAATCAGCCCGGCCGCCAATAACGCCGAAGCCGTGCCGATCCCGAAGGCGAACATGATCACAAACGCCAGGCCCACATCCTGTCCGAGCGACGCCAGGGCGATGGCCGCGCCGAGGGTGGGACCCACGCAGGGCAGCCAGACCAGTCCGAGCAACGCGCCCACGCCAAACTGTCCCGCGGGCGTGGTAGTCGCGGCCTGACCCAGGCCGTCGAAGCGACTGGTCAGGCGCGAGAGCTGAAAACTCACCCAGTCCGCCACCGATCGCGCCAGCAGCGTTGCCGCGATCAGCAGCAGCAGAACGGCGGCGACGTAACGCAACGCTTCCGGGTCGATCTGGAGGTTGAGCAAGGCCAGCGTCAGCAGGGTCCCCGCCAGGGCGAACGCGGTGCTGAGTCCGAGCGCGAGAAACCACGGCCCCGACCGCCCGCCGGTGGCGGCGGAGGACATCACCACCGGCACCAGCGGCCAGACGCACGGGGAGAGGATGCTCAGCACCCCGGCGACTCCCGCGAGGGGAATCGAGGCCGCGTCCAGGCTCATCGGGCATTCGCTCCCTGATTGAGGGCGGCGAAGATCGCGTCTTTACGGGTTTCCGCCACGCTGAACCAGAGTTGCTCTTCCCCCCGGTACAGCAGGAGCGTCGACTGGCGCGGCGCGCGGAAGCGCTTGACCGCTTCCTTGTCGTTGTCGAAATCCACATCCAGGATGTGGAGCGCCACCTCCGGATGCGCGGCGCGGTAGGCTTTGAGGACTTCCCGCTGCTTGGCGCAGGTCGAGCACCAAGGGGCCGAGATATCGATCAGCACCAAGTGGTTCTCGGCTTGCAGCGCCGCGAACCGTTCCGGCGAAAACGGCTCCTTGTCCAAGGCCCAGGCCGTCCATGGGAGACTCAGGGCGAGTAACAGGGCGAAGAACATCGGTTTCATCGGTCATGACTCCTGTGGGTGAAAAAGGAATTGAAGCGGTTAACTCTTTCCCCTTCGCGAGGGCCAGCAGCTTCAGGAGTCTGTACGTGGTCCGAGGGATTTTGGATGCGGGCCATCCGCTTGATCGGTTGTCTGGCGACATATGCCCGACTTACGTCAATATATACAGACGAGTCTGTATATATTAAGAGTCAAAAAAAGAGGCTCCCGATTACTTGCTCAGGTGCTTGCCGAGAAAGCCGCGGATCAACGCGGTGATCTCCGCTCCGTCCTCTTCCAGAGCGAAGTGGCCGGTGTCCAGCAGGTGGAACTCCACGTTCTTCAGGTCGCGCTGGTAGGGATGCGCCCCGGCTGCGGGGAAAATCGCATCGTTCTTGCCCCAGACGACGAGCGTCGGCGGCTGGTGCGCGCGCAGGTACTCCTGCCACCGCGGGTACAGCGGTGGATTGCTGCCGTAGCTGTGGAACAGGGCCAGTTGAATCTCCTGATTGCCCGGACGATCCAGGAGCGGTTGGACGTGTCCCCAAGTGTCGGGGCTGATCGTTTCGACGTTGCGAACCCCGTGGGTGTATTGCCACTTGGTGGCATCGAGGGTCAACAGCGAACGCAGTCCGTCGCCCTTCTCCTGGCTGCGATCTTTCCAGTACGCCTTGATCGGTTTCCAGAAGTCGTTGTCGATCCCTTCGTCGTAGGCATTGCCGTTCTGCACGATCAGCGCTTGCACCCGTTCCGGGCGCCGCACGGCGAGACGGAAGCCAACGGGCGCGCCGTAGTCCATCAGGTAAAGCGAATACGTCCTCAGGCCAACTTGCTCGGTGAAGTTTTCGACGACCTTCGCCAAGTTGTCGAAGGTGTAGTCGAACTCCTGAACCGAGGGAGCCGAACTGTTACCGAAGCCGGGATAGTCCGGGGCGACAACGTGATACCGGTCGGCCAACGCCGGGATCAGATTACGGAACATGTGCGAGGAGGTCGGGAACCCGTGCAGCAGCAGAACGGTGGGAGCGTCCCTGGGACCGGCCTCCCGATAGAAGAGGTCGAGTCCGTCGATCTTGACCGTGCGGTGCAAGACCTGGGTGGTGGAAGTGCCCGGTTTGGCGGCGTAGGCCTGCGAACCGAGCGACAGGAGCGTGGCAAGAGCCAGGGTGATGGCGAGGGTTCTCAGCGTGGTCATGGTTCAATCTCCTTAGAGTGAGGTGATCCGACGTAAAATACAGACAGGTCTGTATGCTACTTCGCAAAAAAAGAGAAACGGTTGAAGCGGTTACTTCCGCCTGGTCTTGGCGATCAGGGCCAACGCAGCGTCCTTGGCGACGTCGGCGGGTTTCGATGACTGCTCCATCACGGCGGCTACAATCGCTCCTTCGACCAGCAAGGCGATGGCCGGAGCGGTGGTTTCCGCCGCCTTGGTTCCCGCCGTTTCCGCCACGATCCCACGCAGCATCTCGTGGAACCGTTCCTTATGGGTGACTGAGAATTGGGAGCCGGGGTGCTTGGCGTCCGCCAATTCCGCAAAAGAATTGATGAACATGCAGCCCCGAAAGCCCGGACTCTCAAACCAGTCTTTCAAGGCGGCGAAGAAGGCCTCCAGCCGGTCCGATCCCGCCTGGGCGTACCGTCCCATCCACTTCCCGAACAGGGCGTCGAACTTCTCTTCCCGGTACCGCAGCACGGCGAGGATCAGGTCGTCCTTCGACGGAAAGTGGTTGTAGAGCGACATTTTCGCCACTTCCGCTTCGGCAATGATGCGATCGATGCCGACGGCCCGGACTCCCTCGGCGTAGAACAGCCGTTCGGCGGTTTCCACGATGCGTTGGCGGGTGTCAGAAGATTTGGCTCGTGTCTTGCTCATGCCAAAAGTATACAGACCTGTCTGTTTTATTCAAGAGCCTGCGGAAATTTTTTTCTGGCAGGGCCGGAGAGGTGGAGTCCGGTGGTTGTGGTTGTCCCTTGGTAGCTGTAAATCAAACAGCTTCGCCAGGAACATCGAGTCGCGCGAGCAGATCCTCCACCGCGATGGGTAGATAACCGGTGATTTCCAGCGCCCGGTCCTTGCTGGATGCAGCAACGAGAATGTCCGTCGATCGACCTGCGTGCGTCGCCAGAAACGCGCCGACCGACGGGCGCACCCCGGACGAGAATCAGCGCACGGCATCGCGGGCAATGGCGGCGAGGATAGGATCGAGTTCGCGAGCCATCTCGTCGAGTGGAGCGCTGCCGTAGGGCGCGAACGTCGCGCTCGGCGCGCGCCAGCTCAGGCTGGCCTTGCCGTCGGGACTCTCGGTGACGTAAAAGCGCAGCGGTGCTTCAATGCCGGCGGGGATGCTCGCTTCCAGCATCCGCACCGCGTAGTCGTTTCGGAAGACCATGATCACGGCGTTGCCAGGAATTTTGACTCCGCGGGCGGCGGCGGCCTGACTGGCGCTGGCTTTGGCGACCACCGCCATTTTGTGGTCGGCCACCGCCGTTTCCAGCTGGGTGACGAGCGCCTCGAACCCATGAGACGAACCAAGGGTTTGAGTGCCGGACAATTCGCCGGCATGGAGCGGCGCGGCGATAGTCAGCGCGAGCAGGATGAAAGTGGCTAGAAAAGTCAGACGATATGGTTGCATGGAGTCCTCCAGGAAATCGTAGTGAACAACAGACTCGTGGCGCGCGCGGGCATGACACCGGCACGAACCACAAATGCTTACGCGACTTGGGTGGCTTTGGATGCGACCCCAACAAAATTTGTAACATCGCTGAATAAAGCCGGGCGATTCGTCCGGCTTCACGGAACGCCATGACTCGACCGGCCTCCGCACCCTTACCGTACTCGCGCTGAGTTCGGAGCGGATGGATTGACCGACGTGGAGTGTTATGGCGAGGTCGAGCGCCTCGGCTGGAGGCCGAGGGCGAAGCAGGTGAATCCCGCACCCAGGATGACCGCGGTGATCGCCAGCAGCTTGCTGTAGCTGTGTTCGAGACCGGTGACCGCGTGAATGACCGACACGTATCCCGAGCTCTCCAGAAAATAGAGCACGGACCCGGCGATGGCGACGGCGAACGTGGCCAGGAAACTCCAGCGCGCGACCTCGCGGCCGCCCAGGATGCTGAAGACGATGACCGGCGTCAGGAACAGCGACGCCGTGCCGCTGACCGCGACGGCGGCGAACAAGTCATCCGTCCCCACGAACACCAGCGCCAGGCCGCCCAGACAGAACAGCGCCATGGCCAGCCGCCCGTTGCGAGCGCTGGCGGGGGCGAGCCGCATGTCCACCACCGCCAGCTTGGATGCGCTGGAGAACGTAGAGTCCATGGTGGACGCCGCCGAAACCACCAGCGCCAACCCGAGCGCCAGCATGGCGGGCGCGCCCAGCAACCGTTCCAGCGTGATCAAGAGCACCTCATCGCCCACCCGGTGCAGGCCGGCGAACACGCCCAGCAGGCCGAAGGCCAGGATACACAGCGCCGAAATCCAAAAGGCGTGCAGGAAGCTGCGCCGCGTGGTTTCCCGATCGGCGAGGAAGCCGCGATCCATCATCACCGGATCGTGTAGCGGATAGCTCAAGATTTGCAGCAGAGCCACGATCAACAGCACCCAGCCGGGGCTGGTTAAATCCGGGCTGCTGGCGGCGATGGCCCCGGCGTCGAACAGCGGGTGGAGCACCATCATGACAAACAACAGGCCCAGGAGTCCGGCCAGCACCGCCATCTGCAACACATCGGTGCGCAGGGAGGCGCGCAAGCCGCCGGTCATCGAATAGGCCAGCGTGATGCCCGCCACCGCCAGGATGGACCAGACGTAGGCCGCCGAGCCCACCACCCCGAAGACGATGCCCACCACCAGCAGGTTGGCGAACACCTCGGTGAGCAGGCGCAGGGAGAGCAACAGATTAAAGCAGGCGGTCCCGAGCCGGCCGAAGCGGGCTTCGAGGAACCCCTGCACGTTCTCCTGACCGTGGGTGAAGCGCAGGCGATCGACGATCAACCAGCCGGTGAGAAAAGAGCCGTAGTAGGCGGTGTAAGCCAGCGCGCCGGCGATCCCGAAGAAATAACCCAGGATGGCGGCGTTCAACAGGGAGCGGGCGAAGATCCAGGTGGTGACCTGCGAGAAGGTGAGCGTGAGCACGCCGGGCGCGGCGCCGTTCTCGCCCCAGCCTCGGAAGAAGCCGTCCACGGTGCGCACGCGCGGCGCCAGGGCCACGCTCACCAAGGCAATGACGACCAACGACCCGATCAGAGCCGGCATGGGGATGCCCGACATCAGAAAATCTCCTTATAAAATGAATAAAAAATTAATAAAAATGAAGAAATTGCAGAGAATGCGCAAAAACCCCTCTCCCGCAAGTGGGAGAGGGGCAGGGGTGAGGGTGATGGTTAGCGATGCCTCTCATGGGACGGGATCAATACGCCGGGCATCACGGCGATGCCCGGCCTCATTCATGAGTGGGTGTCAGCAAGGGGCGAACGACGAACTGTTCTGGAAGCCGAACCGCGGCACCAAGTCGCAATGCACGCCGGCGATGGCTCGAGTGCGGTCGGCGGCGCGGGTCGGGAATCGGCTGGCGGCTTCGGCGTGGTGGCTCTGCTGGTTGAAGCCGTGGACCACGGGAAAATGGCGCAAATCCTGTGGCGCGGCCCGGGTGGAGGTGACGGTGGGAACCGCGGTGCGGTCGTTGAAGCCGCCAGCGTGGGCGGAAGACAGACCGGAAACGGCGACGATCAGGGCAAAGCTGGCGGTGGCGAAGGTGGTTTTCATAATGGTGCTCCTCAAGGAATCAGGGTTTCGGTTTGGCATTCCGCATGGCGAGCGGACTTATCGATGCTTACGCAACCGGCCCGGCCCTGGATGCAATTCTGGCCAGAAGTTTGAAAAAATCGCCGGGGTGAGGGTTCGGGGACTGGACGGGCGACCACCGATGACAAATTTTCAGCGCCCTGCATCCAAGCACCCAGCCAAGGCGTAATTCTTAAGGTGTACGTCAAACCATTCCGATCCCAACCCGGCCTTTCAAACCGCCGCTAGCAATCACATCATCCTGGAGATCTCGCTCATGCTCGCCGAATATCAATTGACGCTGCCCCCGAAAACTCTCGACACCGCCGCCCCCGAAGCCCGTGCCTTGCTGGAAAACGCCAAGGCGCAGGTCGGTTTCATCCCGAATATGTATGCTCGAATGGCCCACTCGCCGGGCCTGCTCGCGACTTATGTGGACGGCTATACGCGATTCCGCGAACAGTCCGGCTTCACCCCGGTGGAACAGGAAGTGGTGTTTCTCACCATCAGCCGCGAGAACGGTTGCGAGTATTGCATGGGCGCGCACAGCGTGATCGCGGACGCCATGTCGAAGGTCCCGACGGCGGTGACCGACGCCCTCCGCGCGGGCGCGCCGATTCCCGACGCCCAACTGGCCGCGCTGAACCAGTTCGTGCGGGTGATGGTGGTCGAGCGGGGTCTGCCCGGCCGCGCCGAGGTGGATCGGTTTTTGTCCGCCGGTTACAGCGAGCGACATATTCTGGAGATCGTGCTGGCCATCGCGGTGAAAACCTTGAGTAACTACGCCAACCATCTATTCCATACGCCGTTGGACGAAGTCTTCGCCGCGCGCGCCTGGAAGGATTGATCGATCGGACTCTGGATCCCGATCTCGACCGACTCTTTGAGGGGGCGCGATGAACAGTCCCAAGCCATCCCTGAGCGACGCCCTGGCCGCCGAATACGTGTTGGGCACCCTGCACGGCGCGGCGCGGCGGCGTTTCGA
>REEE01000300.1 GCA_007695245.1 Candidatus Competibacteraceae bacterium | reverse complement strand
GCCGGCCCTGCCGGCCATGGCGTTGTAACGGGAAACAGCAACGAGGCAGTCGTCCCCCCGTGGGGGACTAGAGGGGGAATCTTTCTTACTTTCTGACTCTGATTCTGGTTCTGATTCTGTATGGCTGTGCCGTGGCTCTTGTAAGCCCTTGTTTTTCCTTGACTTGGATGCGTTCTCGCGCTGTTTATCTTGAAGTTTCGCGAGAGTTTCGAGCTCTTTACCAGCCCGAAAATTCGTTAGAAACTCGCCCGAAACGATGATCTTGCCGCGCTCGATCAGGTCTGAACGGATCGATTTCCACTTGCGGATTGAGCACCCCAGGTTGCCTGCGATGTACCGCGGATCATCCGGGAGTTGTCCTCCTTGCATGTAAATCAGATCGAGGACGACGCGGTACGCGCACTTGGAATCGAAGGGCATGCCGATCGTACCCTCTAGGAAATCGCGGGGGTACGCTTTGTAGTATGGGAGTCCATTCATGCCTCATCCCTTCATGTGTCACCCCGTGGATAAGGGGCAGGGGCGGGCGGGGCATCGCCACGGCACATGATCCGCGTGATGCACCCGCCCAGACGCCGGGGGCCAGCCGGCGCCGGTAGTCTAGCACAAACCGTCAGTCTGGGGTATTCTCGATCGCCTCCTGCAAGATGTCGCGGGCTTCCATCACGCTGCCGTACATTTCAAAAAAAGGCACGGATGACGCGTCACGTGCAAGCAACTCATACGCTTCCTTAATAGCCGCACGCAGGATGACGTTCTGCACCTTGATCTTCTCCATCTCATTCATTTGACCCTCCATCCAAGGCCGAAGCCAGAATCCTTTCAGCCGTCTTCGCCTCCAATTCCATTACCTTCACGTTTCGCAATTGCCCGTAAGCGCAGGCGATGGCGTACCGAAGGCGTGTCACCTCAGCTTTAAGCGCCGCGGTGTCGTCCGTCATCTCAGTCCCCTTCGAGATTGTCACAATGATCGCGCCTCCGATGGCCGGCATCGTCTTGGCGAAACTATCGGGGAAACGGCACCGGAATTTGTGGTCGTCGCATCCCATCGCATCAGCGATGCCATCGATTAGCGCCTTCATCATGATATGCGTATTCTGCACGTCGCGACGGTGCATGTTCGGCGGGTGATAGGTGAAAGTCAGGATCGCGGTCGGATCACGCTTCACGCCCGCACCAAACGCGATGGCGTGCGCTTGCTGCCGGTAGGTCTTGGTTGCCTTGGCCTTGCTCCGCCAGTGCCCCTTGGCGTGCGGTTGCAAGCCCTTGGGCGGCCAGGGAAGCGTGATTGTAGTCAGAACTCAAGCCTTTCCAGCTTCGCGATCTGCTTGCGCAGAGACGCTATCTTCTGAACGCGCTTTTCCTCAGCCTGGGCCAAAGCTTCTGGCATCGTCGGGGCCCAATTTTTTCTTGAAAAAGACATCGCGTATTCACTGACATACGCCCACCCATCTTCACCGACCGTCGCATCATGTTCCAGTATGCCCTTGGTCAGGGCGTACTTTGTCACGTAGACCTTCATCGTCATTTCTCCTTCCTTTCCGCGAGCCACGCCTCGACGTCCTCGAGGCGATACCGGACGCCTGCCGGGAACGGCACCGTCTTCGGCCCGAAGCCGCGCTGCCGCCACGCCCGCAGGGTACGGGTAGATATGCGGAACCAGGCGGCCACTTCATCTTGTGTCAAGAGGTCATTCATGCCCTGCACATATCATGTGGCAGGCTCCGGCGCAAGGGGGACGTGCGCGGCAGCGGGCGGCAGATTGTGGCTTGACATGCGTGGGTAGCTGTGCAAGATAGCCACCATGCGGCCTGGCTCGGCACGGCTCGGCATGGCAGGGCGCGGCGAGGCTTAGGCAGGGGCTGTACTCAGCGGGCGCACTCTCTGCGGGGAGTGCTCTCGGTGGCGACAGCCACCACACGGCGCGGCAGGGCGAGGCTGGGCCTGGGGCGGCTCGGCTGGGCTTGGCAAGGCGAGGAACTCCCGCAATCGTGCGGGGCAACAAGGAGAGGACTCGAAAATGCAAAAGATCATCGAAGCAACCATCACCGGAACACGGCCGCTGTTGATGCACAGCGATAAGTTCGCCGACCCGCTTAACCCGCTCACGAAAGAGCACAAGGTGCTCACGGGAAAGCGAAAGAAGACCGACGAAGACCACGAGGCCATCGCGAAAAGCGAATGGCTGGGCGGGCTCTACATCGACAGCAAGGGTCCGTACCTGCCCGGCATCAACGTAGAGTCAGCCCTGGTGGGCGGCGGCAAGCTGTCCAAACTGGGGACGCAGCTCAAGCGCAGCGTCGAGGTTATGGACGATCGGTGCTACCTACAGTACGACGGCCCGAAGGACGCCGAAGGGCTGTGGAACGCCGGCTACTACGACAGCCGGAGCGTCAAGGTGCAGTCGGCCCGCCTGATGCGTTACCGGCCGATCTTCCGGACGTGGGCATGCAAAATACGCATTGCCTTCGACCCCGACAGCATCAACCGAGAACAGGTTTTGCGGTGCCTCGAAGACGCCGGGCAGTACGTCGGCGTGGGCGATTATCGCCCGAAGTTCGGCCGCTTCACCGTCACATCATCGTAAGGGGGGCAACATGCTGCCGACGAAGAAAGAGGACGAAAAGCCAGAGTGGCTCCAGCACGCGATCAGCGAATATCTCAAGTCAGGACGTGGAGATGGTGACATCCTGACTCACGACTGGATTGCGTGGGCGCTCAAGCTGCCCGCATTCCGCACCGTCGAGGAAGCGAAGGAGCATCAGTGGGTGCTGCTGCAACGCTTCGATGCCTTCCGGGAGTGGCTGCTGTACGACCGCAAGACGGCCCTACAGAGCGTCCGCCGCAAGGGCTACTGGATCGTACCGCCGTCGGAGCATGCACGTGTGGCGGCCGAGGAATGGGCGCACGCGGTGGCCAAGGCGGCAAAGAAGGCAGACGCCTCGCTGACCAACGCTCGGTTTGAGGAAATGGACAACGATGCCCGCCGGCGGCACACTGACGCGCACGTGCGGATCACCGGGGTCAACGAGGTTCTCGGCCGGCAGCGGAAGGACGTGTTCCAACTGTTCGCCGTGAAGGTCGAGGACGGCGCCGAATAGCTGTGTTGTCGAGGCGCGGCTCGGCGCGGCCGGGCTGGGCGCGGCTTGGCGTGGTGTGGCAAGGCTTAGGCAAGGGCTGTACTCAGCGGGCACGCCATCTGCGGGTGGCGTTCTCGGTGGCGACAGCCACCACGCGGCTTGGCATGGCGCGGCGTGGTGTGGCGTGGCAGGGCTGGGCGAGGCATGGAACCCCGCAATATGCAGGCTCAACCGAAGGAGATTGACCGATGACCGACAAACCGATCGACCCGAAGAAGCCGGTGCAACTCCGTTGTGGAACGCCGGCAAAAATCCTGTGCGATGACCTTGATAACCCGAAACCAATCGTGGCGCGGGTAAAGTGGCCAAGCGGGGGTGAGGATGCCGTGTCTTTCCACCATGATGGGGTGATTCGATCAGACGGCCGAACATCTCCAAATGACCTTGTGAACATCCCCGAGATTCGAAAGGTGTGGGTGGTGGTCTATCTTTTCGTTTCCAACGAAAGCAGTGCTTCTGTGACGTTCGAAAGAGAAGATGAAGCATTGGGTTTTATAGCGGCACAACTGAAAGAAGATTATCCTTATGCCATCAAATGCGTGGAGATCGAGGTATGACCCCCGGCATTCACTACGGCGTTGACTGGGACACCTACAACGCCGACCCGGTGCCCGGCGGCAGCCTGCGGGCTTCCGTCGCGGCCACGTTGATCGAGGCATCACCCCTGCACGCGCTGCACGCCGACAACGCGCTGCGGGAGGCGACCACCGCCATGGACATTGGAACAGCGGCGCACGCGCTGATCCTGGAGGGTGACGAGTCCGTTTTGGTCGAAGTGCCAGCGGACGACTGGCGCACGAATGCCGCCAAGGAAGCGCGCGACGAAGCCCGGGCCGCCGGCAAGGTGCCGCTGCTGACGAAGGACGTGGTTGCCGTTCATGCCATGGTCGATGCGTTTTGGCAGCAACTCCCGCCGGCAATGGCGGGGCAGTTTCGTGACGCAAAGAAGGAGGTGACCGTCATCTGGGATGATGCCGGCCTGATGTGCCGCGGCAGGTTTGATGCCTACGGGATAAGCGAGCACGTGCTGTTGTCGTATTCGGAGCACTACGACGACGACACTGGCGGCAAACACGAGATCGCCGAGCATGGCCATGGCGGCATCATTTACGATCTCAAGACCACTGCCGGCACGGCTCGCCCCGAGGTGTGGGCCAAGTCGCGCATGTGGCCGGGGCCGGCCGTCCAGGCTGCGTTTTATACACGCGGCGCGAAGGCCGTCACCGGGATTGAGCACGACTACCGGCTGCTGGTGCTGGAGCAGAATCCACCGCACGCGCTGGCCATCGTCGGGCTCGACCCGCACGCCATGAGCTATGCCCAGCAGCAGGCCGACGTGGCAATCAGCGTATGGCGCGAATGCCGTGCGACGGGGCGCTACCCCGGCTATGATCCGGTGGTGCATTGGGCAGCTCCGCCGCCGTGGGCAGTGCGCACTTGGGAGGAAATGAAGCTGGCGTCGAAGGCCGCCCGAGAACAGGGTGTGACGATGACAACGCTGCAAGCCGCCATGGCGGCACAACGTCCATTGGAGTGGGGATAGAAGATGAGCGTCAGTTTCAGGCCAGCAGTGCGGGAGAACGTCCCGCTTCTGATCGCGCTATCCGGGCCGTCCGGCGGCGGCAAGACATTCTCGGCTCTCAGGCTGGCGCGCGGCCTGGCCGGGGGTGATGACAACAAGGTGTTCGTTGTGGACACCGAGTCGGGACGAGCCTTGCACTATGCGCCACCGCCCGGGTCGAAACCAGACGCGTCTACGTTCGGATTTCAGCACGCGGCGTTGCGGCCGCCGTTCCGACCAGAAGCATATGCTGCCGCCATCCGCGCCGCCGACAAGGCGGGCGCCAAGGTTGTCGTGGTGGACTCCATGTCGCACGAATGGTCGGGTGAGGGAGGCGTCCTCGACTGGCACGAGGAAGAGCTTTCCCGCATGGCCGGCGACAACTACGGCCGGCGGGAGGCTCTGAAAATGCCGGCATGGATCAAGCCGAAGATGGGCCACAAGGCGATGATGCAGGCTTTGTTGCAGGTGCGCTGCCACGTGATTTTCTGCCTTCGCGCCGAGGAAAAGGTGCTGATGGCGAAGCAGAAGGACGACCGCGGCCAAGAGAGAACCGTTGTCATCCCGGCGGCAGACCGCCCGCTTCTGGAACGCTGGACTCCGGTATGCGACAAGGGGTTCATGTACGAGGTCGCACTGAGCCTGCTGCTGCTGCCGGACAAGCCGGGCGTGCCGCGTCCTGTTAAAATCCAGGAACAGCACAAGGTGGCGTTCCCCGAGGATAAGCCAATTACCGAAACGTCAGGGGGTGCACTGGCAGCTTGGGCAAGTGGCGGCTCTCAACCGCAGCAGGCCGCGCCAGCGGAAGCGCCGAGTGCCAGCGATCGCGCCATGGCGTGGGCGGATGCGTTCATCACCACGCAGAGGGCGCGGCTGCAATCGGGCGACACCGCCGGGTTCGCGAAGGCCAACGCAGAGAACGAGGCCAAAATTGACAAGCTGACGCGCGTCAATCCGGATGCGCACAAGAAGGTTGTGGAGTTTCTGCACTCACCAGATGTAGCAGCTTATGGAGACAGATATGCGCAAACACGTGACTGACATTCCCGTTGATGTGGAGTTTACGAACGATTCCGGCGGGGTATTCGCCGAGTTTACTGTGCTCTTTGACGTTGACGCTACCTACCATGACGATGGTGTTGATTGGGGCACCCCGCTCAACATCCGTGTGGAGGGTCGTGGCGACGACGGGCCAACGTGCGCCAATGTAGGGGGCCACCTCGAGGTGGCAATTCGGACCTACCTGAGGAGTTCCGGCGGGGCCGACCGCATCCGGGAGGAGCTGGAGGAGCGACGCTATGACGACTGAATGGCAGCCGATCGAGACAGCGCCGCAGGACGGCAGCAAGTTCATTGTAACCGATGGTGTGCGCTGGATCAGCGACGCGAGGTGGCCACCAGGGCGATGTCTAGGCAGATGGGAGTGGCTAACCGACGATGGCAAAGGATATTGGGGTGGCGGGGCTTTCACGATGGCGAGTGAGCCAACCCATTGGGCGCCGATGCTCAAGATGCCGGATGCCGCGGAGAAGCGATATGACTGACCTTGCCTTGGTAGTTGATGCCGAGCTTGCCCGGTACGCTGGGCTCATGATGCTGGTGCTTCTGGCGGGGCTGCTGGGGATGCTGGCGAACGAGGAGGAAGGAGATGGATGACGCATCCATAGTTAGCATCATGTTTTTCGGCTCCATCATCGGCATCCCGCTGCTGATGGCAGTTTTCGTAACTTGGTGGAATGGAGAATAACCATGAAGGCTCTACTCGTCCCTGTTATCGCAGCGTTCGCCGCCGGCTGTGCGGCTTCGGCAGATGTGGCCCAGTCCGGGCCGTACACCGCACACTTTCTCACGAAGGCCGGCGATGGGTACGTCACTCGTGCCATCGTAATCGAAGATGAGCACGGCCCGATCTACGTCGAGGCGGGCCATGGTGAACACTGGCTTCCGGGGGTTGTGCGTGCCGGGGTGCAGGCCGGTGGCATGGTCGGCTCGGCTGCGGTGTTCGGCCGGGCGATCGCCCCCGACACCACGACGGTGCAGCAGTCGGGCGGTGGCGCCGTTTCTGGGGCCGTGGGTGGCGAAGCTACGGCCGTGGGCGCCGGTGGGGCCGGTGGCGATGCTACGTCCACCAGCGGGGCTGTATCGGGGGCAAGCGCGGTTTCCAA
>REEE01000359.1 GCA_007695245.1 Candidatus Competibacteraceae bacterium | reverse complement strand
GGATTCATCACTTATCCGGTACGTATCCCCCCAGGGACAGCCCGCCATGTGTTCGGCGCACTGACCAGCGCGTTACCGGGTACGCTGCCGGCCGGCGTTGACGCACACGGCGCGCTCGTCTACCACTGCCTCGATGTCGAACAGCCGGTGGCGGCGCAGCTCGCCATCGACGAGGAACTGCTGCTCCGCGTGCTGGGGGAAACAGATGGCGATGCCCGACCTGACGATGTCTGACTTCCTGCTCGCCGCCGCCGCCTTCGTGCTGGTGACGGTGGCTGTGGGGTTGATCCGCATCCTGCGCGGCCCGGCGGCGGCGGATCGGATGATGGCGGCGCAACTGCTCGGCACCGGTGGCATCGCGGCGCTGTTGCTGCTGGGAGTGGCGACCCAGGCCAACGCGGTGATCGACGTGGCGCTGACGCTGGCGCTGCTCGCCGCCTTCGCCTCGGTGGCTTTCGTCCAGGGCGCGGCCCGTCCGGACGACAAGGATTCCCGGAAGGGCAACGACGTTTGTTGAATTTATAGCATAAATGCTATATTGATGAGGCCCATGAGTTGGACCGTTGAAACGCTTAATGCCCTTGTGGATGGAGAAGTCGCCGCTTTACCCAGCGACATGCGGGCGCGGTTGAGCCGGATATCGGCCCTGATCGAAGCTTCAGGGTTAGAACAGGTTCACGAGCCGCACGTCAAGCATCTTGAAGGCCCGCTTTGGGAAATGCGGATGAAGGGCAAGGACGGGATATCGCGGGCGTTGTACGTGACGGCGTGGCGGCGGCGGGCGGTCATTGTGCGGGTTTTTGTCAAGAAGACCAACAAGACGCCGCGCCGTGAAATTGAGTTGGCCTTGAAGCGGGCGAAAGAGGTTCAAGATGACGAAAGTTAGAGACTTGCACGAAAAATGGATGGACGACCCCGCGTATCGGGAGGCTTACGAGGCGTTGGAGGAGGAATTTACTCTGGCTTCGGCTCTGATCGAAGCCCGCGCGCGGGCGGGGATCACGCAGGAGGAACTGGCCCGCCGGATGGAGACGACCCAATCGACTGTTGCCCGTCTTGAGGGAGGGCGAGTGCGGCCTTCGACCCGAACGCTCGAACGGTTTGCGAAGGCGACCGGAACCCGGCTGAAGATCATCTTCGAGCCGGACACCACCCGACATGCCTCGTAGAGGCCCGTACAGGTACCATCGCTGGAGTCAACCCGATGCGTAGCATTCCCGTGCCGGCCGCAATCAGTCGAGGAGTGATTTTCCTCGACTTCTGGCTGCTGCTCGCCGCCTTCGCCTCGGTGGCTTTCGTCCAGGGCGCGGCCCGTCCGGACGACAAGGATTCCCGGAAGGGCCACGGCGAATGAGCCTCGCCCTCAATCTCTTCACGATCCTTTCGGTCTCGATCGGCGCTTTCTTCTTTCTCGCCGGCACGGTCGGACTGTTGCGCTTCCCCGATCCCCTCACTCGCCTGCACGCGCTGACCAAGGCGGACAACCTGGGGCTCGGCCTGGTGGTGATGGGTCTGCTGCCGCAGGTCCAGTGGCCGCTCGGCACCATGAAGCTGCTCGCGGTTTGGCTGTTCGTCCTGTTGGCCGGGACCACGGTCAGCCAACTCATGGCGCGCGCGGCGCGGCGCGAGGGGCCAGACGCATGACCCTGGCGCTGGCGGTCGACTTCGGTCTGGCCCTGCTGGTCCTGGCGGTGGCCGGCTGGACCATCGCCGTGCGCGACACCTTCGCCGCAGTGATCGGCTTCGTGGCCTACGGACTGTTGCTGGCCCTGATTTGGGTGCGTCTCGCGGCCCCGGATGTGGCGCTGACGGAGGCGGCCATCGGCAGCGGCCTGACCGGCCTGCTGTTGCTGGGAGCGGCCGCGCGCCTGCGCGCCATCGAAACCCCTGCCACAGCGCCCGGCACCGCCCTGCGGTGGGTGGCCGGCGGGTTGTGCGTGCTGGTCGCGGCGGGGTTGGCGGCGCTCGTGCTGTGGCTGCCCGATCCCGCGCCGACCCTGGCGCCGATGGCCGTCGCGCATCTGCCCGCCACCGGGCTCGGCAATCCGGTGACCGGCGTGCTGGTGGCTTATCGGGCCATCGATACCCTGCTGGAAGCCGTGGTGCTCCTGCCGGCGCTGATCGGGGTCTGGTCGCTGGCATCGGATCGCTGCTGGGGCGGTGCGCCGATACTGCGGTATCCGCGTCAGGACGGCGCCCTGACCCTGCTCGCGCAAGTGCTGCCGCCTTTCGGGATCATCCTCGGCATCTATCTGTGCTGGAACGGGGCGGACGAGCCCGGCGGCGCTTTTCAGGGCGGCGCGGTCCTGGCCGCCATGTGGGCCCTCATTTTGCTGGCGGGACTGGCTGATGCGCCCCCGGTGAGCCGCCGTTGGTTGCGCGTCCTGCTGGTCGCAGGCTCGGCGGTGTTCCTAGCGGTCGGCCTGGCGGGCATCTGGATCGCCGAGGCCTTCCTGGCCTACCCGGCGGGCTACGCCAAGCCACTGATCCTCATCATCGAGGTCGTGCTCACTCTCTCGGTCGCGGTGGCGCTCGGTCTCCTCATCGCCGGCCCACCCGCTGAGGACCCCACATGATCGACGGCACGACCTTATTTGGCTTGTGCGCGGCGGCGCTGATCGGTTTTGGCTTGTTCGGCCTGATCGTTCATCCTCAGCCACTGCGCAAAATCCTGGCGTTCAACCTGCTCGGCGGTGGCGTATTCCTGCTGTTCGGGGTCATCGCGCGGCGGGGCGCGGGAGCCGGCCTGAGCAGCGATCCGGTCCCGCAGGCGCTGGTGATCACCGGTTTGGTCGTCGCGTTCGCGGCCACGGCCCTGGCGGTGGCGCTGCTGCTGCGCCTGGCCCAGGCGACCGGTCGGATCACGCTGGATGCCGCGGCGTCCGACGCCGCGCCTACCCAGACCCAGGACGCCGATTCATGATGCCCGAGCCTTCGATCCTGCTCGTGCTGGCGCTGGTCCTGCCGGTCGCGGGCCTGTTGTTGGCGCTGGTCGCGGGCGGGCGTCATGCGGGCCGCATCGCTTTGCTGCTCACGCCGGTCGGACTGGCGGTCGCGGCAGCCATCGCCGTCGGCGTCGTGCGCGCGGACGAGGCGCTGGTCTATCACTTGGGCGGCTGGGCGCCGCCGCTCGGCGTGGCGCTGCGCGCCGATGGCTTGTCGGCGATCCTGCTCCTGACCACGGCGGCGATCATCGGCGCCACCGGTTGGTTCGCGCGGGCCGAGTTCCGCCCCGCTCCGGGGCAGGTCGAGGGGCGCGCCTCGCTGGCGTTCTGGACGTTGTTGCTGGCGTTGTGGGGGGCGCTGAACCTCGTCTTCCTAGGCAACGACCTTTTCACCCTGTTTGTCGCGCTGGAACTGCTGACGTTCTCCGCCGTGCCCCTGGTCTGCCTCGATGGCCGCGCCGGAACGATTGAGGCCGCGCTGCGGTACCTGCTGTTCGCCTTGTTCGGCTCGGTGCTGTATCTACTGGGCGTGGTGTTGCTCTACGGCGCTTACGGCACGCTCGATATCGGTCTCCTATCCGATCTGATCCAGCGCGAACCGATCGCCTTAGCCGCCGCCGCGCTGATGACGGTCGGGCTGCTGGCCAAGACCGCCCTGTTCCCGCTGCATCTCTGGTTGCCGCCGGCCCACGCCGGGGCTCCGGCCGCCGCCAGCGCGGTGCTCTCGGCCCTGGTCGTGAAAGCGTCGCTTTTCCTCATCGTGCGGCTCTGGTTCGATGTGATGCCGGAACTGATGAACCCGACGGCGGCGCAGGTGCTGGGCGCGCTGGGCGCGGCGGCGATTCTGTTCGGCGGCGTGCTCGCGCTCCGGCAAGCGCGGCTGAAGATGCTGATCGCCTACTCGACGGTCGCGCAGATCGGCTATCTGTTTCTCGTTTTCCCCCTCATCACCCGCCCCGAGTCGGTCCCTTTGGCCGCCGCCGACCTGGGCGCCGAACTGGTGGCGATCAGCGTTTCGACCAGCGCCTGGAGCGGCGGCGTGCTCCAGGCCGTCTCCCATGCCTTCGCCAAGGCCGCCATGTTCCTGGCCGCGGGATTGATCGCCCAGCGGCTCGGTCACGACCGCATCGCCGATCTCGGGGGCATCGGCCGGGCGTTGCCGATCACGGTCCTGGCCTTCGGCCTCGCCGGGATGTCGTTGATGGGACTGCCGCCGAGCGGCGGCTTCGCGGCCAAATGGCTGCTGCTCATGGCGACCATTGAGACCGGGCAATGGTGGTGGTCGCTGGTGATTCTGGGAGGTGGACTCCTCACGGGCGGCTATCTCTTCCGCGTGCTCGCCCCGGTGCTGGCCGGCGCGAGCGAGCCGGTGACCCTGCACGCGCCGGTGGCGAGATATCGGGAACTGGTGGTGCTGGCCCTGGCGCTGTGCTCGGTGCTGCTCGGCTTCGTGCGCCTGGGGGCCTTCGACCTGGTGCAGATCGGCCGTCTGACGACCGCGGGAATGGGTTTGCCGTGAAGAGAAACTGGCGATGATCGGCTCGGAACTGCTGTTGCTCGCCGCCCTGGCCACGCCGGTCGCGCTGCTCGTGGCCTGCGGCTCGCGATGGGTGCGAGCCCGCATGATGGCCCTGCTGGGGCTGGCGCCGCTGCCAGCGCTGGCGGCGGCCTTGCTGGCGGTCGACGGGCCGCCGCTGGTCTTCGCCGAGACCCGCCAGCACATCACTTTCGCGCTCGACCCGGCGGGCGCGATTCTGCTCGGAGTCGCCGCGCTCCTGTGGAGCGCCGCGGGGTTTTACGCCTGGACCTATCTGCGCGACGAGCCGCATCAGGGACGCTTTGCGGTTTATTGGCTGCTGACGCTGACCGGCAGTCTCGGCGTCTTTATCACCGCCGACCTGTTCACCTTCTACCTGGCGTTCGCCCTGGTCAGTCTGGCGGCTTACGGCCTGGTGATCTTCGACGGGACGCCGCGGGCGCGGCGGGCCGGGATCATTTATCTGGTTCTGGCCCTGCTGGGCGAGGTTGCGCTGCTGATGGGCTTCGTGCTGCTGGCGGTCGCCATTCCGGGAGACAGTCTGGCGATTCGCGACGCCGTGGCGGCGCTGCCGGATTCGCCCTGGCGCGATCCGACCGTGGCGCTGCTGATTGTCGGTTTCGGGCTGAAGATGGGTTTGGTCCCCTTGCATGTCTGGCTGCCGGTCGCCCATCCGGCGGCGCCGATGCCGGCCTCGGCCGTGCTCAGCGGCGCGATCATCAAGGCCGGCGTGATCGGGCTGATCCGCTTCCTGCCCTTCGAGACGCCGCTGCCGGACTGGGGTGCCATCCTGACGGTCGTGGGCCTGTTCACCGCCTTTTACAGCGTCGCGATCGGGATCACCCAGTCCAATCCGAAAACCGTGCTGGCCTATTCCAGCGTGAGCCAGATGGGCTTCGTCGCGGCGGTGCTGGGCATGGGGCTGGCGGTCGGACTCAGCGGAACGGCGATGCTCGTGGTGGTCTTCTATGCGGCGCATCATCTCCTGGCCAAGGGCGCGCTGTTCCTCGCGGTCGGCGTGGCGGCCGCTACTGGTCCGCGCCGACTGTGGTGGGTGCTGGCGCCGGCGGCGATTCTGGCCTTGGGGGTCGGGGGGTTGCCTCTGACCGGCGGCGCTTTGGCCAAGCTGGCGGTGAAGCCCCTGTTGGGGGAGGAACTCGTCGGTCTGCTCGCGACCCTGTCCGCGATTGGAACGACGCTGTTGATGCTGCATTTCCTGCACCGGCTGGCGGCGAGCGCCTCGCCCGAGCCGGCGGCGACGGCGTCCCTCGGACTGACTTTACCCTGGCTGACGATGTTCGGCGCCGCCCTCGTGATTCCGTGGATGCTCTATGAAGTGACGGGAATCGGCGCGTGGTCCGATGCGCTCCAGCCGAAGCTGCTCTGGGCCGGATTGTGGCCCGTATTGATCGGCGCGGTGCTGGCGCTCGGATTGTGGCGCTGGGGGCGACATTTGCCCCAGGTGCCGGAAGGCGACATCGTGGTTGCGGGCGAACGCGCCGTTGGGGTCCTCTTCACTTGGGGAGACGTACTGGAACGCATGGAAGGCAAGCTGCGGCGGTGGCCGGTCGCCGCCTTGATGCTGCTGGTCATCACGTTCCTCATCGGCGGCGCGTTGGTGGGCGGCCAGTGATCCGGCCCCATCAACCCTTTCTCGGGAAAGCCGGGCGACATGCGGTATAGAGGTTTTAAGTTTTAAGTTTTAAGTTTTAAGCTAAAAATCAAAATTTTATTGTTGAGTAGGCCGTTCACATCGTCGAGCCGGTTCTGCATTACCTCGAACAGCACGACGAACGCTACGTCCTGCGTTGCCTCCAGGTGGCCCCATGAGCGATGCTCTCGACGAACGGCTGAACCAGATTCTACCCCGGGTCATCACCGATGACTTCCTGAGCGGTCGCGGCATCGGTAACGAGATCGCCATCTACGTCTTCGATTACCCACCCGAAGCCGAACTACGGGTCCGGGACTCCCTGCGCACGCTGCTGGACCATCTCCCGAAGCACCGACCCGGCCTGCGGGTCCAGCACGTCGACCTGTTCGACTTCGTGTTGGATTACCTCAGGAGCCGCAAGCTGCTCGACAAGGCGCTCCAGATGCAGCGGGACCAGGGCGACGCGGCGCTGAAAAAGGCGCTCGCCGGCCCGCTCCACGAATCCAAGCTGGGCGCCCGGTTCGCCGAGGTGGTCCAGCCGGAGCAACACGATCTGGTCATCGTCTCCGGCGTGGGGAGCGTCTGGCCGCTGCTGCGTTCCCACGCTCTGCTCAACAACCTGCACGCCGTGATGGGGCAGACGCCGCTCGTGCTGTTCTATCCAGGACGGTACGACGGGCAGTCGCTCCGGTTGTTCGGCAAACTGAAAAATAACAGCTACTATCGGGCCTTCCGGCTGGCGCC
>REEE01000388.1 GCA_007695245.1 Candidatus Competibacteraceae bacterium | reverse complement strand
AACTCGGTATCGTCGCCGAGTTCAAGGCCGTTCCGGAGCCGACCAGCCTGGCGTTGCTGGCGCTTGGCCTGTTAGGTTTGGGCTTCGTCCGGCGCCGCAAGACGACGGTCGGTTGAATGTTGTGGGGTGCCACTCTGTACACTCAATGGATCCCGGCCTATCATAGGCGAGCGTTGTTTGAGCTTCTCGCTCAGGCATCGAGCAGGCGATTCACTCGGTTAGCGAGGTGAAGTTATGAAATCGTTTTTGATGAAAGCAGCCCTGCTGGTGTTACTGGCGGGTGTCGCGCTGTCCGCCGGCGCCAAGCCCGGTGAGGTTCGGAAACTGGAGAATATGCGGGTCGCCGATCAGCAAAATGGGGATCTAATCGTGGTCGCCAGAAGAGGGGGGTTCGCCGGCACGGTTCTTGGCCCCACGGTGGATGTGCCCATCTCCTGCGCGGAACCCAAGGGAACCTGATGACCGACCGTTCATCCCCGCACCCCCGCGCAAGTGCCTAACCGCGTCGCCGCCAGCGACGCGGTTTTCTTTTATGGGCTGGCCGGCCTGCTGATCTTCGCCCCGCTGATCTGGGGGAGCATCACGCCGCTGCCGTCGCTGGTCCTGGAACTGGGGGCGCTGGCGCTGCTGGCCGGTCGGCTCTGGCAACCGTCGCCGCCCGCCGCGGCGCTGTCCTGGCCGATCAGCATCTTCCTGGCGCTGCTGGTGCTGCTGCCGCTCGTGCAGTTGCTGCCGGTCCCCCTGGACCTGTGGGTCCGCCTGCCGGGGCGGGCGTTCTACGCCGACGCCCTGCGCGAGGCCGGCGTCGGTGACCCCGGCGCGTGGCGGGCCATCGCCCTGATCCCCGCGACCACCGAATCCGCCTGGCTGGCGCTGCTGCCGCCGCTGGCGGTCTTCGTGGTGGCGGTCAAGCTACCCGCCGGGTTGCTGCTCAAACTGGTCTGGGTGTTTCTGGGGATCGCCGTGAGCCAGGCGCTGCTCGGGCTGATTCAGTACGGCGACGGCGTGGACAGCTTCTTTCGCTTCGGTCAGGCGCAGTCCGGCATCAGCGCCACGGGAACCTATATCAACCGCAACCATCTCGCCGGCCTGCTGGAAATGGCGCTGCCGCTGGCCCTGGGCCTGCTGGCGGTCTCGGTCGGCCCCGGCTCGCGCCGCCATGTCAGCCGGCGCCAGCACGGCTGGCGGCGCTGGCTGGCGCGGCTCGGCACGGTACGCTTGAATCAGGCCCTGCTGTTCGGCGCGGTGGCGCTGGCGATCCTGCTGGGCCTGATCTTCACCCGCTCCCGCACCGGGGTGCTCATGGCCATGCTGGGCATCCTGCTCTGTACCCTGCTGTTCGCCAGCCGTTTGGGCGGGCGCAACGTCTACGGGCTGCTGGGCACCTTCACCGCGATCGGCGTCGGACTGGCCAGCCTGATCGGCCTGGCCCCGGTGCTGGATCGCTTTGCCCTGCAAGATCCCATGGAGGACGCGCGCTGGTCGATCGTGGATATCACCGTCCAGGCCATCGGTCAGTTCTTCCCCTTGGGCAGCGGCGCGGGTTCCTTCGAGGACGTGCTGCGCCGGTTTCACCCGATCGAGCTACCCGGCGTGATTATCAATTACGCCCACAACGATTATCTGGAGTGGCTGCTGGCGGGGGGCGGGGGGGCGGCGCTGCTGATCGCGGCCTGGGTGGTGTTTTACCTGCGCCTGTGGGTCCGGGTCTGGGGGCGCGGGTAGGGGACGCCGTTGCGTTTCGCGCTGGGGGGGGGGGGGATCGCGCTGCTGTTGATGATGCTGCACTCGCTGGTCGACTTCAATCTGCGGATTCCGGCCAACGCGGTATTCCTGGCGTTCCTGGCGGCGGTGTTTTTCCATCGGGCCGCCGCCGAGGAGCAGGTCCCCGCGCGGCGGCGGAAATCATCCGCCGATGACGAGGGGTCCGCGAAGCCGCCGCCGCCGCGCGCGATTCCCCCCGAGAATCAGGCCAATCCGTTCGCATCGTGACGGGGGGCGGATCCGCGATGGGGTTGCGCGGCATCCCGCAAGCGAGCATGGCGTTCCCCAGCGGGAGCGGGTGATGTCGGGCTACGTCCGAGAGACGATCGCCAGATCGTCGAACCAGATTTCGCCCTCCACTTCAAAATCCAGCGCGGCGCGTCCTTCCAATTCCAAAGTCAACACCTGCGCCGGACAATCCGCCTCCGGCACGGTGAAATCGACCGCGAACAGCCGCCACTGGTCCGAGCCCAGAAACCGCTCGCTCGCGGCCAGCACCGGCCCCTCCGCCACGCAGCGCACCGTCCAGCGCAGCCCCAGGGCGGCGCGCAGGCTGTCGGGCCGGGCCCGCCCGCGCAGGCGATACGCACCCGGTTCCAGCAGGAGATATTGCCGGACATGCCGGAATCGCACCCGCTGGCCATCGAAGACCACGCGCAACGCCCGCTGGCCGCGCGCGCCATAGGTCGGCGCCGTTTCCACCCGCGCCCCCCGCGGCGAACTCAGGCGCCAGTCGAACCCCACCCCGGTCGGCGGTCGTTCGAAGCCCCCGTTGTAGATCAGGTCCAGCGCCTGGGCCTGTTGCTCGTTCAACCCCTGCCGCCAGGCCTGATACGCCTCGGCCCAGCGCGCCTCCCGCCACAGCCGGTCCAGATACGCGCCCTGCTCGCGCTCGGACGGGGGCTCCTCGCCCCGGTGGCGATGTTCGTAAAGAAACATCACGGTGTCGGTCAGCGCCGCCTCGCGCGCCACATGGACGAAGAATCCATCCCACCAGGGCGGCGGCCGCGCCAGCAACGGCCGCAGCAGCTCGCGCCGTTCCGGGTCTTCGGCGAGCTGGAGCAACTCGGGATAGAAGACCCGGGCGACCGCCGGCTGGGTCCGCAACAACCGGCTCCAGCGTTCCAGCATCCGGTCCAGCCGGTCCTGGCTCTGCCAGAAATCGGCCGAATAGGCCAACACCGGGCTGCTGACCGGCCCCAGGATATCCGCAATCTCCGCCAGCCGGAGGGCCGCCGCCCGCCGTTCCTCCTCGGCGGCCCAGATCTCCGCCAGCGTCACGTAAATCCGCGCATCGGTGGGGTTGGCCCAGGCCGCCGCTTGCAACAGGCCTTCCGCGGCGACCGGCGATTCCTCCAACAGGGCGTCCGCCCGCTGGTACAACGCCTCCGGATGGTCGGCCCGCCACAGCAGCGCCGCCTCCGGGTTCCCCGACCACGCGTAATGGTCGGCGAGGCCCGTGACCACGATCCGCCAGCCCAGCAGACCGCCCACCAGCAGGAGCAGCGCGGCCTTGCCCAGTCGGGCGCCCGCATCGTTCATATCGGGGATTCAGTCGTGAGTTTTTTGCCGTCCGGCGCCGGCGCGCCGTAGGTATCGGCGTGGTAATAATATCCGTGATAGTAACCGTAGGCGCCGGCGCGGGCCTCCAGCTTGTTCAGGATCGTCCCCACCAGATGCACCCGCGCCCCGCGCAACCGCTTGCACGCCCCCTGGACGTGGCCGCGCGGGGTGTCGCCCATCGCGACGGTCAGCAGCGTGCCATCGCAGAGGTTACCGAGGATCAGCGCATCGGCCAGCCCCATGATCGGCGGGCTGTCCAACAGCACCTGATCGAATTTCTCGGCGGCCAGCACCAGCAGGCCCAGCATTTTGGATCCGGACAACAATTCGGCGGGATTGGGCGGCAGCGGCCCCGCGGGAATGACGAACAGATTGGGAATATGGGTCGGCTGGGCGATATTCACCGGCCGTTCCTGCTCGCCGGCCAGCAGGTTGGTCAAGCCGACGTGGTTGTCCAGTTCCAGGGCGCGATGCAGCGACGGCTTGCGCAGATCGGCGTCGATCAGCAAAACCTTTTTGCCGGCCTGGGCGAACTGAATCGCCAGACTGAGCGCCGTGGTGCTCTTGCCCTCGCCGCTGGTCGCGCTGGTCACCGTCAGCACCCGCGGCACGCCGCTGGAGGTCGAAAACTCCAGGGCGGTGCGCAGCGAGCGGTAGGACTCGGCGAACACCGAACGCGGGTCGTCATGGCCCACCAGGGCGATGGGCCGGGCATCGCCGCGCTTGTGCGGGATCAGGGGAATCAGGCCCAGCACCGGCAGATTCAGGCGTTTTTCCACATCGTCGGGCTGTTTGAACGTGTCGTCGAGATGTTCGAGCAGGAAGGCCAGCCCGATGCCGCCCAACAGACCCAGCAGCAACGCCAGCAGGACGTTGCGCCGCAGGCTGGGTTTGAAGGGCGAGTTCGGGACGCGGGCCGCGTCCACCACGGAAATATTATTGGTGCCGATCCCCGCCGCCACCCCGACTTCCTTGAAGCGCTGGAGCAGACCGTTGTACAGCTCGCGGTTGGTGTCCACCTCGCGGCGCAGAATGTTGAGCTGGATGCTGCGATCCTGTTGCTCCAGCACTTCCCGCTGGAGTTGCTCCAGATTGGCGCGCAGCAGCGTCTCCTCGGCTTGGGCGATCTCGTAGTCGGCGGTGATCGCCGCGCGGATCAGAGCCACTTCCCGATTGATCTGACGGTCGATCTCGGCGATCTGATCGCGCAACGGCGCGATGTCCGGATGGGCGGCGGTATGGCGGAGCTGATTTTCCCGATATTCGGCCTCGAGTCGGGCTTTGGCGATTTTGAGGTTCTCGACGATCCGGCTATCCAGCACCTGATTCAGGCCCTGGCCGGGCGTATCGCGCATTTGTCGGTAGGCGGCTTCGGCGATCGTCCGGCGTTGTTCCGCCGCCGACAGCGCCGTACTGGTGGCCGCCAGGCGCTGGTTCACGATGTTCTGATTTTCGCCGATGGTGATAATCCCCTGCGCGCGGGCGAACGCCACGATCTCCCGTTCCGAGTCCTCCAGCCGGGCTTTAACCTGCTGCAAGCGTTCTTGCAAGAAGTCGCGGGCATAAGCCGAGGCCTCAAAGCGGCGTTCCAGGTTGAGGTTGATATAGCTGCTGGCCAGGGTGTTCAGCAGCGTCGCCGCTTCCCGGGGATCGGGACTGGTGTAGTGCAGGGTGACCAGCCGCGAGTTGCGCACCGGCTCGACGGTCAGATTGCCCAACAGACGGCTGACGGCCCCATCGAGGCGCGCGGTTTCCGCGGGCGGTCCAGCGGGCGGCGCGGCCTGGCTGGCTTTCGGCAACCAGCCGGTCAGCCCGCTTCTGATCCGGGCCAGCAGCGACGGCGGCGGGGGCGGGCGGTCGGCCAGGCCCAACTGCGTCGCCACCCGCTGCGCCAGGCTGCGACTCTTGAGCAAGGCATAATGGGTTTGATAGTAGTCCTGACCCGAGTCGACCGGCGTCACTTCCTCGATCTTGACGATCTTGATATCCTCGCGATCGATCTGCAAGGTCAGGCTGGCGCGGTAGATCGGCGTCGTCAGGTAGGTGGCGGTCGAGGCGGCGATGACCGCGATCAGCGCGAACAGCAGAATGGTCCCACGCCGTTTGACGATGACGCTCCACAGTTCCCGGAGGTTGATCTCATCGTCTTCCGGCTCTGGTTCGGTCGCGCGGGGGTCCGGCAGGGTCACCGGAGCGGGCGCGCGCGCCGGGTGCCCGATCAGGTCGCGCCTCGGTTCGGACGGATCGAAGTCGGCGGCGGGGGGCGGGGAGTAGATGGCCAAGAGCGAGATTCCAGGTGAGCATCAAGGAAGGAGCACGTCGGGCGCGCGGCGCTGGAGCGGGCCGGGGATCACGGGCGCCGCAACCATTGTTTCAGTCGCGCCCAACCCGACCGGGGGGCGGACGGCGCCGTCGCGCCCGGCACGAGCGGCAGTTGATCCGGGGTGACATCGTCCAATATGCCCTGGGGGCGGGTTTCGACCAGATGCGTGGCTTCCGCGGCGCCCACCCACCGTTCCGCCGCCTGGCGGCCTTCCCCCAGCAGCGGCGGCCGGCGGTCCGCCCCATGGGCGTCGGTGGCCAGAATATGCACCCAGCCCTCGTCGAGCAACCGTTCCCCCCAATAACGGGCCGTCGCCCCGAACCGACCGGTCAGACTGCCGGCGGTCACCTGCATCCAGGCGCCCTGGCGGGCCAGATCGACGAAGGTCGCGTAGTGGTCCTCGATCCAGTCCAGCCGTTCGGGATGGGTGATGACCGGCACGTATTCGGCCGCCAGCAGCGCGAACACGGTTTCCGCCAACCGGGGTGGGGCGACGTGATGCGGCGGTTCCAGCAGGAAGTAGCGACTGTCGTGCAACGCCGGCACCCGGCCCTGGCGCAGCCCCGCCACCAGATCCGGGGTGAGGTGGGTGTCCGCGCCGTGGGTGAGCTGGAGGGGAAGGCCGGCGTCGATCAATTGCGCTTGCAATTGCGCGACCGCCCGGCGGATCGCCGGACCGGTGTTTTCGTACAGTCCGGGGTAGATATGCGGGGTGCAGGCGGTGACGGTGATGCCATCCGCGTGCGCGATGCGGGCCATGCGCAGCGCGGTCGGCAGATCCGCCGCACCGTCGTCGATGCCGGGCAGCAGGTGGCAATGCAGATCGATCATCAGTGCGGGCGCGCGGGTCCAGGGAAATCCCGGTTGATTATAAGTGAGAATCGGCGCTTGGCAATGCGGGCAGCGATGACGAGATCCTTTGGCCCCTGGCCCCTTCCGCGTGAAGGTCATTCAAAATTAGAGTTATTTGTCCCTGTAAATTTTCCAGTGATGCCTTCGTCCGGCAACCACAACTTGTAGCGTTGACTCCATCTGAGCTTACTACAGGAAGCGACCACCCCAACTTATCACTGGAAAATTTACAGGAGGAAACTTAAAACTTAAACCTTAAAACTTCCATATCCCGGATCATTTCCGGGTGGGAGAACAGCCGTTTGTAGCCGTGGTCGTGGTCGGTCATCGGGATGTTTTCGCCTTTCGCCTTTCGCCTTTCACCTTTCACCGCACCCCCCGAAACCACGGCCCCCTGGTGGGAGCGAGCTTCACGCGCGAAAGCTC
>REEE01000152.1 GCA_007695245.1 Candidatus Competibacteraceae bacterium | reverse complement strand
TTCTTCCAGGCGTTCGAGGTCCATGGCGGCGTTCGAAAGGTTGTGCTCGGCGGCGGGGCTAATTGATCTTAAAGATGGTTGATGGTCAAATTTTCAAAGACCAGGTCCGCGCCGTCAGGTTGGGTTTAGGTGCGGCTGCATTTCCCGCAGCAACGCCTTGAACACCTTGGGGTTACCGGCGACGATGTTGCCGGATTTCATGAAGTGATTGTCGCCGGCGAAGTCGCTCACCAGTCCACCGGCCTCTTGGACCAACAGCGCGCCGGCGGCGATGTCCCAAGGACTCAAGCCCATTTCCCAATAGGCGTCCAGTCGCCCGGACGCCACGTAGGCCAGGTCCAGCGAGGCCGCGCCGGCCCGGCGGATTTCCAGACACTGGCCGAACAGACTGCCGAAGAAGCTCAGATAGGCCGGTTGGTTGTTGGGGTTCCGGAAGGGAAAGCCGGTGCCGAGCAGGGCGTGGTCCAGTTGCGTGACCCCGCTGACCCGCATGCGCCGGTCGTTGATCTGCGCGCCATCGCCGCGTGAGGCGGTAAACAGCTCCTGCCGGATCGGGTCGAAGATCAATCCCGCCTCCAGACGATTTTTGTGTCGGAAGCCGATGGAAATCGCGAAATGGGGAATGCCATGCAGGAAGTTGGTGGTGCCATCCAGCGGATCGATGATCCATTCGTAGTCGTCCCGCCCGGCTTGTTGCCCGGTCTCCTCGGCGAGGATGCCGTGGTTGGGGTAAGTCTTGCGCAGGGTCTGGATAATCTCCCGCTCGGCTTGCAGGTCCGCTTCGCTGACGAAGTCGCTGCGCTGCTTGGTGGTGACGGTCAGTCGTTCGAGGTTTTCGAAATGGTTTAACAGAATGCGGCTGGCGCTCAGGGCGGCGCGTTTGGCGATCGTTAGAACGGGATGCATGGCGGCGGATGGGATCGGGTCGGAGGCGGGGCCGGTGTGACCAGCGGACCCGGCCATCATAACAGAACGGGTCGGGCTTCAGGGCGGATGCTGGCCACTGCGACGGCCTCGATCATCATTCCGGCCCCAGGTTGATTTGGAGTTGACCGGGTTGTCGGCGTTCGTCGGCCCCTGTTACGGAACCCGACAGACTCGGTGATGATCGAGGCCAAAAAGCGCCTGGCGGGACTCTGGGGAACAGGAACAGGGGCGAGGCCCCTCACGGCACCAGCAAATCGCCGCCTTCCATGTGCAGCACCTCCACCCGCCAACCGACCAGCAGCACGCTGCCGACCCGGCGGCTCAGGCCGGTATCGGTGAACTCGAACACGTACAATCGCTCCAGTTTCAAGCGCCCGTCGCGGTCGCGCCGCCACCACAACCGCTCCAGGGCCACGGTGTCGTCCAGCAGTTGCACCCCGCTCTGCCGGCAGGCGCGGGCGCTGGCGGCGCGGGCTTGCTCGCGCGCGCCGAGACTGTCCCGCCAGAACCACAGGCCGATGCCGAACGCGATCAGAAATCCGATCAGGGTCGACAAACTCATGATGATGGCCTGAGCCGGGACAGAATGTCCTCGCGGGCCTGGGCCAGCAGCGAGTCGCGGTCGAGGCTGTCCATAATATCCTGCACCACCCGCTTCGGTCCGCCCTCGCCCCAGGATTTGCCTTGGGCGAAATACTGCTCGGCGGCTTTCCCGACCACGTAAGTCCCGTACCAGGCCACCGCGCCCTGCGCGCCGGCGGTCACCACCGTCGACAGGCCCATGCTGACGCCCTTGAGCGCCGCCGACACCAGATTCATGCTCCACACCGTCCCGATCAGAAACACCAGTTGGGTGAAAATGGTCTTGAGCAGCGAACCGGCCTCGCTGCGGCTGATCGGCAACCCATACACCCGGCTCAGATGGATGACCATCGCCGCGTCGGTGGCGATCGCCGCCAGGATGTCGGCGATCGGAATCGGATTCAACGCGACCGCCACCCCTTTGGCCAGACAGTAATTGCGCACCACTTTTTCCGCCAGGTCGCGGCGGATGCCCATGATCTCGCGGGTCAAACGATCCGAAAAGCGGCCGGCGAACAGACCAGCATTGAGCGCCGCCATGGTCTTGCCCTCGGCCTTGAGAATGTCCCAAATCCGCTCGCGCAGCGCGGTCAGGTCCGGAGGCGACCGGCGACTGGTTTCGGTTTCATGACCGTCGGCGTCCACCAAAATGACGATGCGCTCGGCCGGATCGGCGGCGGCGGTCACAATATCCTGGGGCAAGACCAGCCCGGCGGCACGCTGGCGCAGCGTGTCCAGCAGCAGTTCGCGCTCGGTGCGGGAATAGCGATCCACCTTGTTCAGCACCATGAGCAACCGCTGTGCCGCACCCTTGACCTGCCGCAAGGCTTGCAGTTCGGTGTCGGTGAGGTCGCCATCCACCACGAACAGCACCAGATCGCTGCGGCTGGCTACATCGCGGGCGAGTTGTTCGCGAGCCTCGCCCGCCACCTCGTTGATGCCGGGCGTGTCGATCAGGAACACCCCCCCGGCGTCGTATTCCTGCCAGCGGGCGTGAGCGGCCTGGGTGGTCTCGCCGTGCAGGGGACTGGTCGAGAAGCGCGCCTCGCCCAGCAGGGCGTTCAGCAGCGCCGATTTGCCGACGCTGACCCGGCCGAACACCGAGATATGGATGTGGCCGTGTTCGATTTTCTCCAGCAGCAATTGCAGTTGCTGGTAATCCTCGGCCAGCGCCGCGCGCACCGGGGGCGGCACCCGTTTATCGTCCAGCAGCTCGCGCAGACTTTCGCGAGCCAGCGCCAGGTGGGCGTCGCCGCCGTTAGCCGGTCGCGGTTCCGGCATGGGCATCATCCCGTTGCCGGGCCCAAACCAGTTGGGCCAAGCCTTTTGCACGTGCTTCCAGATTTTCACTCAGATTATCCTCGAACATCCGCAGAGTGGGGCCGCTGACCAGATCGCCGCGGCTTTCCAGAGACCGGGCCACCGCCTTGCCCAGACTCTGGAAGATCAGCCCGTAAACCACGGCGTGCATCATGCCGCCCACCACCGTTCCCATGCCGGGAAAGGCCTTGAATACATTGCCGACCAGGGCCAGCAACAGATTGAAATTGCGCTTGATCTGATGGCCGGCCAAATCCAGGAAGCGTTGCATGTCCATCTCGCGCGCCGGCACTTCGTACAACGCGCACAGCTCCTTGATCAGGTGGAAGCCCAGGTAACCCTGAATCAGGACATCGGTGCCCGGACTGACCGCCGCCAGCGCGCCGAATACCGCCTTGCGGGAATAGCTCTGGACGATGGCGTCCGCCTTGGTTCGTCGATGCTGGGTCACCGCCGCGTCCAGCTTCTGCTGGACCAGCACGAACACCGCCGTATCGCGCAGCGCGTCCAGCACCTGGGGATCGGAATCGAGATAGCGCTGCAGGGCGCGGCGCAAATCATCGACCTGCGGCTTGCGCTCGCGCAGGCTGGTTTCCTCGCGGCCGTCGTGGTAGATGCGGGTGACTTCCTCCATGCCGCCGCACTGCACCGGCGCCACCTCCATCTGTTCGCCGAGCCGTTCGGCCAAGCGCTCGCGGACCAGGGCCAGCTCCCGTTCGGTGAGGCGGTCGATCTTGTTCAGCGCCACGAGCACCGGACAGCCCAGTTCGAGCAGGGTTTGCAGGGCCTGATACTGATCGCGGGTCAAATCGCCGTCGCAGACGTAGATCACCACATGGGCGCGCAGCGCCTCGTCGCGGGCCATCGGGTTGAGATGGCCGTCGGCCTCGTTCATGCCGGGCAAATCGGCCAGGATCAGCCGGTCGCCGGCCGGACTGGTCCAGGTGTAATAAGTGACCTTGCGAGTGGTGCCGCCGCGCACGTCGACCGCGAGGTCGTGGCCCGGCATGAGGGCGAGGATCAGCGACGACTTGCCGGCGCTGATCTCGCCGAACACCGCCACCACGATCTCGCCCGCCGCCCGCCGCCGCTGCAATTCCTCCAGTTCGTGACGGATGGTATCCACATGGATACCGGCGGCCTCGCTGCGCTCCAAGCGCTGGCGCAGGGTCGCTTCATCCGGCGGCTTGGGTGGAGCGCCCGCGCCGGGCTTGCGGGCGGGGCGGCCCAGATTCAAGACGCGCCAGACCGCATAGACCCCGCCCGCGCTCAACAGGCCCAGAATCAACAGGTAGACGACCCAAAACGAGGTCGGCGCCCGCTGCAAGCGGTCCCAGACCGACAGGCCGAGATCGGTGATGTACAGCACCAGCACCAGCAGAAAGGCGACGCCGATGCTGGCCCCGACCGCCAGCAGCAGACGGACCGGCAGCCAGGCGCGCGCGGCGGGCGACAACGGCAACTTAGGCAGGGACGGCATCGCGAGCGAACAGATCGAGGAAGAGTTGCGGCACTCTTTGCACCGTGCGTTGCGGGTAGTCGAAGAACACAAAGCCGGTCTTGGCCCGTGCGACCTCGCGCCCGCTGGCCTGCTCGGTCACCTGATAGACGAAATCGCAGCCGTGGCGGGCGAAATCGGTGACCCCGACCGCGATCGCCAGCGTCTCGCCGGGAAACGCCTCGGATTTGTAGACGATCACGCTATCGGTCATGATCAGACCCGCGCCGCCGATCTCCAATTCGCTGAGTCCATAATGGGCCAGGAAGCGCACCCGTGCCTCGTGCAACAGCCCCAGCAGGGCGTCGTTGCCCAAGTGTCCACCATAATTGACATCGGTGATTCTGACCCGCAGTTCGGTGGCGAACGGGAGATTCGCCGGCAGGTCCAGTTTGATTCGCGCCATGCCTGTTTCGACCCTAATAAAAAATCTGTTTTTCAACGAGAATGCTACGTCGGCCACCGCATCACGGAACGGTGCGTGGGCAGACAATTGTAAACGATTATGCAGTAAAATCGGACCGCGCGCCCCGACCGGGGGCTGAAGAGACCCTCCAATGATTTCCAGGGGAGCGAATCCGCATGAACCGTCTTCTGGACGAACCGTTGCACATTCCCCAAACCGACCCGCCTCGTTCGGCCAGGATCGCCCTGCCGACGATGTACGACTTGCCGAGCGAGGATCCGGAGGAACCTGGGTTGCCCGATGATTTCCACTATTTTCAACCCCAATTGTTGCGGGAAACCTTTGTGCCGCTTACCTGGCCGGCGGACCAGGTTTACGTGGCCACCGATCTGAATCTGTATTACGACGTGCGGCACCCGTTGCGCCACAAGCGTCCCGACTGGTTCGCGGTTTTAGGGGTATCCAAACTGTACGAAGGCCGAGATCTGCGCTTGAGCTACGTGGTGTGGCAGGAAGGGGTCAATCCATTTATCGTGGTCGAGCTGCTTTCCCCCGGTACCGAACAGGAAGATCTGGGGCGCGCGGCGCGCGATGTCGATCAGCCGCCGGGCAAGTGGGAAGTGTACGAAAAAATTCTGCGCGTGCCGTATTACGTCGTGTTCAGCCGCTACACCCATCAATTGCAGGTCTTCGGGCTGGCGGGCGGCGGCTACCAAGCCTTGCCGTTGAAGGAAGGACGGATTTGGTTGCCGGAACTCGGGCTCGGGTTGGGCTTGTGGTCGGGCGCTTACCAGGGGTTGGAACGTCCGTGGCTGCGCTGGTACGACGCCGAACAGGGCTGGATCCCGACCCCCGTCGAGCGGCAACAGCGCGAGGTCGAACAGGAACGGTGCCGGACTCAGCAGGAACGCCAGCGGGCGGAACAGGAACGCCAGCGAGCCGAGCGCCTGGCGGCGCAATTGCGAAAACTGGGCGTCGAGCCGGAAGAGTGAAAGATCACGCCTCGATCATAAAACTCGTCCGGCTCAACATGGATTCCAGACCGCTGGGCGGCTCGCTCCACCGGGGGTTGCGGGTACACTGAACGACTCCCAAACTTAATGGACGCGCCCGTCCGGCGTCAGCAAAGGCCCATCGTGGTACACTGCCCGACAGAATATCCCATGAAGAGTTGGCCGACGCGAGCCGAATCGTCGTCGAAACTACCCTCGAAAACGCGCTTGTTCCAAGCCACAAGATTCATCGTGACGCCTTGGGCGACACCGGCGGAGCCTTTACCTCACGTTCCACCCCCCAGAAGCAGGCGCAAGCAGCCATCGATCGGGGGACTCATCGTTTGGGCGAAATCGACCGGGTCGATTTGACGATAGGCGCACATAGCGCGGAGAGATAAGCACATGCTGATCGATTACGACCTGCCGCTGTGGCGGCCACCGTCCGAGGCGGACAGCTTTATTTTGCAGGTTACGCTGGGCTGTAGCTTCAACCGGTGCAGCTTCTGCTCGATGTACCGGACCAAGCACTACGCCGTGCGTCCGCTGGACGAGGTTCGGGAGGAAATCCGGGCGATGGCGCGGGCCGATCCCGGCGTGCGCCGGGTGTTTCTGGCCGACGGCGACGCCCTGGCCGCGCCAACCGAACACCTGCTCGCCGTGCTCGATGCACTACACGTCGCGTTTCCCCGCCTGGAACGGGCGTCCAGCTACGCCCTGCCGGCCAATCTGCTCAAGAAATCGGTGGACGAACTGACCCAGCTCCGGGAAAACGGCTTGACCCTGCTGTACTACGGCATCGAAACCGGTTCGGCGGAGCTGCTCAAGCGCATCACCAAGGGCGCGACACCGGAGGCGATGGTCACCGGGTTGACCAAGGCCAAACAGGCCGGCCTGCGGATTTCCGCTACGATGATTCTCGGGCTCGGCGGCCAGACCTACTGGCGGGAGCATATCGACGCCACCGCCGATCTGGTCAACCGGGTGGAACTCGATTATCTGTCCACCCTGCAACTGATGATCGATCCGTCGATTGAAGAAGAGTTTCACCGCAAGTTTCGCGAGCCGTTCCAGCCCCAGGACGACCGGGCGCTGCTGGTGGAACAGGTCCGGCTGATCGAACGGCTCGCGCCGCCCGCGCCGCTGGTGTTCCGCTCCAACCACGCTTCCAATGCCCTGGCGCTGGCGGGCACCCTGCCCCAGGATCGGGATGCGTTGTTAACTCAGTTGCAACTGGCGCTGGCCGGCGGCTTGCGCTTGCGGCCGGAGTGGTTGCGGGGTTACTGAGAGGGGAGCTTTCGACAGCCGCTCAATCCGGGTCGAGATGTTCCAGCCGGATGCGCGTCACCGCCGCCCGAATGCTGTCCAGCGCCTCAATGGCGGCGATGGCCTCGTTCATCCGTTGCTCCCGAACCCGGTGCGTCAACAAAATGATCGGCACATCGCTGGCACCGACGGCCGGCTCCATTTGCAGGATGGCCTCGATGCTGATGTCGCGGTCGGCGAGGATGCGGGTCACGTCGGCTAATACCCCCGACCGGTCCAGAGCCTGCAACCGCAGGTAGTACGCGGTTTCCACCTCGGCCATCGGCAGCACCGGCAGGTCGGACAGCGCGTCCGGCTGGAAGGCCAGATGCGGCACCCGGTTTTCCGGATCGGTGGTCAGCGTGCGCACCACATCGACGAGGTCGGCCACCACCGCCGAAGCGGTCGGCTCCGCGCCGGCACCGGCACCGTAATACAAGCTCTGGCCGACCGCGTCGCCCTTGACCAGCACCGCGTTCATCACGCCATTCACATTGGCCAGCAACTGCCGGTGCGGGATCAGGGTTGGATGGACTCGGAGTTGCACGCCGCGCGCATCGCGGCGGGCGATGCCGAGATGCTTGATGCGGTAGCCGAATTTTTCGGCGTAGGCCACATCCTCGCGGGTGATGCCGCGAATGCCCTCGATATAGACCTGGTCGAATTGCAGCGGAATGCCAAAGGCGATCGAGGCCAGAATGGTGAGCTTGTGGGCGGCGTCGATGCCATCGACATCAAAGCTCGGGTCGGCCTCGGCATAGCCCAGCGCCTGCGCCTCGGCCAGCACGTCCGGAAAGTCGCGCCTCTGGTCGCGCATCTCGGTCATGATGAAATTGGCGGTGCCGTTGATGATGCCGGCCACCCATTCCAACTGGTTGCCGGCCAGCCCCTCGCGGATGGCCTTGATGATCGGGATGCCGCCGGCCACCGCCGCCTCAAAACCGACCATCATCCCGGCGGCGCGGGCGGCGGCGAAGATTTCGTTGCCGTGCTTGGCGATCAACGCCTTGTTGGCGGTGACGACGTGCTTGCCGTTGGCCAGGGCGCGCAGCACCAAGCCACGCGCCGGCTCGTAGCCGCCCATCAGCTCGACGATGATCGCGACTTCGGGATCGTCGACCACTTCGAGCGCTTCGCCGGTCAGCTTCATGCCGGCAGTGTTGGCGGTGGTGGCGCCCAGATTGCGGGCGGCGGCGTGGGTGATGACGATCTCGCGCCCGGCGCGGCGGCTGATTTCCTTGGCGTTGCGCGCCAGAACGTGGGTGACGCCGCCGCCGACCGTGCCCAAGCCGAGCAGGCCGATCTTGACCGGAGGAAAAGGGCTCATGGTTTTATGATCCACTGGTTTTATGATCCACGTTGATTACCCCAGCGCCCGCACCAACGGCGGGACCGGGAGATCCTGGCGATCCTTGCGAAACATCTCGCGGATGCCGCGTAGCGCCTGGCGGGTGCGGTGCTCGTTTTCGATCAGACCGAAACGAACGTGATCGTCGCCGTATTCGCCGAAGCCGATGCCGGGCGACACCGCGACCTTGGCTTCGGCCAGCAGTTTTTTGCAGAACTCCAGGGAACCGAGATCGCGGTACGGTTCCGGAATGGGTGCCCAGACGAACATGGTGGCTTTAGGCTTGGCGACCGGCCAACCCAACGCGTTCAGACCGTCGCACAGCACGTCGCGGCGCTTGCGATATAGATCGCGGATTTCGGCGACACAGTCCTGCGGGCCTTCCAGAGCGGCGATGGCGGCGACCTGGATCGGGGTGAACATCCCGTAGTCCAGATAGGATTTCATCCGGGCCAGCGCCGCGATCAGCGTGGAATTGCCGCACATGAACCCGACCCGCCAGCCCGGCATGTTATAGCTCTTGGACAGGGTGAAAGATTCGACCGCGATGTCCTTGGCGCCGGGCACTTGCAGGATCGAGGGGGCGACGTAGCCGTCGAACACCAGATCGGCGTAGGCCAGATCGTGGATCACCCAAATCTCATGCTCGCGGGCGATGGCCACCACTTTTTCGAAGAATTCCAGCTCGACGCATTGCGTGGTGGGGTTGGCCGGGAAGTTCAGCACCAGCATCTTGGGCCGCGGCCAGGAATCCCGAATCGCCTTTTCCAGTTCGGCGAAGAAGTCCACGCCGGAAATCAGCGGGACGTGGCGGATGTCGGCACCGGCGATGACGAAGCCGTAGGGATGGATCGGATAGGCGGGGTTGGGCACCAGCACGGCGTCGCCTGGACTCATGGTGGCCAGCGCCAGGTGCGCCAGTCCTTCCTTGGAGCCGATGGTGACGATGGCTTCGTGATCGAAGTCGAGATCGACGTCATAACGAGTCCGATACCACTGGCAGATGGCCCGCCGCAGACGCGGGATGCCGCGCGACACGGAATACCGATGGGTATCGTCGCGGCGGGCGACCTCGACCAGTTTCTCGACGATGTGTTTCGGCGTCGGCTGGTCGGGGTTGCCCATGCCGAAATCGATGATGTCCTCGCCGCGGGCGCGCGCCTGAGCTTTCAATTCATTGACGATGTTAAAGACGTAAGGCGGCAGGCGTTTGATGCGTTGAAAATCGGCGTTCAAAGTGGTATTTCCAGAGGGTGCGTCGCGGAGCGCGCGACCGGCGGTTTTCCTGGGTTCCGAGGATCGAAGGCGGGACGGATGGTTGTGGAGCAGGCTCGGGAAGTCTACTCGCAAGCGACGGAAACTGTCGAGTGACCGGCGATTTCGCCTGGTGCTCTCAAGCTCCAGGCCAAACTTATCGTTCCGGCGTTGAAGCCAGCTTTGTCCGCACCTGTGTGAGGGGTTTTTACGCGGGTTCCCCTGTTTCCAACTGGTGGATTAAAGCTGAATTATTATTTTTTAATCAAATAATTATGAGGATTAGCGAATCCGCCCCGTTTCACCGGCCGTCGCAAGCCGCTACACTACGTTTCAGGCTCATGAAACCTTTGAAACTCCATGGCGGAATCTCATCACCTTCCTTACGGCTCTCCCCGACTCGTGCGATCCTGGTCGGCCAGCGTATCGCTGCTCGGCACCAGCCGAATCACGCCGTGGCGAAAAATGAAGGAACTCGGCTTGAACGATTGATACTCGATTGCAAGCCCGCTAGTGTTTGACCCGATTTTTATCAAGACATCAAACGAGGATGACAATAATGACCCGATTCGTTTTAAGGAGCCTTATCGTGATAGGAATCAGTGGCTTCCTGGCCAGCACCGCGCAGGCCGCCGGCGATCCCGTCGCCGGTCGCGCCAAGTTCGATGCCTGCGTCGGCTGCCACTCCATTCCCGGCTGGACCAACGTCTACCCCACCTACCACGTCCCCCGTCTGGGCGGCCAACATGCCGACTATGTCGTCGCCGCGCTCAGGGCCTATCAGGCCGGCGAGCGCCGGCATCCCTCCATGTATGCCAACTCCAACATCCTGAGCGAGCAGGACATGCAGAATATCGCCGCCTTTGTGGCGGAAGCCCAAGCGACGGAAAGACCTTCTCCGGTCCGGGGCAACGTCGCCGCCGGTCAGGTCAAGAGCGAAACCTGCGTCGCCTGTCACGGCCCGGACGGCAATTCTCCAATCACCTTGTATCCACGGTTGGACGGCCAGCACGAAGACTATCTGCGCAGAACGTTGCAGGAGTATCAATCCGGAGCGCGCGTCAACGCCATCATGAACGGTATCGCCGCGCCGTTATCGGCGCAGGACATCGCCGACTTGTCCGCCTATTTCGCCAGCCAATCCGACGGGCTGACGGTGGTTCGCAAAGGTTCGAACTGAGAGGCGTTGGCGCATGGCCTCCGGCGAGCTGCCCGGCTGAAAACACCCCCTCACCCCCTGCCTCTCTCCCGTCCGCGGGAGAGAGGGTTGGTTCGAATTCTTACAACATCGCCCGGCGGGCGATCCCCTTGGGCTTGCGCTTCTTCAGCCGCCGGGCTTCCCGCTGCCGCCGATCCGTGAGTTCGATGAGGATCTCTTGGGAGCCGCGCGGGTCTTCGCCTTCAGCCGGTATCCGCTGAATGTAACTCCCATCCGACTGCATCTCCCAGGCGCTGCGCCGGTCGTTGATCTGCACTTCCAGCATCTGCCGTAAATCCCGCTGCAATTCCGGCGCCTCCACCGGCGTCACCACCTCGACTCGGCTCTCCAGGTTGCGTTTCATGCAGTCCGCCGAGCCGATGAAATACTCCTCGGTTCCGCCGTTCAGGAAATAGAAAATCCGGGTGTGTTCCAGAAACCGGCCGACGATGCTGATCACGCGCACGGTCTCGGACAACCCCGGAATCCCCGGCCGCAGCCGGCAGGTATCGCGCACGATCAAGTCCACCTGGACCCCCGCCTGCGAAGCCCGGTATAACGCCGCCGTGATGTCCTTGTCTTCCAGTGCATTCATCTTGAACTGGATCAGGGCGGGCCGCCCCGCTTGGGCGTGCTCGATTTCCCGCTCGATTCGGGCCAGCAGCCCCGGTTTCAGCACCTTCGGCGCCGGGAGCAGCTTTCGATAGTTGCGCTTGGGCACGTAGCCGGTGGTCAAGTAATTGAATAATTCGGTCAAATCTTCGCCGGTCCGCGGATCGCAGGTGAGCAGGCCCAGATCGCAATACAGCCGGGCGGTGCCGGCGTGGTAGTTGCCGGTGCCGATGTGCGCGTAGCGGCGCAGGCCGTTGAAGTCGCGCCGCACCACCAAAATCACCTTGCTGTGGGTCTTCAACCCCACCACCCCATACGTGACGTGGATGCCCGCCTCCTCCAGGCGACTCGCCCAGCGGATGTTGGCCGCCTCGTCGAAGCGCGCCTTCAACTCCACCACCACCGTCACCTGCTTGCCTTCCTGGGCGGCGTCGATCAAATGCCGGATGATCTTGGAATCCGATGAGGTGCGATACAGGGTCATCTTGATCGCCAGCACCTTGGGATCGTCGCTGGCTTCCAGGACAAAGCGTTCCACCGAGGTCGCGAACGACTCGTAAGGATGCTGCAACAGGATCGGCCCGGTCTCGCGGATGATGTGGAAAATATTGCGCTTGTCGCTCAGCTTCGGATGGTCGAGCGGATGGTGCGGCGGATCGTGCAACTCGGGCCGGTTGATGCCGACGGTCTGGAACAGATCGCGCAACGCCATCATGCCATCGACCTCGAACACCTCATTGGCCTCGTCCAGCCCCAGTTCGGCGGCCAACATGCCCCGATGGGTCGCATCCATGTTTTTCTCCACCTCCAACCGGACGATCGGCGCGAACCGGCGCTCGCGCAACTCCGATTCGATCATCACCAGCAGATCGTCGGCCAGATCCTCGTCGCGCTCGGTGATGGCGTTGCGGGTGACCCGGAACAACTCACAGGCCTCGATCACCATGCCGGGGAACAACAGGTCGAGATTATTGGCGACCACATCCTCCAAGGGCACGTACAACTCCTCGTCGCCGACCTTGAGGAAGCGGGGAATCCCGGACCCGACCGGCACCTTGATCCGCGCCAGCCCGGTGGAGTCGTCGTTGGGATAGCGCACCGTCACCAGCAGATTCAGCGAGAGATTGGAAATAAAGGGGAAGGGGTGGGCCGGGTCCATGGTCTGCGGCGTGACCAGCGGAAAGATATTCTCCAGGTAATACTCCCGCATCTGCTGGCGTTGCGCGTCCGTCAAGCGCCGGTAGCTGCGCATCACGATGCCCTGTTCCTTGAGCAGCACGTGCAGTTGGGACGCCAGCACCCGCTGTTGCTCCACGATGTCGCGCACGACCGCCAGACATTCGCTCAACTGCTGCTCGGGGCTGCGGCCATCCACCGTCAGTTCCCGCACCCGCGCGCCGATCTGCTGCTTGAGACCGCCGATGCGCTTCATGAAGAATTCGTCGAGATTAGAACTGACGATAGCCAGGAACTTCACCCGCTCCAGCAAGGGCGTGCGCTCGTCCTGTGCCTCGTGCAGCACCCGACGGTTGAAGGCCAGCCAGGTCAATTCGCGGTTCAGATACCACTCGGGAGCCGTCAGATCAATGGCCGGAACGGGTTCTTCCTCGGGTGCCGCCGGTTCCGGAGCCGCGACCGATTCCACGACGGGCGACTCGATCGCCGCCCGATCATCGCCGGGTGGTTGACGGCGGCCGCCGCGCGACCGGGTCTCAGTGGGTTCGGATTCCTTGACAGCGATTTCGGCGGATTCGGTCATAACAGCGGATTCGGTCATAACAGATGCCTCCTTCATTCATTCTTTCTTGGTGGATTCGGATGATTTGGGTTGTTCGGCGAGCGTCGCTTCCAGACGCTCGCAAATGGTTTTTAACACTTCGATGCGCGCATGACGCTTGTCGTTCGCCTCGATCAGCGTCCATGGCTCCTGGCGGGTGCTGGTGCGCTCCACCACGTCGTTGACCGCCAGCTCATAAGCCACCCAGCGCTCGCGATTGCGCCAGTCCTCGTCGGTGAGCTTCCAGGCCTTATAAGGCGTCTGTTCGCGCTCCTGAAACCGGCGCAACTGCTCGTCCGGAGTGATGTGCAACCAGAACTTCACCAGCACGATGCCGCTTTGCACCAACTGTTCCTCGAAGTCGTTGATTTCGGCATAGGCGCGCTGCCACTCCCGGGGGCGAGCAAACCCTTCGATCCGCTCCACCAGCACTCGTCCGTACCAACTCCGGTCATAGATGGTGACCCGGCCCGCCCGCGGCAGGTGCCGCCAGAAGCGCCACAAATAACTGTGGGCGGCCTCCTCGTCGGTAGGCGCGGCGATTTGGATCACCTGATAATCACGGGCGTCCAGCGCGGCGGTGATGCGGCGGATGCAGCCGCCCTTGCCGGCGGCGTCCCAGCCCTCGAACACCAGCAGGGTCGAAATCTTGCGGTCGCGGGCCGTGCGTTGCAACTGGTTCAGCTTACCCTGATAGCGTTTCAAACTCGCGTCGTACTCCGCCTTGGCCAGGGTTTTGTTCATGTCCAGCCCCGACAGGATGGTGACTGGCGGCGCTCCGGTCGGATCCGGCGCCAGCACGCCGGGCGGGTGGGTGGCGACTTCGCCGTTACTCGCGCCCTGAACCCGCGCCTCCTCCAACCGGAACCGGATGGCATCGCGAATGACGGTCGCCACGGTGAGGCTGCGGTAGCGTTCGTCATACCCTTCGATGATTTTCCAGGGCGCCAGGCCGGTGCTGGTCTTCATGATCGTGCGTTCGGCGGCGCCGACGAACTGATCGTACATTTCCCAGTGCCGCCAGTCGCGCTCGGAAATGCGCCAGTGTAGTAACGGGTTTTTTTCCAGCTTGCGCAGCCGTTCCTTCTGGGCGTCCTTGGACAAATGCATCCAGAATTTCAGGATCAGCGCGCCATCGTCGGCCAAAGTCCGCTCGAAGCGCTTGATCCGTTCGAGCTGCTCGTCGAATTGGGTCGAACCGCTGTGACCGTGGACCTGATCGAGAATCGGCTGCGAGTACCAGGAACTGAGAAATAACGCCATGCGCCCCCGAGGTGGCAACTCCCGCCAGAACCGCCAATATTCCGGGCGATCGCGTTCTTCATCGGAAGGCGCGCCGAAGGCGCGGGTGATCAACCAGCGTGCGTCCATCCATTCGTATAGCTTGTTGACCGTCTCGCTCTTGCCCGCGCCGTCCACGCCAGCGAACACCACGATGACCGGAAAATCGGCCTCCCGCAATTCCATCTGCGCCATCAACAGATCCTGCCGCAGTTGTGGCACCTGTTGATGGTAAGCCTCTTTGGGCAGCTTGCGTTGCAGTTCCGCGGTTCTGAACATCATAATCCCCTCGTGCGTGCTCGCGGTGGTGTGGATGCCGGTCGATGATCGAGAGTCGCCAATTCAGTGTCAAATAAAATTTGGTTTTAATATTCAAAATATTGGAGACAATTGACCGCTCAACCGGCTCTTCGCCGACCGGTCTGCCCGGTTGCGGCCGCGCGGTTTGATGCTAATCTTAAACCCGTTGACCGACAGACGCTCGACTCTCCCGCCTGAGTCCGAACGGTCGCCCGACCTTCTCGCCACGACCAGGCCTTTGATAAAAAACCTTAAAGGAGAACCCGATGATGCGGCGGCTATTGGCCGGTCTGATTCCCATGATGCTAGCGCTTTCCGGACCTGTTCAGGCGGACATTTACGCCTTCGTGGACAGCAATGGCGTACGACACCTGAGCAACGTCCCCAACGATCCCCGCTACAAGCTGGTCATGCGGACCCCGGCCTACCGCAAGGACGCCGTCAGACCCACCTCCAGTTATGCTCCACTCAATTTGTATGGTTCGGGGAACGTCCGTCCTGGAAATGCCGCGCTCCCCCGACTGTCCCGCACCGCTGAAAGCAACCGCCAGCGTTTCGCCGCCGACATCCAGCGTATCGCCGCGCAGCACCGTCTCGATCCGGCGTTGATGCACGCCGTCATTCAGGCCGAATCGGCCTACAACCCGCGGGCGGTTTCGCCCAAGGGCGCCACGGGCTTGATGCAACTGATGCCGGCCACGGCCGAACGCTTTGGAGTCAGCAACTCCTACGATCCGGTGGCTAACATGCAGGGCGGTGCCCGCTATTTACGCTGGCTGCTCGACCGTTTCCAGGACACCCGACTGGCGGTGGCCGCCTACAACGCCGGCGAGGGTGCGGTACAGCGCTACGGCAACCAGGTTCCGCCCTTCCGGGAAACTCAAACCTACGTCGTGCGGGTTCTGAGTTTATACCAGCAAAACCGAGCGAGCGGTCTGTACCACACCGGTGCCGGTTCGGTGGCGATGAGAGGCCAACAAGCGCCGGGCCGTTCCAGCGGCGTTACCATCATCACCCCGCGCCCCGCCGGCAACCGTTCCGCCCAAACCGTCCGCTCCACGGGCAACTCCCGTTCCGGGACGACTCCGCGCACCGCTCTAACCCCCAGCGGCGACCGAATCATCGTTGGTGCGAGCGGCCGATAAAAAGCCTCTAAGTCGCTGTTTTGTTATCATGAAGTTTGTTGTTGATTCTTGAGGAACGGCTCATGGCCACCGTCATCGAACGCGTCGACCGGCTGGAAGAGGCGCTGGAAAACTTTATCACCAGCGTCGGTATTGAATTCAACAAGGTTTACAACTCGCAACTGCGCACCGAGGCGGAGCTGCGCGATTTCAAGGAGGAAAATCGCCAACAAATTAGAGAGATGAACCGCCAGTGGGGGGATTTGGCCAACAAGTTGGGTACGCTGGTGGAGGATTTGGTTTATCCCAGCCTGCCGCGCATCCTGCGGGAAACGCTGAAAGAGGAGATTCTCGACTTGGGGCCGCGCCGGAAGCGCCGGCTGGCGGATGGACGGGTGAAGGAATTCGACGCCGTCGCGGTGACCGCGAATTTGGTGGGCCTGAACAGCACCAAAGCGACCCTGACCAGCGCCCATGTGGATCGCTTCATCGAGGACATTGGCGCATTTCGGGAATTCTTTCCCGAGTACCAGGAACTGCCGATCGTGGGGATTCTCGCCACCCTGGCGGTGGATGACAGCGTACTGAATTATGCCGAGAAGACCGGGTTTCTGGTGCTGGCGGTGGGCGATCAACTCATGGAAGTCAAAAACCGGCTCGGATTCGCGCCGAAACGGTGGTGATCCGCAGGGGCGACCCGGCCCCGCGGGTAAAAGAGCAACCGCCTCAACTTCCCCTCTCACCGCCGCACAGTCTCTGATAGACTTCAACGCCGTCCGCTCTCCCCATGCGGACCTTGGCGTCCTCGCCACGCCATGTTTTCCGGGGCGTCCGCCCCCCTTAATAATCCTCTCTTGGTGCTCAAGGCCTGTATGAAATTCACCTATCCGGGATTAACCGATCAGGAAGCCGAACTGTCCCGCGCCCAGCACGGTTCCAACGCGGTGGCCAGTCAGGACACCGAAACCTTTTGGGACAAACTGCTCGGTAACTTGAAAGACCCCATCATCATCATCCTGATCGCCGCCCTGCTGATCACGGTTCTATTAACGATTTTTGGTTATGCCGAGTGGTACGAAAGCGTCGGCATCGCCTTCGCGGTGGTGATCGCCACCTTCGTCGCTACTTGGTCGGAACACAGCAACGAGCAGTCTTTCCAGAAACTGCTGGAAGAAGCCTCGATGATTCAAGTCAAGGTGTTCAGAAATGGCCACCTGACCGAGATTTCGATCGACGACCTGGTGGTCAACGACTGCATCCTGCTGCAACCGGGCGACACCGTCCCCACCGACGGCTGGCTGATCGCCGGCCATGCGGAGGTCGACGAAGCGGCGCTCACCGGGGAATCCGAACCGGTCAAAAAGACCGCTCTGCCCGAACAAGCCGATCCGGCGACGGCGACGGAGGACCAGCGCCTGTTCCGCGCCGGCCTGCTGGTCGATGGCGAATGCGTGATGCGGGCCAGCGCGGTCGGCGACCAAACCCGCTACGGCCAGACCATGAAGGAACTGCTGTCCGCCGAGGACCGGCTCTCGCCCTTGCAGCACAAGTTGACCGTGCTGGGCGGGCATATCGCGATGTTCGGCTACATCGGCGCCACCTTCATTTTCATCGCCTTCATGTTCAACACTATCTTTCTGCAAGGCGGTGGCTTCGAGATCTATTGGGCGCAGGAGACCGGCCTGATCGTCAAGGATTTCGTGACCGCCGCGATCCTGGCCATCATCGTCATCGTGGTGGCGGTGCCGGAAGGTTTGCCGATGATGATCGCCATGGTGCTGGCGATCAACATGAAGAAACTGCTCAACGTCAAGGTGCTGGTGCGCAAACTGCTGGGCATCGAAACCGCCGGTAGCCTCAACCTGCTGTTCACCGACAAAACCGGCACCCTGACCCAGGGTCGGCTGTCGGTCAGCGCTTTCCTCACCGGGGCCGGGACGCGGTTTGAAAAACTGGAGGAGATCCCCCAGGTGTTGCGCGATACCGCCGGCTTCGCCCTGCGCAACAACACCAGCGCGGTGATCGACGCCAGCGACCCGAAGGACATCAGGATGGTCGGCGCGGACCGCACCGAGCAGGCGTTGCTGCACTTCGTGACGCCCTATCTGACGCAGGCCGCCGCGGAGATCGTCGATCTCATTCCCTTCAACAGCTCCCGCAAGTTTTCCGCCACGCAGGTGACCGGCGACCGGGCGCTGACCTTGGTCAAGGGCGCGCCGGAAGTGGTCCTGCAAAATTGCACGCGCTATCTGGACCCGGAGGGCAATACGGTCGATCTGAGCGACCCAGGTACCCTGCAGGCGGCCATGAAGGACCTGTCCACGCGGGCCATGCGGCTGCTGGCGGTGGCGGTGACCGACACCCCCATCAATGATAGCAAGGCGCTGCCGGCCGATCTGACCCTGGTCGGAGTGTTCGGGATGCGCGACGAATTGCGCAACACCTCTTATGCCTCGGTGAAAACCGCCAAGGAGGCCGGCATTCACGTGGTCATGATCACCGGCGACGCCAAGGAAACCGCCCAAGCCATCGCCAAGGACGTGGGGTTGCTGGAAGATGATCCGGAGGCCATCGTCATGACCTCCACCGAGCTGGCCGAATTGTCGGACGATGAAGTGAAAAAGAGGCTGCCGCATCTGTATGTGGTCGCCCGCGCCTTCCCGACCGACAAGAGCCGGCTGGTCAAGCTGGCCAAGGAACTGGGGCTGGTGGTCGGTATGACCGGCGACGGGGTCAACGACGCGCCGGCGGTGAAGAACGCCGATGTCGGCTTCGCTATGGGCAGCGGCACCGAAATGACCAAGGAATCCGGCGACATCGTCATCCTCGACGACAACTTCTCCTCGCTGACCAAGGCGGTGTTGTACGGGCGGACCTTGTTCAAGTCCATCCGCAAGTTCCTGATCTTCCAGTTGACGGTGAACGTCTCGGCCATCCTGGTGGTGTTCCTGGGACAGTTCTTCGGCTTCGACCTGCCGCTGACCATGACCCAGTTGTTGTGGCTGAACATCATCATGGACACCCTGGCGGGATTGGCTTTCGCCGGCGAGGCGGCCTTGCAGCGCTACATGCGGGAGAAACCGCTGCGGCGCGACGAACCGCTGATCAACAACGATATGTGGTCGTCGATCCTGATCAACGGCGCATTCATTGCGTTCATCAGCATCGTGTTCCTGACCAGCGGCACCACCCAGGCCTGGTTCTCCGGCGGCCACGAACTCGGTACGCCGGAAGCGCAGGCCAAGTTCCTGACGGCGTTCTTCGCCTTCTTCGTGTTCATTCAGGTGTTCAATACGTTTAACGCCCGCACCCAAGGCTTGAATCTGTGGGAGAACCTGCTCGAAAACCGTCTGTTCAGCATCATCATTCCCGGAATCATGGTGATTCAGGTGTTCTTTATCACCTACGGCGGGGAAATCTTGCGCACGGTCGGCTTGTCGGTGCAGGAATGGATCATCGTGCTGCTGCTCGCCGTCGTAATCATCCCGGTCGATCTGCTGCGCAAGGTGGCCCGAAATAAATGGTTCGGTAATCCGGTGCAACAGGAGGCGTGACCGTTCATACCCCCCACCCCAACCTTCCCCCGCCAGGGGGGAGGGAGTCTCACACCCTGGTGATATGCGCTCTGACCCTGATCGCCCCCGTGGCGCCAGTCGTTTGAAAGCCGAACCCGGACCCAGCGTTGGTTCCGGGCGACGACTCACCCGGCGCTGGTGGATTCCGCTGGTCGTCATCGCCCTCGCCGTTGGGATCGGCGGCGATGTCGGCGCGACGGAATCCTTGCGGGCGCAGCGGGAGGCGTTCCACGTCGCCGAGCAGGCCCTGCGGATCGGCGCGCCCATCGACTACAGCCTGTTGCGCGCCTATCCGCTCTACCCCTACCTGCGCTATCAGGATCTCTCGCGCCGACTGGCGACTTTCCCCGCAGCGGAAGTACGGGGGTTCTTCAGTAATTACGCCGATTCGCCACTGGCCGACCGGCTGCGCGCCGCCTGGCTGCGCCAGCTTGCCAACGCAGGTCGTTGGGACGACTACCTCGTCGATTTCACCGCCATCCGCGACCCGACCTTCGACTGTTGGTACCGACAGGCACTGTTGAACACCGGTCAAGGCGAAGCCGCGTTTCAGGACTTCGCCACGGTCTGGCTGCATGGCCGCTCGCTGCCGAATGTTTGCGATCCCATCATCGCCGCCTGGCAGGCTCGCGGAGGGCTCACCCCCGAACTGCTTTGGCAACGGTTCGCGCTGGCGATGGAGAATCGCGAACTGGGGCTGGCCCGCTTTCTGCGTGCGACCATGGATGACACGGATCAGAAACTGGCGGATACCTGGCTGGCCGTCGCCGAGAACCCGTCATTGATTCAGGACGCCGACCGCTTTGACACCGCCGATCCGCGCGTCGCGGCCATCCTGAACGACGGGCTGAGCCAGTGGCGACGGCGCGACGCGCTGGCGGCCCTAACGGCGCTCGATACGCTCAAGGAACGCGACCCACGCCTGGCGCCCGCGCTGGCGGCTGAGGAGCGGATGCTCGCGCTGTGGATCGCCAGCGATTACCACCCGACGTCTCTGGAGCGACTGGTGGCCCTGCCGGACACCGTGGTGGACCAGGACGTGCGGGAATGGCGGATTCGGGTCGTTTTGCGGCCGGGCGACTGGCCGGCGACCCTGCACTGGCTGGATCAGTTAACCGCCGAGGAACGGGACAGCCCGCGCTGGCAGTATTGGCGGGGCCGAGCGTTGGAAGCCCTGGAGCAGGCCGAACCCGCGCGCGAGGCGTATCGGAACGCCGCGGGACAGCGGGATTATTACGGCTTCCTGGCCGCCGACCGGATCGGCGCTCCCTATATCCTCGGCAACGATCCGCTGACCGCGACCGCCACCGAACTGGCGGCGCTCCTGGCCCGTTCTCCCGGCTTGCAACGCGCCCGAGAACTCTACATTCTGGGGCGCGAACCGGAAGCCACCCGGGAATGGTTGCGCGCCATTCAGGACTTCGACCGCGTGGAACTCCAGCAGGCCGCGCTCCTGGCCCAGCGCTGGGATTGGCACTCGCAGGCCATCGTCACCATCGCCCGCGCCGCGCATTGGGACGATCTGGCGCTGCGCTTTCCGCTGGCCCACCAGGAACGCGTGCTGGCCAACGCCCGCGCCGGGACCGTGGATCCGGCCTGGGTCTACGCCGTCATCCGTCAGGAAAGCGCTTTCCGCGCCGACGCCCGCTCGCCGGCGGGCGCGCTGGGTCTGATGCAGGTCATGCCCGCCACCGGCCGGCAAATCGCTCGGGAGCTGCGGGAGGATTCCGCCAATCCGACCCTGCTGCAACCCGGCACCAACATCCGCTATGGCGTCCACTATTTGGGACGGATGTTGGAACGCTTGCAGGGCAATCCGGTGCTGGCCACCGCCGCCTACAACGCCGGTCCGAACCGGGTCGCGCAATGGCTGCCAACCGACGAAGCTTTGCCCGCCGATATCTGGGCGGAGACGATTCCTTATCGAGAAACCCGGACCTACGTGCAGCGGGTCCTGGAATACGCCATTGTTTACCAAAATCTTTTGGGCGCGCGGGACGCCGAAATCAACCTGAGCGCCCGAATGAAGCCGGTGTTGCCGGCCTCGGCGGGGAGTGAGGGGTAAGTCCCCCACCATCCATCAGCTTGTCCCAAACTTCGCCTGAAGGGTTCGCGACCCCCCTCAAAGAGGGACCAACACCGCCAACGACTCAACGTGCGCGGTATGCGGAAACATGTCCAACACCCCAGCGCTTGCCAGTCGATAGCCGAACTGGTGGACCAGTACGCCGACATCCCGCGCCAGCGTGGCCGGGTGACAGGAAACGTATACGATTTTCCGGGCCCCCAACGCCGCCACCCGCGGCATGAGTTCCAGCGCGCCGGAACGGGGTGGATCGAGCAGCACTTGATCGTAGCCGCCGTCCAGCCACGGTTGTCCCGTCAGCTCGCCCGCCAGATCGGCGACCTGGAACACGGCATTATCGATGCCGTTGCGCGCCGCGTTGCGCCGGGCCTGCTCGACCAGTCGCCCGTCGCCCTCGATCCCGACCGCTTCCCGCGCCCGCCCGGCCAGCGCCAGGGTGAAATTACCCAGCCCGCAAAACAGATCCAGCACCCGGTCTTGCGGGCCGATGGCCAACAACTCACTGACTCGCTCGACCAGTTGCCGGTTGATCGCGGCATTGATCTGGACGAAATGGTCGGGCTCGAACGTCAGTTCCAGCCCACTCTCCAGCCGGTAACTCAAATCCTCCCTCGTCCCTTGCGGGAGAGGAGCCGGGGATGAGGGGCGATCCAGCGGCTGGATGCTCTCCGGCCCGCCCGGTTGCAGGTACAGCGTCAGGCCATGCCGCTCGCCAAACTCGCGCAGCCGCTCCCGGTCCGTCTCGCTCGGCGGCACCAGCACTCGAAAATTCAAACTCATCACCGTATCACCGCCGGCGACCTCGATCTGGGGGATTCGGTCGCGGATGGACAAGCCCTCGATCAGCCGCGCCAGTTCCTCCAGCAGCCCGCCCACCCGCTCGTCCAACACCTCGCAGCGGCGCAGATCGGCCACGAACGCGCTGTGCCGCTCGCGGAATCCCACCAACACCCGGTCCTTTTTCGCGACCCACTTGACCCCCAACCGCGCCCGGCGCCGGTAACCCCATATCGGCCCGAGCAACGGCTCCAACACCTGTTCGGGTTGGACCTTGCCGATATGAATCAGGTTGTCCAGCAACCAGCGCTGCTTGAGCGCCACCTGCGCGGCCGGCTCCAGATGTTGCAGGGCGCACCCGCCGCAGATCGCGAAATGCGCGCAGCGCGGCTCGACTCGTTCCGGTGACCGTTCCAGAACCTCCAACACCCGGGCCTCATCGCGGCGGCTCCGGCGGATGGTGTAGACGCAGCGCACTTCTTCACCCGGTAACGCACCTTCCACAAACACCGCCTTGCCGTCCCGTCGGGCCACGCCGCGCCCTTCGTGGGTCAGATCCTCGATGCGGACGGTCAAAGGCTCCGCTGCCCACTGCTTCCGCTTCGCCGCCATGCCCTTCATCACCGCCCCCTCAATCCGCGAACAGGCCGGTGGATAGATATCGGTCGCCCCGGTCGCAGATAATCGTCACGATGACCGCGTTCTCGACTTCCGCGGACAGCCGCAACGCCGCCGCCAGGGCTCCACCCGCCGACACGCCGCAGCAAATCCCTTCCTCGCGGGCCAACCGGCGGGTGATGTGCTCGGCCTCGACCTGGCTGACGTCCATGACCCGATCCACCCGCGCCGGGTCGTAGATTTTCGGCAAATACTCCGGTGGCCAGCGGCGAATGCCGGCGATGCAGGAACCTTCGATCGGCTGCACGCCGATGATTTGCACGGCCGGGTCCTGCTCCTTCAAATAGCGCGACACGCCCATGATGGTGCCGGTGGTGCCCATGGCGCTGACGAAGTGCGTCACGCGGCCGAGCGTATCGCGCCAGATTTCCGGGCCGGTGGTTTGATAGTGCGCCAGCGGATTGTCGGGATTGGCGAACTGGTCGAGCACCCGGCCCCGCCCTTCCCGCTCCATTTGCGCGGCGAGATCGCGAGCGCCTTCCATACCCTCCTCCTGGCTGACCAGGATCAGTTCGGCACCATAAGCCCGCATGGCATGCTTGCGTTCGGCGGTCTGGTTGGCCGGCATGATCAGCACCATCCGGTAGCCCTTCATGGCCGCGATCATCGCCAGGGCGATGCCGGTGTTGCCGCTGGTCGCTTCGATCAGTACATCGCCGGGTTGAATCGTGCCGCGCGCCTCCGCCTGCTGGATCATGCTCAGCGCCGGCCGATCCTTGACCGAACCCGCCGGATTGTTGCCCTCCAGCTTGCCGAGAATCAGGTTGGTGGTGTCTCCCGGCAGGCGCTGCAACCGCGCCAGTGGGGTGTTGCCGACAAAGGCTTCGAGGGTGGGATAATAAAAATCGGGCATGGCGGCTTCCGGTCGGTTCGGGAAAATCGCGAGACCGGAGGATATTTCCGGACTCGCGAACAGTGCGGTAAGGATTATAATCATTTAATCTCAATTCCAGACCGCGTGGGACTATCCCCGTTCCTCCGCAATGCCGCGGTCGCCAACACGCTGCGCCGAACACGGCCCGACCTGCTCGCTCGTATGAATCAATCTGGTGTGTATTCCGCTTTCGCCTGGCTGCTCTGGTTTTGCGCGCTCGCGCTCGTCGTCGGACCGGCGCACGCCCAACCCCCCACCGCCAGCAACGACGATGGGACGCTGACCGTCATCGTCGAAGGCGTGGAGGGTGCGCTGCGCGACAATGTCCTGGCGACCCTGGACATCAACCGCTTCGCCGGGCAGGCCGCGCCGGAAGAAGTCCGGTTGCGCTGGCTGCACGGCCGGGCCGAACGCGAGATCCGGCAGGCGCTGGAACCCTTCGGCTACTACGCGCCCACCATCGAAACCGAACTGAACCGTACCCCCGAGGGCTGGGAGGCGCGCTATCGGATCCAATCCGGCGAACCGATTCTCATCGCCGTGCTGGACGTGCGGGTGCTCGGCGAAGGCCAGCAGGATACGGCGTTCCAACGGGTTCTGGACCCGTTACCGCTGACCCAGGGCGAGCCTCTCGACCATGTTCGGTACGAACGACTCAAGCAAACTCTGGAAACAGTCGCCATCGAACGCGGATTTTTCGACGCCCGTTTCACCCAACGCGCCATCCTCATCGACCTGGACGCTTACGAGGCCGCCATTCACCTGCATTACGACGCCGGCCAGCGTTACCGCTTCGGCGACGTGACTTTCAAGCAAAACATCCTGTCGCCCGAATTGCTGGCCCGCTTCCCCCGCTTCCAGCCCGGCGATCCCTACACCACCCGCGATCTGTTGAGACTGCAAAGCGATCTGTTCGCCAGCCCCTATTTCGCCCAGGTCCAGATCAGCGCCCCCCCCGACCCCGCCAGCGGCATCGCGCCGATCGAGGTGGAACTGGAGCCCAACGCGCAGCGCCGGTACAGCTTCGGTCTCGGCTATGGCACCGACACCGGCATCCGCGGCCGCGCGCGCCTCGAACAACGCTGGATCAACCGCCAGGGCCATCACTACGAGGCGGAACTGCTCGGCTCCCAGATCCAAGCGGGGCTCGGCTTCAGATACATGATCCCCGGACGGGACCCGACCACCGACGAATACGCGCTGACCGCCGGCTACGTCCGGCAGGAGCACCAACAACAGGACTTCGAGCGCATCACCCTCGGCGGGAGCTGGCAACATCAGGATGGCCGGTGGCTGAAGAACTACAACCTGAACTATCAGTACGAAGAATTCAGCATCGGCAACGTCCCCACCAAAACCTCGCTGCTGCTGATTCCCGGCCTGAACTGGACCTGGGTCGCTGCCGATGATCGCTTGCACACGACCCGCGGTCTGCTGTTCGGCATCGAACTGCGCGGCGCTTCAACGGCGCTCCTGTCGGACATCACCTTCGTGCAAAGCGCGCTGCGTCTGAAAGGCATCTACGCCCTGAACGAGAACAGTCGCTTCATCGCCCGCGCCGATGCCGGGACCACCTTCATTCAGGAAAATTTCGAGCAACTGCCGGCTTCCCTGCGCTTTTTCACCGGCGGCGACGCCAGCGTGCGCGGCTACGCCTTCAACCAGATCGGTCCCACCGACGCCGACGGCGTCGTGATCGGCGGCAAGAACCTGCTGGTGGGCAGTCTGGAGTACGAGCACCGAATTTGGGAAAATTGGAGCCTGGCCGCCTTCGTGGACAGCGGCGACGCCTTCGACGGGACGAGCCCCGACCTGAAAACCGGGGCGGGCTTCGGTTTGCGCTGGCGCTCGCCGGTCGGACCGGTGCGCATCGACTTTGCTTCCGGACTGGACCGCCCCCCGGGCGACGTCTTCCGCTTCTCCTTCAGCATCGGACCTGATCTATGAGCCTTACGCGTACCCTGCGCCGCCTGCTGTTCTGGCTGTTCGCGCTACCTCTCCTGGTGCTGGCACTGGCGCTGGCGGCGGCGGGCGTGGCGGTCTCCACCGAAACCGGCCTGCGCGGACTGCTGGCGCTGGCCGAACGACTGGCGCCGGGTCAGTTGAGTTACGAGCAAGTCAGCGGCCGACTGCTGGGACCGTTGCGCATCGAAGGGTTGCGCTACGAAGACGGGCCGCTGCGCGTGGCGCTCGAAAGCGGCGACTTCGACTGGCGTCCCACCGATCTGTTCTCCGGCGTGGTCAACGTCACCCACCTGCACGTTGAGGGTCTGGATCTGCATCTACCGCCCGGCGCCGCGGCCGAGGAACCCACCGAACCGCTGGTGCTGTCCGATATCCAATTGCCCGTCGCGGTCCATATCGCCGACCTGCAAGGCCGCGCCCTTCATCTTCATCTCGCCGGCGCCGAACCGATCCAGATCGACGCCATCCATCTCAAGGCCCGATTCGACGCGGACGGCTTGGCTCTGGAATTGCTGGATGCCGGGTCGCCGCTGGGCGAAGTCCAATTCAGCGGCCAACTGACTCCCTCGGGCGACTACCCGCTGCACATCCAGATGAACTGGCGGGTGATCACGCCCGAACACGGCGCGTTCCAGGGCCACGGCGAACTCAGCGGCGCACTGCTCGACGAGTTGCGCCTGACCCAGAACATCACCGGCGCGGCCACGCTGGACCTGCGCGGCACCGTGCGCGAGCCACTCGCCCCGGAGCCCGCCTGGTCGGTCGAAGCTCGATTGGACGTACCCGACCTGGAACCGCTGGTTCCGGACCTGGCCGGTCGTCCGCTCACCGCCCGGATCGACGCGCGAGGTGTGCTGACGCGCTTTCAAGGACAGGGGGAAATCACCACCGATCTGCCGGAACTCGGCCCCGCGACGCTGGCGTTCACCGCCGCCGGCGACGAGCACGCGATCCAGGTGGACGAATTGCGCCTGACCGCCGCCGACCGACCGCTGACTCTGACCGCCCAGGGCGAGGTGCAATTCGCGGAATTGCGCTTCGCCGTGACCGGGCAATGGCAGGCGCTGACCTGGCCGTTGACCGGCCCGGCGCAGATCGAAAGCACCCAAGGAGAATTCGCGGTCGAGGGCGGCGTTGAGGATTACCAGTTTCAGCTTGCGGCCGACCTGCAAGGCCCGGATATTCCCCAAGGCCGCTGGACGCTGACCGGCCGCGGTTCCGATCAAGCGGTGCGCGATGTCAGATTGAGCGGCCAGACGCTGGAAGGAACCCTGGAAGGCGAGATCAATGCCTCCTGGTTGCCCGCCGTGACCTGGCAGGTCGCGCTGAACGGCCGGGGACTGAATCCCGGCGCGCAATGGCCGGAGGTCCCCGGCACGCTGAATCTGCGACTCCGCAGCGACGGAAGCCTGGAAAATGACACGCTGACGGCCCAGGTCTGGCTCGACGAACTCGCGGGCACGTTGAGCGGACAGGCGGTGCGCGGCAATGCCGAAGTCGCGATTCAGAATCAGGATCTGAACATCAAAACCCTGCGCCTGACCGCCGGCGACGCCCGCCTGGAGGCGGAGGGGACGCTGGCCCAGATCTGGGATTTACGCTGGACCCTGGACGCGCCGCAATTGCAGTCGCTGGTTCCGGGACTCAGCGGCGCCGTCGCCAGCACCGGCAATCTCAGCGGTTCCCGCGATCAGCCGACGGTGGCGGCGAACTTCACGGTACGGAATCTGCGGTACGGGGACACGCGAATCCAGCAATTGACCGGCGAGGCTCGCGTGGATGTCGCCGGCGCCAGCCGTTCCCAGTTGAACATCACCGGTGCAGGGCTGGTGCTGGGCGGTCAGAACTGGCGGACCGTGAGCCTCGCCGGTTCCGGTCTCCCGGAGGCCCACGAGCTCACCGCGGAACTGGCCGGCGAACCCGGTCAGTTCGGCCTGGCGCTGAACGGCAACCTGCAACTCCCCGCTCTGCTCTGGCAGGGCCGCATCACCCAGTTGAGCGCCCGAGGCACCGTCGCCGGCGACTGGAGCCTGGAGCAAGCGGTGGCGGTGCGGGCTTCGGCCGAGCAGGCCCGCCTCGAATCCGCCTGCCTGCGCAGCGCCCCCACCCGCGTGTGCCTGCAAGGTCAGTGGGACGCGGCGCGCGGCTTCAACGGCGAACTGCGCCTGGACGATCTGACCCCCCAGCGCTTTCAGGCGTTTTTTCCGCCCGGCCTGGAGCTCGCGACCCGGGTCAGCGGCACGGTCGCCGTCAGCGGCGATCCCGCCGGCGCGCTGCAAGGCCGGTTCGATCTACGCGCCGCCCCCGGCAGTCTGCGGCTGGAAGCCGAGGGTCAGCCCTTGCGCTTCACGCTGAACGGCGGTTCCCTGCAAGGCAATTTCGATGATCGCGCGCTCGCCGCCGAGGCCCGGCTGGACTTGGCCCAGACCGGTCAATTGCAAACCAATCTGCGCGTCCAGGACCCATTCGGCGACCCCCGCGTGGAGGGTCGGCTCGATGCCACCATCACCGATCTCAGCGTGGTGGCGCTGTTCGTACCGCAGTTGCACCAGGTCACCGGCCAGTTGCGGGCCGATCTCACCGCCTCCGGCGCGCTCCCCAAGCTGGTGCTGCGCGGGCAAATCCGGTTGGAGAATGCCGGTGCCGCCATTCCCGAGGCCGGAATCAACCTGCAAGACCTGCAACTGACCGCCGCCAGCAACGGGCAGGGACCGTTGCAAATCTCCGGTTCGGTGCGCTCCGGACCCGGCCAGTTGCAATTGACCGGTACGGTGGATCCTCTGAAACCGGAACTCGATCTGAACATTCAGGGGCGGGATTTTCAGGCGCTCGACACGAGCGACCTGCAAATGCGGATCAGCCCTGACCTGCAAATCGCCGTCGACGCCAGCCGGGTGCGGATCGACGGCACGGTGACGATCCCCAGCGCGTTTCTCCGACCGCCGGAAGCCAGCCGTCCGGGCGCGATCCGGCCATCCGGCGATGTGATCATCGTCAGTCGCGACGAGGAGGAGCCTCAGCCGGGGATCGCGCTCTTCGCGCGCGTGCGGGTGGTCCTGGGCGACGACGTGCGTGTGGAAACGCCGGTGTTCAAAGCCCGGCTTACGGGCAGTCTGCTGGTGGAGGAGACGCCGGAGCTGGCGCCGCGCGGTAGCGGCAGGATTGAGGTGGTCGCCGGCAACTACCGGATTTTCGGTGAAGAGATTGAGGTACAGCGCGGACAACTGCTGTTCAGCAACAGCCCGCTCGATAATCCGGGGCTGGATTTGCGGGTGGCGCGGCAGAGTACGGATCGGATGGCCGGGACGGAGATCACCGCTGGCGCGCAGATCCGGGGCACGCTCAGGCAACCGCAATTGACGCTGTTTTCCGACCCCCGCATGTCCGATCCCGACATCTTGTCTTTGCTGGTGCTGGGTCGGATGTCGGGCGGTACGGGCGGCGAGGCGGCGTTGCTGTTCCGGGCGGCCAGCGCCCTGGGATTGGGCGGCGGCGGGGTGATCGGCGAGGGTTTGGGCGGTGCCATTGGTCTGGATACCCTGGAACTGGATACCAGCAACGGCGACGAAAGCGCCGCGCTGATGCTGGGCAAGTTCCTGACTCCGAATTTGTATGTCGGTTACGGCGTGGGTCTGATGGATGCCGTGAATACCTTCAACGTCCGGTATCGCATCAGCCGACGGCTGGTGTTCGAGTCCACCAGCAGCGTCATCGGTTCCGGTGCCGATCTGGTCTACACCATCGAACGTTGATGGTGGTGTTCGGAGCACGGATTAGAATCCCGCTCCCGCCAGCGGAAGCGGGGTAGGGTGAGGGGGGGTTTCCGTTCCTTCAGCGGTAGTAATCCGGCTCGTTGCCGGCCTTCCATTTGATGTTGCAACCGATGCTGGGCTTCTGCTCGGGTGAAACCGGCTGTCCGGCCAGCACCGCATCGGCGGCGGCGCGCAGGTCGGTGCCGGTCACCGGGACGTTGTTGCTGGGTCGGCTGCCGTCGAACTGGCCGCGATAGACCAGCTTGCGGGCGGCGTCGAACAGGAAGAAATCCGGGGTGCAGGCGGCGCGATAGGCTTGGGCGACGGCCTGACTTTCGTCGTAGAGGTAGGGGAAGGGATAGGTTTGGGCTTCCTCGGCGATCTTCGCCGGGCTATCGTCGGGATGGTTGGCGACGTCGTTGGCGCTGATGGCGACCATGGCCAGCCTCTTGGCCTGGTAGTCGCGGCCGAACCGGGCCAGTTCGGTCCGGATATGCTTGACGAAGGGGCAATGGTTGCAGATGACCATCACCAGCAGCGCGGGGGCGTCCTGGAAATCACTGAGGGATACAGTTTTGCCGGTAGCGGGTTCGGGCAGGCGGAAATCCGGGGCGGGGGTACCCAGGGGCAGCATGGTGGAGGGGGTTTGGGCCATGAAGCGGTCTCCTGTGCGCGTGGATCGGGTGGGGCAGGGCGCGGGTCGCTGGCCGCGCCGCAACGCTAGATCAGACCGTCCGCCAGGGCGTTCAGTTGCGCC
>REEE01000366.1 GCA_007695245.1 Candidatus Competibacteraceae bacterium | reverse complement strand
TGCTTTCGAGCCGCCTCCTCAAGAGGCTTGGGGGAAAAACTTACGACTGACGAGGAAGTATCGGAAACGCGAGGAGATGGATGCGACCACCTAATCTACTGAGTTCGCCCGCCAATGCGGCGCGGTTAGCCGAAGCGTTCAACGATTGGCGGTCCGGACGGAATATCCAGGAACGGGAGGACGATACGCTGGTGATTTTGCCATGCCGATTTCATTATTGAGCAAAATTCGCCGGCTACTCTGGGGCGACGGCGGAAGCAGTCCGCGCCTTGGTGAGTTGAAATAGACCCGCGTGATGACACCATTTTCCGGCAGCTACCATCCTGAAGACACGATGTTCCTGCTCAAACCCATTCCACTGGACATGGTGGACGTGGCGACCAAGGAGCGACTGATTCAGTCCGGCCAACGCCATTACAGCGAGTTGCTGGCCCCGGAATCGGTGCCAAATCCCCATTACCTGCACCTGTTCGAGGCGCTGACCGCCCGCTATACCCAATGGCTGGCGGCGGAAATCGTGGCGCTGGCCCACCATCTGGCGACGACCCGATCCCAACCATTGACCGTGGTGTCGCTGGCACGCGCCGGTACGCCGATCGGGGCGCTGCTGGCGCGAGCCTTGCGCGGCTTGGGTCGGATGGAGGTCCGCCACTACTCGATTTCGATCATCCGGGATCGAGGCATCGACGAGAATGCCCTGAAATTCATCCTGCGGCGGGAAGGGCGCGCGCCGGCGGGATTGGCGTTCGTGGACGGTTGGACCGCCAAGGGGGTGATCGCCGAGGAATTGCGGCGGGCGCTGGCCCGGTGGAACGCCCGCGAGCCGGAACGCCTGGACGAGACGCTATTTGTGGTCTCCGACATCGGCGGCGTGGCCGACGTGGCGGCGACCGCCGACGACTACGCCATCCCCAGCGGGATTTTGAACGCCACGGTGTCCGGGCTGACCAGCCGCTCGATTCTCAATGCCGCCATCGGTCCGGCGGATTTTCACGGCTGCGTGTTTTACCCGGAGTTCGCCCCGCACGATCGCTCGACCTGGTTTCTCGACCAGGTGGCCGGGCATTTCGCCACGGTCGTGCCGGTGCCGGTGCGGGTGCGGGGCGACGCCGGGGAACGGCGGGCGCGGCGGGAGGCGATGACGGCGTTTCTGGTGCGGATTCATGCCCGTTACCGCATCGCCGACCGCAATTTCGTCAAGCCGGGCGTGGCCGAGGCGACCCGGGTGTTATTGCGACGCCTGCCCGACCGGTTGCTGCTGCGCGATCTCGAACACCCCGATGTCGCGCATCTGCGTTTGTTGGCCGAGCAAAAACGGGTGCCGGTCGAGACCGATTCGGCCATACCCATCCAAGCCACCGCCCTGATCAAGGATCTGTCATGAGCGTCATTCCCGTCGAATTTCGCACGGCGCCGCTGCCCGCCGAACCGCCCCATGAAGAGTCGTCCCACGAATCCCGGTCAGCGCTGTCGGCGCTGCGGCTGGGCGCTTCGCTGTATGTCCCCGCCAGCCGTTCGGATTTAGGGGAGATCGCCAGCGGTCGGCGGTTTCCCGCCTTGCGTTCGATGATTTTCTGCACCGAGGACGCGGTCCACGACCGGGACATCGAACAAGCCCTGGGGCATCTGGCGGCGCTGCTGCCGACCCTGGAGCCGGGACCGCCGTTGCGGTTCGTCCGCCCGCGCAATCCTCTCGTGCTGCGCCGGTTGCTGCGGATGGACGGCATCGAGCGAGTTCAGGGTTTCGTGCTGCCCAAGTTCGGCCCGCAGAGCCTGGGGGACTGGTTGCGGGTTTGGGATGATGGTTGGGGACACGCGCTGCTGCCGATTCTGGAAACCGTGGAAGTCTTCGACCGCCGCCAGATGGAGGTCCTGCGCGATCGACTGGCAGACAGCGGGTTGCGCGCCCGGGTGCTGGGTTTGCGCATCGGCGGCAACGATCTGCTGAATCTGCTGGGCCTTCGCCGGGCGCGCGGCGCGACGATCTACGACACCCCGTTGCGGGGAGTCATCGCCGATCTGGTGTGCATTTTTCATCCGGCCGGCTATCGGCTGAGCGCGCCGGTGTTTGAATATCTCGACACGCCGGAGGTGTTGGCGCGCGAGGTGGACGCCGATTTACAGCATGGCCTGATCGGTAAGACCGCGATTCATCCACTGCAAATTCCGATGATCGAGGCGCGCTACGGGTCTCTCCCGCAGACTACGAAATGGCCCTGGCCGTGCTGGCACCGGAGGCGGCGGCGGTGTTCGCGCTGCGCGATGCCTTCTGCGAGCCCGCGACCCATCGGCGCTGGGCGGTGGGGATCATGGAACGAGCGCGGGTGTTTGGGGTTGGGTAGTCATTAGGACAGTCGAGGTACGAGCGGGCTGGTGCCGCTGGCGGAAGATGCGGCTGCATTTCCTGCGACAGCGCCTTGAACGTCTTGGGGTTGCCGGCGACGATGTTGCCGGACTTCATGGGGCGGAGCGGGGTCCTTGGGATAGAAGATCTGACCTTCGGCGGGGATTTTTTGTTTGAGTCGGTCGTTGGCCAGCCGGTCCCAATGCAGCAAATCGACCTTAAACACGATGGGCAGGTCGTCGATGTCGCTCCACAGGCGGGCGAAACGCGAGCCGTTCATCTCGGGGGCGAAGACGGCCAAATCGATGTCCGAACCGTCCCTAAAGGTTCCCTTGGCGCGCGAACCGAAGATGAGCACGCGCCTGATTTCCGGATATTGCGCGAACACCCGGTCGAAATCGTCGTGAAGCCGTGCGGACAGGCCGAATTTCAACGATCTTTCCGCCATGACTCGATCTCTTGCGCCAATTTCTGAAAAAGCGCCAGCGCCTGGGTTGCGATGAAGGTATAGACCTCGTCAGCCAGCTTCTCATCGTAGGTGTGGCTGGTCAGGTTGCGGTACCTCTGAATCTCGCTCCAGGTGTTGCCGTCGTGGATCAAACCGGCCTGTAAGGATTCCCGCAAAGTCTGTCTTGGCGTGAGCGCCGTGATCCCTTCGGCTTCGAGTCGCAGTTTGAGCATCTTCCAGGCCAGTTCGTGCGTGAATTCAAAGCGCTGAATCACGGCATCGCGGATGAACTCGTCGAAGGGACGCGCCAAGGCCCGCTCGAGTTGACGCAGTGCTTTCAGATACTCTTCAATGCGTTCTTCCAGGCGTTCGAGGTCCATGGCGGCGTTCGAAAGGTTGTGCTCGGCGGCGCGGCCGGATGATGTGACGTACCGGGCCATCATAACAAAACTCGTCTTTCTTCCAGGCGGACGTTGCTGGCGCGACGGGTCACCGGTCGGCGCCGGGCACCACCCTCACGATCCGCGCCGGCCCAGGAGCAGTACGGCGCCGAGGCCCAACACCACGGCGAACCACAGGGTCACCGCGCGGCAGATGACGGTCGCCAGCACCGCCGTACCCAGGGCCGCGCCGCCGGCCAGCAGCAGGGCCACCATGGCGACTTCCGCGCCCCCCAGACCGCCGGGCAGGAACGACAGCGCCCCGGCCACCATGCTTGCGGCGTAAATCCCCATCGCCAGCAGCGGATCGAGTCCGACGTCGAGCCACGCCAGCAGCAAATAGAAACCCCAGGCTTCCGCTCCCCAGGCCAGGAGTCCCAGCAGCAGACCCCCGAGCAACCGCCCCGGCGCGAGCAGCACGCGGGAGTCGTCCAGCAGCGCCGTCGTCCCCCGCCCGACGGTCGCCCAGCGGCCGGTCGCGGGCAACCGCCCCAGCAGCCAGCGGCTGACGCCGGGGCGTGTGACGAGGAACAACAGCCCGGCCACCAGCGCCACCGCCAGTACGGCGGTCCCGGCATAATCCGCGAACGCCTGAAGCGCCAGCGCGGCCAGGATCACCATCACGGCCAGGTCGAGCACGCGCTCCACCGCCAGCGCCGCCAGGCCCCGCGACCAGGGGACGCCCGCGCCCCGCAGGTAGATCGAGCGCACCGCTTCGCCGGCCTTGCCGGGGCTGACGGTGAAGGCGAAACCCGCCAGGTAGATGGTCAGATGGTGTCCCAGCGGCACCCGGGCCTCCAGCGCCCGCAGGTAGAAATGCCAGCGCAGGAAGCGCAGCCCGTAGTTGAGCAGCGACAGGCCGAGCAGGGCGAGCCATTGCCAGAGGCCGAGCCGTTGCAGTCCCTCGAGAAACACGGCGGCATCGCCCAGGAGCGCCAGCCCCAGATAGCCGACCATGGCCAGGGCGGCGATCAGCGCGGCCTGCCGCAGCCGGCGTTCCAGCCGTTCGGGCCGGGGCGCGGCCGGTGGGGCGGCGTCGGTCATCGGCGTGGCCAACGCCCGGCGGCGGGGACCGCGGTGAACCGGACGCCCGGACCCGTCTCCGGCCGGAGCGCGGAGAGGTCGCTCACGCGCGGTCCGCCTTGCGGCCGAGCGGCTGGATTGGGTGCGGGGTCATCTCACCAGACCGCGAGTTCGACGCGCCGTCCGGCGCGGGTGGCCAGCGCGATCGGCAGGTCGAGACTGAATGGGTCGTGCATTGGGGGATGGTCTTTCAAAACCGCAGCCGCACGAAGATCCGCTCTGGGATGGAGCGGATGATCAGCAGGATCCAGCGCCAGAACCAAGGGGTGTAGATCACGGCTCGTCCCTTCTCCATGGCCTTGACGAGATCCTGAGCCACCCGCTCGGGACTCGCCCACAGCGGCCCCTTGGCGAAGTCTGCGGTCATCGGCGTATCGACGAAGCCCGGCTTGACCAGCAGCACCCGCACGCCGCGTCCGTGCAGACGCTGGCGCAGCCCGGACGTGAAGATTTCCAGCGCGCCTTTGGCGGCACCATAGGCGCAGTTGACCGCCCGGCCGCGATCCCCGGCGACCGAACCGATGGCGACAAGCTGGCCATGACCTTGTTGCTCGAAGAAGGCCGCCGCCGCGTTGAGCACCACCATGGGGCCTACGGCGTTCACCTCAAGGGTCTCCCGCAGAAGGTTTGCGTCGGCATTCACCCGCGTCTGATCGGGCAGCAGGCCGGCCGCGACGATGACGGTGTCCAAGCCGCCCAGCGCTTCCGCCGCGCGCGCCACCACGCCATCGAGCGCGGCGGCCTCAATGACATCCAGGCGTTCGAACTCCACGCGCGCCGCGCCGCGCACCCGCAGGTCGGCCGCAATAGTTTCCAGCCGGCCGGCATCGCGACTGGTGAGGTAGAGCGCCGCGCCCTGGGCGGCAAAGTGACGGGCGATTTGTTCGGCGATGGCTGAATTGGTACCGAGGATAAAAATCCGTTTCAAGGAATTATCGGATATCATAATGGTATGTCGCTCAGGCATGAACCTGGAACCTACTGAAGAAAGCTACACAGTGCCGCTAAATTGGCGCAAACTAAACTATCTATATGTGATATCTCAATGCTTTTTGAGCTTATACACGACACCAACTCCATAAATACCTCCTTCAATCTTATGTATTGTAACCTTTGGTGTCAAATATCTTTAGTACAGCATACCGCCCTTCCAGGGTATTGCCACCGTATGATAAATTGCTTACATACAGAATATTTTCGCTCAAATTTTGGTTTTTCATCAGCATCTTTTGTAGTGTATCTTGATACCCTGCCCACACCGGCATAAAAGGTGGTACATGCCAAAGTATACGCGGAAGCACACCTCTTGCGACGGAGTCAAGAATCAAGCTATTATTGGAGAAAATTGACAGATCTGTTCTCAAACTCAAATATAGCTGTTTTTCCAAAAATAACTTTGTGGAGAAAATGCTTAAACACACTTGGATTAGTAGCAAACCGAAAATGACGAAGAATCCAAACCGATACCTTTCAGTTATAACAAGATTTAACATTTGGCCTAGCGATACGAAAAGCAGTGGAGTTGCTAATATAAGATACTTCCCGCCCATCGCATGATGCGGACTAAGAAATGAAATATAAAGAATACCGATTACGGCTATCGTTAATGCGCCAATAGTGAAAGGCAATATTTTAACCTCATGCCAGTGATCGAAAAAGATGCTTATAATCCGGCTTCTATAGTGATAAATTAATAAGATAAACCCTATCATTACTGGCCACAGAATACTAATTGTAGATTCGGCAAAGATGTATAATCGACGAAAAACTCCTGTCAAGTAAAATGATTGAGTTTGGCTAACCTGACGGTCAAAAGACATGTAAAAATTTGGGTGTATTATAATGAGTGCCAATACAGATAATCCCAGAGCTAGCATTATCCATAAGAAAGCTTTTTTATCTTTATTAATAAGAAGATGCAATCCACTAATAAACCCAAATATTGTCATAAGTAACGCAAAATGATAGTGAGTAAGTAAGCCTAGCATACTAGAAAAAAATACGAGTAAAGTCGATAAAAGAGATGGTCTATTTAAAAAGAAAATCATGCTTGCACTAAAATATATTGCAATAGCGCCAAGCAGACTATACTGCCTTGTTTCAGCAGTTACGAGCATATTTTGTTCACTTAAAAACCATAAAATACTAGCGACTAAAGAGGCCCAAGATTTACAGCCGAGAAGCAAGCATGATACAAAGATTGCAATAGATGTAAGGAGATGAAAAGAAATATTCAACAAGGGACCAGTAGTCAGATCAATTCCTTTACTGCCGACCAAATGTGCAGTATCCAGAAATAAAGAGGTGGATGAATATCTTCTCTTGCTAAATCTTTTGCAATAGTTGAGAAATCTCCTAATCTGTTGAAAGTCCAGTAATTTTGCCAGTCTTTAGCAGTGACCCACTGTTCCGAGGGTATATCGTATGCATTAGGAACCTTGATGTGCAGTCGCTGAAATATATGAAATTCCATCGTCATGAGAAATGGTAGAAAGAGCTTCTGCTCGAATAAAAATCAATATAATACCAAATGTAAAAAGGGTGAAAAAAACAAGAGGAAAACCCAGTCGTCTATATAAGAATTTCATAGGCTTATGAAAATAAATCGGTATAGGGAATAAAAATTTTACCATTTTGATATAGAAATTCAAACTATAATGTGTGGTCAAGTATTCAACATTCGCCGCCAAAACCCCGATTCAAACCCCGGATCCACATACGGCAAAAACCGCTCCA
>REEE01000387.1 GCA_007695245.1 Candidatus Competibacteraceae bacterium | reverse complement strand
GGCGGCGGACTCGGCGCAGGTGGAGCGCTGGCTGGAGCGGATTCTGACGGCGAACCGCCCGGATGAGCTGTTTGGGTGATGCGGCGCCGGGCCTTTCGCCTGAATATAGCGCTCCTAAACGAGTTGTGGAATCGCCGAATCGAACCACCCCGGCGCTACGCGCCACCCCTCCTTATCCAAGGAGGGGAATTTCTACCCATCGCCTGGGAGTGCGATAGAAAGCCGATGACCGCCCCCTTCGCGCAACCGGCAGAGACCGTGCAGGCCCTGCCCGAGCGGGAACCGGATGAATTCCGGGCGTGGGCCGCCCGCCGGAGCCGGTCCATCGGCGGGTGGCTGCTGCTGTTCGTGGGGTGGCTGGGCGGGTCGGTCGCCCTGGCCCTGGATCTCGAGGACACCCGGCATCTGCTGGACCGGGTCGCCTTCGGCCCGACCCCGGCGCGGGTCGCGACCCTGGCCCCGCTGAGCCGGGAAGAGGCGGTGGACCGTTTGCTCCAGGCCAGCGCGCCGTCGCCGCCCGCGCCGGCCTGGGCGCGCGAGCGGCCGTTTCCCGACCGCCGCCCGCTCGCGACGCGGTCGGAGGCCGAACGCCGGGCCTGGATCCGGACCCGGAATCAGGAGCGCGACGAGCGCCAGCGCGCCCTGCAAGCCGGGTGGTATCGCCAGATGCTGGCCGCCGACGCGCCGCTCGTCGAGCGCATGACGCTCTTCTGGCACAACCATTTCACCTCGGAGTCGCGCAAGGTGCGCTCGCCGCACCTCATGCTGCGCCAGCATCAGCTCTACCGCCAGCACGCGCTGGGCAACTACGCCGACCTGCTCCGGGCGGTCGCGACCGACCCGGCCCTGCTGATCTACCTGGACGGGCATCGCAACCGCAAGGCCCATCCGAACGAGAATTTCGCCCGCGAGCTGCTGGAGCTTTTCACGCTCGGCGAGGGCCACTACACGGAGGACGACGTGCGGGCCGCCGCGCGCGCCCTCAGCGGCTGGCGGCTGGACCCCGTCAGCGGCGTCGCCCGCTTCAACCCCCAGCAGCACGACGCCGGCCCCAAAACCGTTCTCGGCCGCACCGGGCCGTGGGGGGTGGAGGCCCTCGTGGCCATCCTGCTGGAACAGCCGCGCGCCGCGGAATTCCTGGTCGAGAAGCTCTGGCGCGAATTCGTCGCCCCGCAACCCGATCCCGCCGAGGTCCAGCGGCTGGCCCACCTGTTCCGCGCCGGGGGCTACGAGATCCAACCGCTGCTGCGCGCCCTGCTGCTGAGCGAGGCCTTTTGGGCGCCGGAACAGCGCGGCGCGCTGGTCAAATCCCCGGTCGAGCTGATCGTCGGCACCCTGATCCGGTTCGATCTCGATCCCCCCGCCGATCGACGCCTGCTCGCCGCCGGGCGAGCGATGGGCCAGGAGCTGCTGAACCCCCCGGACGTGCGGGGTTGGCGCGGCCACACCGCCTGGATCGATGCGGATCGGTTGCTGGCGCGCGAGCGGTTTCTGCGGGACGTGGCCCGCGCGCGAACCGCCGCCGCGGGTCGCGGTGGGACTCCGCGCGCCGAGGAGGTCCCGCGCGACTTATTGTGGCCGTCGGGCGTCGGGTCCGCCGCGCCGGCGCTCGGGGACCCCGCCGCGCCGGAACCGGGGATGCGCGTCCGGTGGGTCGAGGCCATCCTGGATCCGCGCTACCCACTGAAATAACGGAGGTCTCGGTCATGCATCGTCGGCAAGTGCTCCAGGCGGCGCTCCTCGCCGCCGCTTTTCCCTGGACGGCGCGGTTCGTCGGGGCCGCGGCGCCCCCCGCTCCCGCCCCCGCCATCCGGGGCAGTCTGGTGCTGGTGGATCTGCGCGGCGGCAACGATGGGCTCAACACCCTGGTTCCGTATCGGGATCCCGAGTATGATCGGCTCCGGCCCACGCTGGCCATCGCCCGCGACCGCGTGCTGGCGCTGGACGAGGATCTCGGCGGCGCGCCCGCCCTGCAACCGCTGCTGCCCGCCTGGGAGGCCGGCGATCTGGCCTGGATCCTCGGGGTGGGCTACCCCAACCCGAATCGCTCGCACTTTCGCTCCCGGGAGATTTGGGACACCGCCGCCCCCGACGATTCGATCCGGGAACCGGGCTGGATCGCCCGCGCGTTCGGGTCCCATGGCGGTGGCGCCGCCGGCCGGCCGGACGCGGTGGTTCTCGGCGGCGACGACGGTCCGTTGCGCGGCGGCGCGCTGCAAGTCCTGTCGTTGCAAACTCCGGAGACCTTCGTGCGCGAAGCCGCCCGCTTGAGCGCGCCGGCGCCGGTCGCCGCGCCCGCCGAGGCTCTGGCGCACCTCCTGACGGTGCGCGGCGCGGTGGCCGAGACCGCGCGGGAATTTGAACGCGCCCTCGCCCGGTTGCCGGCGGAACCCGTGGCGTTTCCGGCCACGCCGGTCGGTCGGCAGTTGCGCCAGGTGGCGCGCCTGTTGCTCGCCGGCCTGGAGATTCCGGTCTTTAAGGTCGAGGTCGGCGGTTTCGACACCCACGTCGGCCAGGGGGCGCGGCACGCCCGCCTGCTGGGCCAACTGGCCGAAGCGCTGGCCGCGTTCCGCCGGACGCTCCGCGCCGCCGGCCAGTGGGATCGCGTGCTGGTGTTGAGCGTTTCCGAGTTCGGCCGCCGGGTCGGCGAGAATGCCAGCCAGGGCACCGATCACGGCGCCGCCGCGGCGCAGTTCGCGCTCGGCGGGCGGGTTAAGGGGGGGTTTTACGGCGAACCGCCCAGCCTGCACGATCTGGACCGGGGCGATCTCCGCTATCGGGTGGATTTCCGGCGCCTGTACGGCGAGATCGCGCGGGTCTGGTGGGGTCAGGGGGACGCCGGGGCCGCCCGCCTGGGGACGACGGAGCCGGGTTTGGGGTTTCGGTGAGCGGCGGGCAACGAGCGAAATTCGCGCGAGCGGACCGATGACTCCTCTCAAGTCCGCCACCTTCCGGTCGAGCGATCGAGAATGACGCCAGGCGGTGACGCAGGCCTTGAGCGGTGGAGGTGAACTGATGATGACGATTGCGGAACAGTGGGTGCAGGAGGGCCGGCAGGAGGGCGAGGCCAAGGCCCTGCTGCGGCTGGTTCAGGTCAAGTTTGGCCCGCCGGAGCCGGCGGTGGCGGCGCGGATTGCGGCGGCGGACTCGGCGCAGGTGGAGCGGTGGCTGGAGCGGATTCTGACGGCGAACAGCCCGGACGAGCTGTTTGAATGAGGGCGGCGGTGGGTCTTTAACTTTTAACGTCCCGCGCCGGCCGCATGATTCCCGACGAACTCCATGGGCGCCTCTTGCGCCTGTTGCACGAGGACCCGACCTGTTCTCAGCGCGCGTTGGCCCGCGCCCTCGGCATTTCCTTGGGCGGTACTCACTACGCCGTGCCGGCGCTGCGGGCCGACCTCGAACAACGGCGCGCCGAGGTCCAGGCCGCCCCGCCGGGGGCCTGCGCGCGGGGGCTGCCGCAGGGGTCTTGAACGGTGGTCTTTGGTGTTTAGCTTGCTGAGGTCTCATGATGCACAAGCAGTTTGCCCTGATCGGCGCGGCCGGCTTCATCGCCCCGCGCCACATGAAAGCGATCGAGGACACCGGGAACGCCCTGGTGGCGGCGGTCGATAAAAACGATTCGGTCGGGATCATCGACAGTTATTTTCCCGACGCCCGCTTTTTCGTGGAGTTCGAGCGCTTCGACCGGCATGTGGACAAGCTGCGGCGCCAAGGCCAGCCGGTGGACTATAGTCTTTCCGCCTGAGATGCGGACATCCCGAACCACCCCGGCGCTGCGCGCCACCCCTCCTTAGCCAAGGAGGGGAACCGGGATGTCCGGCTATTATCGAGAAAGACCATACGTCAGCATCGCCTCGCCGAACTACCTGCACGACGCCCATATTCGCTTCGCCCTGCGCGGCGGCGCCCACGCGATCTGCGAGAAGCCGCTGGTGCTGAACCCGTGGAACCTCGACGCGCTGGCGGAGATTCAGCGCGAGCACGGCAAGCAGATTTACAACATCCTGCAACTGCGCCTGCACCCGGCCATCATCGAGTTGCGGGAGCGGGTACAACAGGAACTGGCCGCCGATCCCGGTAAGGTTTACGACCTCGATCTGACTTATCTCACCAGCCGGGGCCGCTGGTATTTCATTTCCTGGAAAGGCGACGAGAGCAAATCCGGCGGGGTCGCCACCAATATCGGGGTGCATTTCTTCGACATGCTGAGCTGGATTTTCGGCCCGGTGCGGGACAGTCAGGTGCATCTGCGGCAGGAGGATGCGGTCGCCGGATTTCTGCACTTGGCCCATGCGCGGGTGCGCTGGTTCCTGTCGGTGAACGCGGCGTACCTGCCGGACGAAGCGAAGGCCAAGGGCCAGCGCACCTATCGGGCGATCACCGTGGATGGCGGAGCCTTTGAGTTCAGCGAGGGCTTCACCGAACTGCACACTGCGGCTTACCGCCATATCCTGGACGGTCCAGGATTTCCGCTGGAGGAAGCCCGGCCCAGCATCGAGATCGTCCACGCGATTCGTGAGGCGCGGCCCTTGGGGATGCAGGGCGATTATCATCCGAAAGTTTTAAGTTTTAAGTTTTAAGTTTTAAGTTTTAAGGGGTTAGGATGTCGTACCGGTCGTTTGAGGATTTGGAGGTTTGGAAGCGGGCGTGTCGGGTGGCGGTGAGGGTTTATGAGGTCTTGCGGGATTGCCGGGATTATGGACTGCGCGACCAGATGACCCGCGCCGCGGTTTCGATTGCCTCCAATATTGCTGAAGGAGCCGAACGCGCATCAGCCCCGGATTACAATCGTTTTCTCCACATCGCCAAAGGCTCCGCCGCCGAACTACGTACCCAGCTCTACATTGCCCAACGCATCGGCCTGATCGATTCCACGACCCAAACCGAACTGACCCAGGAACTCAAAGAGATCGCCGCCATGCTCCAAGGCCTCACCAAGTCCTTAAAACTTAAAACTTAAAACTTAAAACTATGTTTTACCAACACGAAACCGCCGTCATCGACCCCGGCGCGCAAATCGGCGACGGCAGCCGGATCTGGCATTTCGTCCACGTCTGCGGCGGGGCGCGGATCGGGCGGGACGGTTCGCTGGGTCAGAATGTGTTCGTCGGTAACCGGGTGGTGATCGGCGATAACGTCAAGATTCAGAACAACGTGTCGATCTACGATGGGGTGACCCTGGAAGACGACGTGTTCTGCGGGCCGAGCATGGTGTTCACCAACGTCTACAATCCCCGCTCGGCGGTGTCGCGCAAGGATGAGTATCGGGATACCGTGGTGCGGCGCGGCGCGACCCTGGGGGCGAACTGCACGATCGTCTGCGGGGTGACCATCGGCGAATACGCCTTCGTGGCGGCGGGAGCGGTAGTCAACCGCGATGTCAAACCTTATGCGCTGATGGCCGGCGTCCCCGCGCGCCAGATCGGTTGGATGAGCCAACACGGCGAACGGCTGGATCTGCCCCTGACCGGCCCGACCACGGCAGCCTGTCCCCACACGGGTAGACTTTATATCCTCCATTCAGACCAGGTCACGGCCGCGGAGTGAAGCCATGCAAATTGAAGCCTTTTACGATCACGGCCAGCTTAAATTTAACCGGCCCATCCAATTCGCCAAGGAATATTTTCCCGTCATCATTCAAATACCCGACTCCGAAATCATCGCCAATGTGGGTCCCGAAGCATTCGAAGAGTCCTCCGCCGCAGTCACCCCGGCCGCGACCCATTTACTCCAGGAAATTCGCCGGATTCTGGGCCCGCTTTCCAAACGCCGCCCGGCGGTCGGCGTCGGCGAGGATAAGGCCACTCTAGTTGAGGTTCTGGAAGAAAAGTATGGCATTCCAAAGGCGGAACTGGGCAAGGATTGAATGCCAAGTTTCTGTTTTTTCTTAAAACTTAAAACTTAAAACTTAAAACTTAAAACTGTTTTTCCATGAAAAACCTGGTCTTTGATGTCAATGTGATTTTGGATCTCTGGTTGGAGCGCCAACCCGAAGAGCGGTTAGGCCAAATCGCCCAACTGATCGAAAGCCGCCAGCAAGGGGTGGCCTGCTGCTGGATCGCCAGCACCAGCCTGCACGTACTGGAATATCTGGCGCGCCGGCAATTCAAAAGCGAAGGGGTTGATCCGGCCAAGGCCGCGCAAGTTGTCAAACAACTCCTGGCCAATCTGTTGCAAAACCTACGGCCCCTGACGTGTTTTGGCTTTCAGCAGGATCAAGCCCTGTTAGCGCATTCCGATCTGGAGGATGCCCAGATTGTCAGGGCGGCCTCCGTACTTCATGGGCCTACCGCCATTGTCACGAACGAAAAACGGTTCGACACGGCAGGCGCCAATCTGGCGCAACTCAGCCCCCCGCAGGCCGAAGCCTGGCTCCGGGAGCCGATCCTCCCCGAGGCGCTGGAGTTCATCGACCTGAAGACCCAGCAGGATGCCATTCGGCCCCCACTGGAACGGAACCTCCACCGTGTTCTTCACCACGGCCAGTACATCATGGGACCGGAGATCGCCGAACTGGAAGCGGCGCTGGCCGAGTACGTGGGGGTGAAGCACGGCCTTACCGTGGCCAGCGGGACGGACAGTTTGGAGATCGCCCTGCGGGCGCTGGAGATCGGGCCGGGCGATGAAGTCATCACCGTGCCCTTCACCTGGATCAGTTCGGCGGAGGTGATCGGCCTGGTGGGCGCGACGCCGGTGTTCGTGGACATCGAACCGGCGAGTTTCAACATCGACGTGGCGAAGATTGAAGCGGCGATCACCCCGCGCACCCAAGCGATTTTGCCGGTGAGCCTGTTCGGACAGATGCCGGATTACGCGACGATCAATGCCCTCGCCGCCCGCCACGGCCTGACGGTGATCGAGGACGCGGCGCAGAGTTTCGGGGCGACCCAACACGGGCGGCGCAGCGGCGGGGTGACGACCATCGGCAGCACCTCGTTCTTTCCCGCCAAGCCCTTGGGCTGCTACGGCGACGGCGGGGCGTTGTTCACCGACGATGCCGGACTGGCGGAAACGATGCGCGCCATCCGCACCCACGGTGGGATTCGCCGCCACCATCACCCGCTGTTGG
>REEE01000386.1 GCA_007695245.1 Candidatus Competibacteraceae bacterium | reverse complement strand
GCCTCGCGCACGAACTCGGGATTGGCGATCGCTGCTGTATTAATGGACACCTTGTCCGCACCGGCGTTCAGCATCCGCCGCACGTCGCTCAGGGCGCGGATGCCGCCGCCCACGGTCAGTGGAATAAAGACCTGACCGGCGACTTGCTCGACGACGTGCGCCATCGTTTCCCGGTCGTCGGAACTGGCGGTGATGTCGAGGAAGGTAATCTCATCCGCGCCCTGCTCGTCGTAGCGGCGGGCGACCTCGACCGGATCGCCGGCGTCGCGGATCTCCACGAATTTGACGCCCTTGACCACCCGGCCGCGATCCACATCCAGGCAGGGAATGATGCGTTTCGCCAGGCCCATCAGTCGTGCTCCGCGGCGTCGGCCAGTCGCTGGGCGGCGGCGAAGTCGATGCTGCCCTCGTACAGCGCCCGGCCGATGATCGCGCCCATGACGCCTTCCTGCTCCACCGCACACAACGCCCGCACGTCGTCCAGGGTGCTGACCCCGCCGGAGGCGATCACCGGGATCGAAATCGCCTGCGCCAGCCGGACCGTGGCTTCGAGGTTGACGCCCTGCATCATGCCATCGCGGCCGATATCGGTGTAGACGATGGCTTCGACGCCGTCGCGCTCGAAAATCCGCGCCAGATCGACCACCTGATGTCTGGACAGCTTGGACCAGCCGTTGACGGCGACCCGCCCCTCCCTGGCGTCCAGCCCGACGATGACGTGGCCAGGGTATTCCAGGCACAGATCGTTGATGAAATGCGGCTCCTGCACGGCTTTGGTGCCGATGATGACGAACTGGACGCCGGCGTCCAGATAGGCGTCCACGGTCTCCTCGTCGCGGATGCCGCCGCCGACCTGGATCGGCAGATCGGGAAAAGTCTGGGCGATGCGGCGGATCACTTGGGCATTGACCGGTTGGCCGGCGAAGGCCCCGTTCAAATCCACCAGGTGCAGGCGGCGGGCGCCGGCTTCCACCCAACGTCCGGCCATCGCCACCGGGTCATCCGAGAAGACCGTCGAATCGTCCATGCGCCCCTGACGCAGGCGCACGCATTGGCCATCTTTCAAATCAATCGCAGGTATGAGCAACATGACGCATTTCTACTCTGAACGCTGAAGGCTGATCACTGAACAATACTGGCCACTGGCCACTGGCCACTGGCCACTGGCCACTAGGGATTCCAGTCCACGAAGTTGGCGAGCAACCGCAAGCCCGCTTGGGCGCTCTTTTCCGGGTGGAACTGTACGGCGAAAATATTGCCTCGCGCGAGGGCCGAGGCGAAAGCGAAGCCGTAGTCGGTGCGGCCCGCCACCAGCGCCTCGTCCGTGGGTTGGAGATAGTAGCTATGCACGAAATAAAACCGGCTGTCCTGGGGAATGCCGCGCCACAGCGGATGGTCGTCGGTCTGGTGGACCTGGTTCCAGCCCATGTGCGGCACTTTGAGCCGCTCGCCGGTGGCGGGATCGCGCAGGTCGCCGAACCAGGTCACCCGCCCCGGCAGGACGTTCAGGCAGGCGACGCCACCGTTTTCCTCGCTGAACTCCAGCAGCGCCTGCGGCCCCAGGCACAGACCCAGGAACGGTTTGCCGAGCGCGGCTTCCCGGACCACCTCTACCAGATCCCAGTGGGCCAGTTCGCCCATGCAGTCGCGGATCGAGCCTTGGCCGGGAAACACCACCCGATCTGCCTGCAAGATCTCGTGACGGTCGTGAGTGACCCGTACCTGGGCTTGGGGAGCGACATGTTCGAGCGCCTTGGCGACGGAGCGCAGATTGCCCATGCCGTAGTCGATGATCGCGATGCGGGTCATGCGGGAAAACTCACGGGAGTGTGGAGTGCTGGGGGTGATCTTACAGGCTACCCTTGGTCGAGGGAACGCCGGTCACGCGCGGATCGAGTTCGACCGCCAGACGCAGGGCGCGACCGAAGGCTTTGAATACGGTCTCGGCGATATGATGGGCGTTGCGACCGCGAAGATTGTCCACATGCAGGGTCACCAGCGCATGGTTGACGAAGCCCTGAAAGAATTCGCGGAACAGATCCACATCGAAGTCACCGATCCGGGCGCGGGGGAATTCGACGTGATATTCCAGGCCGGGTCGCCCGGAGCAGTCGAGCACGACCCGCGACAGCGCCTCGTCCAGCGGCACGTAGGCGTGGCCGTAGCGGCGGATGCCGTGTTTGTCGCCCAGCGCCTGTTGGAACGCTTGCCCCAGAGTGATGCCGATATCCTCGACGGTATGATGGGCGTCGATGTGCAGGTCGCCTTGCGCCTCGACGTCCAGATCGATCAGCCCGTGGCGGGCGATCTGGTCGAGCATGTGGTCGAGAAAGGGCAGACCGCTGGTCAGCCGGGCGTTACCCACACCATCCAGATGGACGCGCGCCTGAATCCGGGTTTCCAGCGTGTCGCGGTTGATCGTCGCTATACGTGCCGACATGAGAGGTTTCGCAGGTGGCAAATCCGTGGATGACCGATCCGAGGGAACCGGCGGGCCGATGATGGAGAATTATTTACCATTATGACCCGCCAGCGGGCTTGCACGCAAAGACAATGATGATTTTCAGCAATCATAATGGAGCGTACCGTTCACCACGCGCCGCCTGGGATGCGGCGCTCGCCACGGAGATGAAGAGCCATGGGAACTCAACCGATTCTAGGTGGGCTGGTCCTGTTCGCCCTGCTGGTGGGCGCGGGTTGCGCGGGCGGGCGGCCACCCGCCCCTCTGGGGGTGACCGAGGGCCGGCTGGCACCGTGCCCTGGCGCGCCGAATTGCGTGTCGTCGCAAGCGGTCGACGCCAACCGGCGCGTCGAACCCCTGCGTTATGAAGGCGATGCCGCCCTGGCGCGGGCGCGACTGCTGGAAATCTTGCACGGCCTGGCGCGGGTCCAGATCCAGCGGGCCGACGACGATTATCTCCACGCTGAATTCCGCTCGGCGGTGTTCGGCTTCGTGGACGATGTGGAGTTCTATTTCAACCCGCCCGGCGTGATTCAGGTGCGTTCGGCGGCGCGGACCGGCTACTATGACTTTGGCGTAAATCGGAAACGGGTGGAGCGGATCCGTCAGCAGTGGTAGAACCGCAACCCCACATGTTGGATGTGTGCGACGAGTTCCGGGTCGTCCATCGACGGCGGTCATCAGCGTCATGACTGGCTGGCCTGCATCGGGACTGCAAAACTCAAACTCATCGCGATATCACCCGCTCGCTGGTGAACGGCTTGGAACGCGATCCGGCGCGCGATTGCCTAACGCCCGTCGGCACTCGCGCCCCATCACCGAGGAAACCATACCATGTCGCTCTACACCCGTCGCACCGTCCTGCGCCAATTATCCGCCTTCGCCGCCTTGCTTCCCTTCGCAACCAAAGCCGACGCTCCCAAACAACCGCCGGTCCCACCGCTCCGCAAAACACCGGAAGAGTGGCGCGCGTTGCTGGAACCGGCCCGCTACGCCATCCTGTTTGAGGAAGGCACCGAACGTCCGCACTCCAGTCCGCTCGACCGGGAAAAGCGCGACGGCGTCTATCTCTGCGCCGCCTGCTTTCTGCCGTTGTTTTCATCCCAGGCGAAGTACGACAGCGGTACGGGATGGCCGAGCTTTTTCGAAGCGCTGCCGGGCCGAATCGGTACTAAAACCGACTTCAAGATCTTCTTCCCGCGCACCGAGTATCACTGCATTCGCTGCGGCGGCCACCAGGGCCATGTGTTCGACGACGGGCCGCCGCCGACCGGCAAGCGTTATTGCAACAACGGCTTGGCGCTAATCTTCGTCCCCGAGAGCGAAGCGTTGCCGGAGCTGCGGTCATGAAGCGTTCAACTTCCCGCTCGACTGTCGGGTGGACCCGCAACGCGGCGACGCTCATGCTGGCTCTGTTGCTCGCGGCCGCGCCCTTCACCCTTCGCGCGCTTTCTCCGTCGGCCGCGCCGCCGGCCGCCGAAGCCGTCGCGACCCTCGCCGGCGGCTGCTTCTGGTGCATGGAAGCACCGTTCGATCAATTACCCGGCGTGCGGAGCGTGGAATCCGGCTATATCGGCGGCCACACCGCCAACCCGACTTACCAGCAGATTTCCACGGGCGGCACGGGTCATGCCGAAGCCGTGCGAATCCTTTACGATCCCACCCAAATCAGTTACGAGGAACTGCTGTACGTCTTTTGGCGCAACATCGACCCATTGGACGAGGACCGACAGTTCTGCGACCGCGGCTCGCAATATCGCTCGGCGATCTTCATTCATGACGCTGCCCAGCAGGCCGCCGCCGAGGCCAGCCGGCGCGAGTTGGAAGCCGCCGGACGCTTCCCGCAACCGATCGTGACCGAAATCATCGCCGCCGGCCGCTTTTATCCAGCCGAAGAAGAACATCAGGGCTATTACCAAAAGAATCCATTGCGCTATAAGTACTACCGGTTCAACTGCGGCCGCGACGCGCGACTCTGCATAGTCTAACTCAGAACTGATAGGTGTTAAGGGCAGCCCTGTTAAGGTCTCAAAATAACTATTTGAATAGCATAACTTTAATTTTGCTGCTATGCGCAATTTTACGCAAATTTGTGCTATAATTTGCCGATTCTACGTTGCCACCTTAACAGGGCTGGTGTTAAGGGTTAACGACTACCCACTCCGCAGCGCCGCGATCACCGACCGGGTCTCCGGCCAGACCCCGCGCCACAGGTGGAACGACTCCGCCGCCTGTTCCACCAGCATCCCCAACCCGTCCAGGGACTGAGCCGCGCCCTGCTCCCAACCCCAGCGCACGAACGCGGTCGGTTCGTGGCCGTACATCAGGTCGTAGCACCAGCCCTCCGCCGCCAACACCCCGTCCGGCACGGGCGGCGCGACATCGTCCAACCCGGCGGCCGTGGCGTTGAGGATCAAATCGAACTGTCGCCCCGCCAGTTCGGCGAACCCGCAAGATGAGACCCGTCCCAGATCGTTGAAGCGCAGGGCCAACTCCAGCGCCTTGCCGGCGGTGCGGTTGGCGATGACCAGTTGCGCCGGCTGTTCGGCCAGCAGCGGTTGCAAGATCCCCCGCGCCGCGCCGCCCGCGCCCAGCAGCAGAATCCGTCGTCCCGCCAGTTTATAACCGTGATTGCCGCACAGATCGCGCACCAATCCCGGCCCATCGGTGTTGTCGCCGCGCACGCCGCCCGCCTCGAAGATCAAGGTGTTGACCGCCCCGGCCCGTTCGGCGCGGGCGCTGAGAAGATCCGCGAACACCCAGGCGTCCGGTTTGAACGGCACGGTGACGTTCAGACCCCGGCCACCGGCGTCCTGGAAGGTCCGCGCCGCCGTCGCGAACTGGCCCGGCTCCACCAGCAGGGCGCGGTATTCGAGAGGCTGGCTGGTTTGAGCCGCGAACAGGGCGTGAATCCGGGGTGACTGGCTGTGGGCGATGGGGTTGCCCATCACCGCGTAGCGGTCGGGTTCTTGCGTCATCATTCTCTCCTCTCTCAATTCCGCAGCGGCTTTCGCAGTCGCGAATCGAATTCCGGCGGGGGCACGTATTGCAGCAGCGCCTCGCCGCTATCGCCCAGCAACAGGTCCAGACCCAACGCCGGATAGAGCCAATGGACTCCGTCCCGAACGGCGACGCGTTCGGCCGGCTCGCCGAAGCGCCCGCGCACCAAATCGGCATCGAAGCGGACCACCGGCATATAGGTGATGGCGGTGACGACCGCGTCCAGGGCCAGTTGCTGATCGGCGGCGACCACCGGATAGTGGCGACCGCCGGCTGTCGTGGGCCGGCCCCGACCCGCGTGAGCCTTGAACGCGGCCAGCACCGGCTCCGGCAAGCGGGCCGACAGCACCAGCCGGGCGTTCAGCCCCCCGACCACCGCATCCCGAAAATAGGCTTCCAGACTCAAGGTCCCAGCCGGATCCTCGAACACCGCCAGCGCGTAACGCCGACCCAGTTGAGTCACCGCGTCCCGCACCGTACTCGCGCCCAACGTCAGCCCGAACACGGAGATCGTCGCGCCGTCCGCGCTCCGCTCGATCTGCCAGGGTAAATCCTGACCGGGCGGGGACGGCTGAACGCCGGGCGGGCGGATCAGCGCCAGAAAGAAGCCGCTCATGACCACGCCCAGCGCGGCCAGCAGCAGGATTTTCCAGGGTTTCATGCGTCCCGTCGCAGCCAGCCGGCCGCCCGGCCCGCGCAATACGTCAGCACCGCATCCGCCCCAGCCCGCTTGATCGACAGCAGCGATTCCAGCACCACCGCCCGCTCGTCCAGCCAGCCGTTGCCGGCGGCGGCCATCAGCATCGCGTATTCGCCGCTGACCTGATAGACGAAGGTCGGCGCGGCGAACTGCTCTTTCACCCGCCGCACGATGTCCAGATAGGGCAGCCCCGGCTTGATCATCACGATGTCCGCGCCCTCCTCCAGGTCCAAAGCGACTTCGCGCAGCGCCTCGTCGCTGTTGGCCGGGTCCATCTGATAGCTGAATTTATTGCCCTTGCCCAGCGCGCCCGCCGAGCCGACCGCGTCGCGGAACGGGCCGTAGAAACTGGAGGCGTATTTGGCGGAATAGGCCAGGATGCGGGTGTGAATGAAATCATGGGATTCCAGCGCTTCGCGGATGGCGGCGATCCGCCCGTCCATCATGTCCGAGGGCGCGACGATGTCGGCGCCGGCCTCGGCGTGGGACAACGCCTGCCGGACCAGCACGCTCACGGTTTCGTCGTTGAGCACGTAACCGGAATCGTCCACCAGCCCGTCCTGACCGTGGCGGGTGAACGGGTCCAGCGCCACGTCGGTGATGACGCCCAGTTCCGGGAACTGGGCCTTGAGCGCCCGCACCGCCCGCTGGACCAGTCCCTCGGGGTTGTAAGCCTCGGCGGCGTTCAACGACTTGGCTTCCGGCGGCGTGACTGGAAACAGCGCCAGCGCCGGCACCCCGAGAGTCGCCAGAGTTTCAGCCTCGCGCAGTAATTCATCCACAGTCAGCCGTTCCACCCCCGGCATTGAGGCCACCGGCTCGCGCCGCCGCGCGCCGTCGATCACGAACAGCGGCTGGATCAGGTCGGCGGCGGTGAGCACGGTTTCCCGCACCAACCGGCGCGAGAACTCATCGCGGCGCATGCGGCGAAGCCGGACGCCGGGAAATTGGCCGGTCACGATCTGGGGCAGTCTGGACACGCGAACATCCTCCGCG
>REEE01000370.1 GCA_007695245.1 Candidatus Competibacteraceae bacterium | reverse complement strand
CGCACCCGCCGGGCAGCCACTCGACAGCCTGGCCGCCGTTGCGAGCGCCCAGCGTGACAAAATCGAACAGTTTGGAATCGGCGAGATGCGAGGGCGCCACGTTTTGCAGGGCGGCGAAGATGTTCTCGATCCGCCCCGGAAACTGTTTCTCCCATTGTCGCAGCATCGCCTTGAGTGCCTGGCGTTGCAGGTTCGGCTGCGAGCCGCACAGGTTGCAGGGAATGATTGGAAATCCCCGCACTTCCGCGTAAGCGGCGAGATCGCGCTCCCGGCAATAGGCCAGCGGCCGGATCACCACGTTCCGGCCGTCATCGCTCAGCAGTTTGGGCGGCATCGCCTTGAGCTTGCCGCCGTGAAACAGGTTCAGGAACAGGGTTTCCAGAATATCGTCGCGGTGGTGGCCCAGGGCGATCTTGGTCATGCCGTGCTCGGCGGCGAACGTGTAGAGAATCCCGCGCCGCAGGCGCGAACACAGCCCGCAGGTGGTCTTGCCCTCGGGAATGACCCGCTTGACCACCCCGTAAGTATCCTGCTCGATGATATGAAAGGGGATCCCCAGGCCGCGCAGGTAGTCGGGCAACACCTGCTCGGGAAACCCCGGCTGTTTCTGATCGAGATTGACCGCCACCAACTCGAATCGCACCGGCGCCCGCGCCTGCAATTGGCGCAGGATGTCGAGCAGGGCGAAGGAGTCCTTGCCGCCGGACAGGCAAACCATCACCCGGTCGCCGTCCTCGATCATGTTGAAATCCTGAATGGCCCGCCCCACGTTCCGTCGCAGGCGTTTTTGGAGTTTGTTGAAATCGACTTGCTGCTTCCGGACCGCTGCCGTCATCTTCATCACCTCGGGAATCGCGCATGGCCGGAGACTGTACTCCAAACGCCCTGGATCGCGCCAAGGGTGCGACTTGCCGGACGCGGGTTGGAGGGCTAGACTGCCCGGTAATTTATGACGGTTTTATTGAAGGTCCGCGCACCGGTCATCAACCTGATTCCGGTCCCCGCATTGTATAAACAACAAACTGCTCTTGCCCGGAGAATCCCAACATGGAGATCACCGACATCGAACACTACAAGCACCGGCTCGTCGAACTGCGCGTCGAGCATCGCGATCTGGACGACGTCATCGCCCGCCTGGCCAAGGACCCCCTGGTCGACGAACTGGAACTGAAACGGTTGAAAAAGCGCAAGCTCCAGATCAAGGACATGATCACCCATTTGGAAAGCAAGCTGATTCCCGACCTCAACGCCTGAGCCGGCCCGGACCGCGCGAAGTCGCCCGACCGACGATTCGCGGCGGCCCCAGGCACCCTCGCGGTGCCCCATCGCCCCGCTGGCGTGTATCCCCTTCACTCTCATCCCGACCCTCTCCCCCGCCAAGGGGCGAGGGTCTTACCGAACAGCAGCGCGCGGCCGCGTCTCTTAGCGCCTCCTCGCGAGCGGGGATTTGGCGCGCCGCCTACCCCGACTCCCGGATACTGCTATGATTAAGGTCGTTCGCGACCCCGATTCGCACTCGACCGCCAAGGTCGCCACCGGATCGCACTTCACCCGGAACCCCCGATCGACTCCCTCATGATCCTGAGCCGTTTCCTCAAATTCAAGTGGCAACCGGCCGATCCCAAGACCCGCGAACCCGTCGCACGGGAACCGGCGAACGGCGATCCGACGTTGCCCGACCAGACCTTGCAACAGCCCGATCCGGCCGCGCGCGGCGCGGCGTTGGAGCGCTTGGACAATCTGGATCGACTCGGCGACCTCGCCAACGCGGATGCCGACGCCGCCGTGCGCGCGGACGCCCAGACCCGCTATCGGTCCCTGTTGGCCGGCCAGTCCACCCACAGTCCGCCGCTCGCCGAGCGCCTGGAGCGAGTACGGAACGCGGCGGACCTCGATCTGGCGGCCTTCCTGGCGCGGGAAGCCGCCGAACCCGAACTGCGGCTGGCCGCGCTGGAGCACATCGACGCGGCGGCGGTCGATGCGGAGGCGCTGCTGGCCGCAATCGCCCTCCAGGATGCGCACCCGGAAGTCCGCCTGGCCGCGTTGGAGCGGATTCAGGATCCCGAGCATCTCGAATCCATCGCTCGCCAGAGCCGCAATCGCGACAAGCGTCTGTATCGCCGAGTCCGGGAACGCCTGGATGCCCTGGCCGCCGCGCGGGAGCGTTCGACGCGCCTGGAGCGGCTGTGCGCCGACATGGAGCAATTGACCTGGGACGGCGAAAGCGGCCCGAACGCCGGTCGCTTCCCCAAACTCGAGCAGGAATGGCGCGAGATTGAATCCCTCGCCGCCCCCCCCGTTCAGGAGCGCTATACCCAGGCGCGCGCCCGGTTCATGACCGACCGGCAGGCCAGCGCCGGGCGCCGCACCCAACGGCTGGAACTCATCGCCGCGCTGGAAACCCTGCTGGAGCGACTGCGCCACGCCCTCGAACCCAACGCCGAACTCGACGCGGCGATCCAGTACGCCACTCGCGAAGCGCCGGCCGCCTGGACCGATCTCGGACCCGCCCAGGATGCGGAAAGCCGCCGCCTGGAAGCGCGGTTCCAGCAACGGGTTCAGGAGATTCACGACCAGGAACGGCTCCTGCGCCGCAACCACCAGCGCGCCGAACGCCTGCGCGACGTGCTGCGCCAAGGCGAAACCCTGCTCCACCAACCCAGCGAGGTGCGCGAGGCGGACGTCAACCATCTGCGGCACGCCTGGGATGGATTGGAACGTCCGGAGCCCCGCGAACGGGTTCGCGAGTTGCAGGGCCGCTTCGATGGCCTGCTCGACCGGCTGCGCGCCCGCCTGCAAAGACAGGTCCAGCAACGCGACCAGGAGTGGCGGGAACTTCAGGAACTGGCCGGCCAACTCGAAGCCGCGGCCGAGAATGGCGAATTGCAGCACGCCAACCAATTTCAGGAACAGGCCCGGCGGAAGCTCAAGCACAACATCGGCCTGAGCCGGGCGCAAATGGCGGCCATCGAGGACCGCCTGCAAGCCTGCGCCGGCCGGCTCGGCGAGCTGCGCGACTGGCAGCGCTGGGGCGCCCATCAGGCTCGAGAACAACTCTGCGTCACCGCCGAAGGACTGATCGATCTGGAGGACGAACCGGCGGAGATCGCCCGACGCATCCGGCAGGCCCGCGACGCGTGGAAGGCGCTGGACCATCAGGAAGGCGGCGCGCCCAAAGCGTTATGGAAGCGCTTCAACACCGCGTGCGAACGCGCCTACGCACCCTGTCAGGCCTATTTCGAGAACCAGTTCCAGGAACGCCAGCAGAACCAGGAGAAGAAACAGGCGCTGTGCGCGCAACTGGAACAATTCGCGGCCGAAACCGACTGGCAACAGCCGGTGGACTGGCGCGAGGCCGACCGGCTCCGCCGCCGCGTGCAGGAGCAATGGCATAAAACCGGTCCGGTGAACCGTTCCGAGCGGAAAGCCCTGGATCGTCGCTTCCAGCGGATTCTGAAACAATTGGACGGGCATTTGGGTGCCGAGCGCGACCGCGAGTTGCAGCGCCGCCAGCAACTCATCCAACAGGTGCAGGCGCTGGCCGACCACTCCGACCTGCGCGCCGCCATCGACGCCGCCAAACGCGCCCAGGCCGCGTGGCCGCCGACCGTGCAAGCCTTGCCTCGTCAGGAACAGGCGCTGTGGAAGGAATTCCGCGCCGCTTGCGACGCGGTGTTCGACCGCCGCCAGGCGGAACAGCAGGCGGTCGATACCGAACGGCAACAGAACCTGGCCCGCAAGCAAGCGCTCTGCGCGGAAATCGAGGCGCTGGCCGGCGACTCCGGCGAGTCGTTGCCCCAGGCGCGCGACCGATTGCAGGCCATCCGGCGGGAGTGGGACACCCTCGGGCCGATCCCGAAAGCCGCGCAGCGCGAGGTCGAGCAGCGCTTTGAGACGGCGGTTCAGAGCTTCGACCAACACCAGCGGTTCCTGCGCCGGGCCGGCGTTCGGGAAGCTTTCCAGCACCTGCACCAGCGGTCCCGGCTGTGCGCGCGCCTGGAAGCGTTGCTCGCCGGGCCGACCGAAGCCGCCGCTTTGGCCGAGGTTCAGGAACGCTGGTCGACGCTGCCACCGCTGGCCGAACCCCTGCAAGAGTCGCTGCAACGCCGCTATGACACTCTGGTGCGGGCCCTCACCGCTGCCGCGCCCGACGCCGCGCAAGACTTGCGCGCCCAACTGGAGCGGAACCTGGAACAGAAACAGATCTGGTGCGTCTCCATGGAAATCGCCGCTGGCGTGGAATCTCCGCCGGAGTTCGCCCAATTGCGGATGCAACACCAAGTCGCCCGGCTGTCGGCGTCGCTGGCCGGCGACGCCAGGACCGATGCGCTCCATGACCCCCGTCGGCTACAGGAACAATGGTGCCTGACCGGCGCTTGGTCGGCGGAAGCGGAAGCGGCGCTGGACGGCCGCTTCCTGGTCGCCCTGAATGCGTGGTGGCAGCGGGAGGAAGCCTGAACCCGGCTGACGGCGGCCGCGCGGTGCAGGGCTTAACGCTGGGTGATCTATCGCTGGCGTTGCTGGCCAACACCGCCTGGGCGTTCAACTTCATCGCCGGCAAGGCCGGCGTGACCCAGTTTCAGCCGTTCCTGTTCACCGCGCTGCGCTTTGCGATCCTGCTGCTGCTGTTGTTGCCGTTCCTGCGCTGGATGCCGGGACGGATGGGCGGTGTGCTGAGCATCGCCGCGATCCAGGGCGTGCTGCACTTCAGTCTGATCTTCGCGGGTCTGGAGGCCAGCGGTGATATCACCTCGGTCGCCATCGCCAGTCAGTTGTACGTGCCCTTCTCAGCCCTGCTGGCGGTGCTGCTGCTGGGCGAAACGCTGAGCCGGCGGCGGGTGTGGGGGATCGTCGCGGCGTTCGGCGGGGTGCTGGTCATCGGCTTTGACCCGATCGTGTTTCAACACCTCGACGCCCTGTTCCTGATCGTCGCCGGCGCGGCGGCGATGGCGGTCGCCACCATTCAGATGCGGCAGTTGCGGGGCGTCGGCGTGTTCGCCCTGCAAGCCTGGATCGCCCTCTGCGCCGTGCCGGCGCTGGCGTTGCTGTCCCTGCTGTTCGAGCAGGATCACTGGACCGCGATCAGCACCGCATCCGGGCTGGAACTGGCCGCACCGGTCTACTCGGCCATCGGGGCTTCGTTGATCGGGCACGGCATCGTCCATTATCTGCTCGGCCGCTATCCGGTCGGCGTCACCACGCCGTTGATGCTGCTGGCGCCGGTGCTGGCGGTGGTATTTGGAGTGTGGCTGTGGGGCGATACGTTGAGTTGGAAGCTGGTGCTGGGCGGGGCCATGACGCTGGCCGGCATCGCGATCATCAATTGGCCCGGACCGCGTCCCCGCGTTCCCGTCGTGCCTGGCGCGTCCTGACCGGCGATTGTTCGCCGATCATTCGCCGATCATTCCAAAGATCAATTCTCGTCGCTTCGTGCGATGTGGACAGGGTTGCCGTCGTGCGCAACCCTGTCCACCCGGCGAATGCTCAGGCGGCTTCCACAACTGGAATCTTGCCGATCTTCATTTGCCACTCCCGCGGTCCGGTCTGGTGGACGCTGGAACCCTGGGCGTCCACCGCCACCGTCACCGGCATGTCCTTGACCTCGAACTCGTAAATCGCCTCCATGCCTAGATCTTCGAAGGCGAGCACCTGGGAGGACTTGATCGCCTTGGAGACCAGGTAAGCCGCGCCGCCGACCGCCATCAGGTACACCGCTTGATTATCCTTAATCGCGTCGATGGCGATCTGGCCGCGTTCGGACTTGCCGATCATGCCCAGCAGACCGGTTTGCTCCAGCATCTGGCGGGTGAACTTGTCCATCCGGGTCGCCGTCGTGGGGCCGGCGGGACCGACCACCTCGTCGCGCACCGGATCGACCGGACCGACGTAGTAAATGAAGCGATTGGTGAAATCGACCGGCAGCTTCTGGCCGGCGTTCAGCATATCGGTCATCCGCTTGTGGGCGGCGTCGCGCCCGGTGAGCATCTTGCCGTTGAGCAGCAGCACCTCGCCTGGCTTCCAGGTCGCCACCTCCTCGCGGGTGACGGTCGCCAGATCGACCCGTCGGGCGTTGGTCGGCGCGTAGGTCAGCTTCGGCCAGTCGTCCAGACTCGGCGGCTCCAGCTTGGCCGGACCCGTGCCGTCGAGGTGGAAATGGACGTGGCGGGTCGCGGCGCAGTTCGGCACCATCGCGACCGGCAGGTTGGCGGCGTGGGTCGGATAATCGAGCACCTTCACGTCCACCACGGTGGTCAACCCGCCGAGACCCTGCGCGCCGATGCCGAGCGCGTTGACCTTTTCGTACAGTTCGATGCGCAGTTCCTCGGCGCGATTCTTGGGACCGCGAGCGATCAGGTCCTGAATGTCGACCGGGGCCATCAGGGATTCCTTGGCCAGCAGCAGCGCCTTCTCCGGCGTGCCGCCGATGCCGACCCCGAGAATGCCGGGCGGACACCAGCCGGCGCCCATGGTCGGCACGGTCTTCAGAATCCACCCCACCAGGTCATCGGAGGGATTGAGCATCGCGAACTTGGACTTGGCCTCGGAACCGCCGCCCTTGGCCGCGCAGATCACCTCCAGATGGTGGCCGGGGACGATTTCGTAATGCACCACCGCCGGGGTGTTGTCCTTGCTGTTGCTGCGGGCGCCGGCCGGATCGAGCAGCACCGAGGCGCGCAGCTTGTTGTCCGGGTCGAGATAGGCGCGGCGCACGCCCTCGTCGACCATTTCCTGCACCGACAGTTGGGCGTCCCAATGCACGTCCATGCCGACCTTGAGAAAAACCAGCGCGATGCCGGTGTCCTGGCAGATCGGTCGATGGCCCTCGGCGCACATCCGCGAGTTGATCAAAATTTGCGCGATGGCGTCCTTGGCCGCCGGGCTTTCCTCGCGTTCGTAGGCTTGCGCCAGCGCCTTGATGTAATCGACCGGGTGGTAGTAGCTGATGTACTGGAAGGCGTCGGCGATGCTTTGGATGAAGTCTTCTTGGCGGATGGTGGTCATGAGGTGCTCCCACAGGCGTGAGGATAAGAAGGGGCGGAACTGCCCGGATGATGGATGGTGGATGGTGATAGCGGCGGGCATTTTAGCAGCACCTGGAAATTACTACGATTCATCTAGCCGCCGCCCGCGCCAGAAACGACAACCTCCACCGAAACCCGCC
>REEE01000383.1 GCA_007695245.1 Candidatus Competibacteraceae bacterium | reverse complement strand
GAGACCGCGAACATCCGCTACATCCTGGAAATCAACGCCGGCGAAGCGGCGCGGCACGGGATCCAGGTCGGCGACCGGCTGCGGCTGGACTAGCCGCGAACCGGCTCCGGCCGCCAGCGCGCGCCGTTCGCATCCCTCACTCCGGCGTCGCTCATCGTTCCGGTCCTAGGCCACGGAAACACACGGAAACACACGGAAGGTTCTTTGTTTGTTCAGTGTATTCCGTGTCCTTCCGTGGCTAAAATCCCCAGCGTGGCCAGAACGATGATCAAGGCCCCCACTCCCCTATGCCGATCCGGGCGATTGCTGCACAATGCGCCGATTTCTTGGCCAGCAATCATTAAAAACAGGGTGGTGCCAATGAAGGGCGAATTACCGGATTTCCTCCGCTACGGTCGGGCCATCTGCGGCGATCTGCTCCAGGCCGAACGGCGCGAATGGTGGCTGGCCAACGGTCTGGGCGGTTACGCCGCCGGCACCGTGGCCGGCAGCCTGACCCGGTGCTATCACGGCCTGCTGATCGCGCCGGTCCAACCCCCGCTGGACCGGCGGCTGATCTTCGCCAAGGCCGACGCCACCCTGCTCGACGGCGACCGGGAAATCCCGTTGTTCTGCAACCGCTGGGCCGGCCAAGTGGTCGACCCGCAAGGTTGCATGCACCTCGAATCCTTCCGGCTGGAAGGCCGGATGCCGGTCTGGCGCTACGCGGTGGGCGATCTGGTGCTGGAGCAGCGGATCTGGCTGGAGCCGGGCGCGAACACGGTCTATGTCGCCTACCGGCTGGCGGCGGCGGGCGCCGGCCACGCGCCGCGGCTGCGGGTGCGGTTGCTGGTCAACGGCCGCGACCATCACGGCCGAACCCGGATGAGCGAGTTCCAGCCGACGGTCGAAGCGCCCGATCCCACGGCGCGCTGGGTGCGCGCCCCGGACTTCACCCTGCGGCTGTGGGCGGTCGGCGGGGTCATCCGCGACGACTTGAACTGGTTCGAGGATTTCGACCTGCCGATCGAGCACGAGCGGGGTCTGGCCCATCGCGACCATCATCTCAGCATCGGCGAGGCGGAACTGACGCTGGGTCCCGGCCTCTGGACCGGCATCGTCGCCAGCCTGCACGACACGGTCTCCCTGGATCTGGACGCGGCGCGGCGCCGGTTCCTGGAGCGGGAAATCGCCTTGCTGGCGCAGGCCGAGGAACGGATGCCGGAACTGTCCGGCGCGCCGGATTGGGTGCGGCAACTGGTGCTGGCGGCCGACAGCTTTCTGTTCGCCCGGCCGCGGCCGGACTTGCCCGAGGGCGAGTCGGTCATCGCCGGCTACCCCTGGTTCGGCGACTGGGGCCGCGACACCATGATCGCCCTGCCCGGCCTGACGCTGGCCACCGGCCGCCACGACAGCGCCCGACGGATCCTGCTGACCTTCGCCGAGTTCGCCAGCCGGGGCATGCTGCCCAACATGCTGCCCGCCGCCGACGAACCGTTGTCCTACAACACCGCCGACGCCGCGCTGTGGTACATCGAAGCCTGGCGGGCCTATCTGGAGGCCAGCGCCGACCTGAAAACCCTGGCGCGAGTCTTTCCGGTGGTGCAGGAGATCATCGCCTGGTACGCCACGGGCACCCGCTATGACATCGGCCTGGACGGAGACGACGGTCTGCTGCACGCCGGCGAACCCGGCTCGCAGTTGACCTGGATGGACGTCAAGATCGGGGACTGGGCGGTGACGCCGCGCATCGGCAAACCGGTGGAGATCAACGCCCTGTGGTACAACGCCCTGCGCGGCGTCGCCGCCTTCGCCCGCCGGCTGGGCCGCTCGCCGGCCTTCTACGACGATCTGGCGGCGCAGACCCGGCACGGGTTCCGCCGCTTCGTGAAAGCGAACGGCGAGGGTTTGTTCGACGTGTTGGACGGACCGGAGGGCGACGACGCGCGGATTCGGCCGAACCAGCTTTTCGCCGTCAGCCTGCACCACAGCCCGCTCGACCGCCCGACCCAGCAGGCGGTGGTGCGGGTCTGCGGTCGGGAGCTGCTGACGTCTTACGGCCTGCGCTCGCTGGCGCCGCGCCACGTCGAGTTCCGGCCCCGGTACCTCGGCGACGTCCGGGAGCGCGACAGCGGCTATCACCAGGGGCCGGTCTGGGGCTGGCTGCTGGGTCATTACGCACTGGCCGAATACCGGATCCACGGTCACGCCGCCGAGGCGCAAGCCTGGCTGGAGCCGATCCGCGATCATCTGTCGGACGCGGGATTGGGCACGATCGGTGAGATCTTCGACGGCGCGCCGCCGCACATCCCGCGCGGCGCGCCGGCGCAAGCCTGGTCGGTGGCCTGCGTGCTGGAAGCCTGGCAACGGCTGGAGCGGCTCAAGCAGGAAGGCTATTGTCCGCCGCCCACCGAGACCTTCTCATCCGCTTGAACGGCCCCGCATGATGGCCACCCACGCACTGCGGCAAGCGCTCGGCCCCCTCTCCCCCATTCATGGGGGAGAGGGCTGGGGAGAGGGGGTCAGGCGTTGATTCCGCGACCCCCACCCCAACCCTCCCCCGCAAGGGGGGAGGGAGTTTTATGGCGTCACGCCTTACGGCGCGGCGGGTTTTTTCTGTTGGTGCTGGCCACCACGCTGATCGCGCTGGGGTTGCTGTTCAGCGTGTTCCAAGCCAACGGCCTCAGCCCCATGGAACGGCTGTTGCTGGCGCTGTACGCCATTCTGTTCGCCTGGATCTGCCTGTCGTTCTGGACCGCCTTCATGGGTTTTCTGGTCTGTCTGTCCGGCCGGGACGCCTGGGCGATCTCCCGGCAACCGGGCCAGGCCGCCGAACCGACCGGCGCGCCGCCGCGCACCGCGATTCTGATGCCGATCTACAACGAGGATTCGGAGCGGGTGTTCGCCGGCCTGCGCGCCATGCATCAGTCCCTGGCGGAAACCGGCCAGCTTGAGGCGTTCGATTTTTTCATTCTCAGCGATACCCGCGACCCCGAGGTGTGGGTCGAGGAGGAGCTGCGCTGGCAGGACATGGTGCGGGCGCTGGACGGCCAGGGCCGCATCTTCTACCGCAACCGGCCGGAGAACACCGCCCGCAAGAGCGGCAATCTGGAGGATTTCTGCACCCGCTGGGGCGGTCGTTACCGCTATATGATCGTGCTGGACGCCGACAGCCTCATGCAGGGGGAGACCCTGGTGGCGATGGTGCGGATCATGGAACGCCAGCCGCGGGTGGCGCTGCTGCAAACCCCGCCGACGCCGGTCAATCGGGTCTCGCTGTTCGCCCGCATCCTGCAATTCGCCGGTAGTTTGTACGGGCGGATGTTCGTCGCCGGGCTGAATTTCTGGCAGCTCGGTGCCAGCAACTACTGGGGGCACAACGCGATCGTCCGGGTCCAACCGTTTTTGGATCATTGCGGTCTGCCGGCCCTGCCGGGCCGCGAACCGTTCGGCGGGACGATTCTCAGCCACGATTTCGTGGAGGCGGCGCTGCTGCGGCGGGCGGGCTGGGAGGTGTGGCTGGCCTACGATCTGCCGGGCAGCTACGAGGAGATCCCGCCGACCCTGATCGATTACGCCCAGCGCGACCGGCGCTGGTGTCAGGGCAATCTCCAGCATCTGCGGCTGGTGGTCGCCCGCGGCTTCAGCCCGCTGAGCCGGCTGCATTTCGCGATGGGGGTGATGTCGTATCTGGCCTCGCCGCTGTGGCTGCTGTTTCTGATCGCCACCGGGATTGAGGCGTATCTCCAGACCCAGCAGGAGTGGGTGTACTTTTTCGGCGATCACTGGGCGCCGGTGTGGCCGGTCTCGTTCGCGGTGGAGATGACCACCGTGCTGGTGGTGACCCTGGCCATGCTGTTTCTGCCCAAATTGCTGGCGTTGCTGCTGTTGCTCGGCGACGCCGACCGGCGCCGCGCCCATGGCGGGATGGGGAAAGCGACCCTGAGCGTGGGGTTGGAGACGGCGTTCTCGGTGCTGACGGCACCGGTGCTGATGCTGTTCCAGACCCAGTTCGTGCTGGCGATCCTGCTGCGCCGCGCGGTCGGCTGGCCCGCGCAGCAGCGCGGCGACCACCAGACCGGGTTCCGGGAAGCGGCGCGGGTGCACGGCGGCCAGACCCTGCTCGGGGTCGCCGCCGGGGTATTGAGCTACGGGTACGTGCCGGAGTTCTTCTGGTGGTTCACGCCGGTGCTGCTGGGGCTGGTGCTGGCGATTCCGGTGTCGATGCTGTCCAGCAGCCTGGCCTTGGGCCGGTTGACGCGGGACTGGGGGTTGTTTCTGACCCCGGAGGAAACCGACCCGCCGGCGGTGCTGCGGTATCTGGAAGAGCATCTGGAGGAGAACGAGCCGGTGCTGCCGGCCTTGCGGGAGCGGACGGTCAGCCGGTTCGTTCAGGCGCTGGCCGATCCCTACGTCAACGCCCTGCATCTGGCGCTGCTGCCGGAGCGCGACCCGCCGGGCAAGCGACGCCGGCATTATCTGGAGGGGCTGATCCACCAGTTGGAGGAAGAGGGTCCGGACGGTTTGAGCCCGGCGCAGCGCCGCGAGCTGCTCGCGGAACCGGAACTCGTGCAGCGCCTGCACCTGCTGTGGTGGAGCCGGCCGCCGGACGCGCCGGGTCTGGTCGGCCGCGGGGCCAGCCGCAGCGAGGGCGGGACGGCCACCGGCACGGACACGCCGAACACCGGACCGGCGAACCGGCGCACCGCGAGCGGGAACCCGACCCAGCCCGACCAGGCCGCCGCGAAGGCCAAGAATTTTTCTACTCTATAGTAGGAATAATTGCTACCATTGCACATGGAGGTACTTTTGCCATGGCGAATGTTGAGAAAGTCAGTATCGCGCTGACCCCGGAAATAGCGGCGGTGGTCCGGCAAGCGGTGGAGAGCGGCGAATATGCCAGCAATAGCGAGATCGTGCGGGAAGCATTGCGGGACTGGAAGCTGAAACGCACCTTGCAGCGGCAGGAAGTTGAGGAAATGCGCCGGCTCTGGAACGAAGGCCTGCACAGCGGCGCCAGCCGTTTCGCGGGGATGGCGGAAATCAAGGCGGAAGCCCGCCGCCGTCTCGAAGCCCAGAGCCAGCAGGGGGCGTGAGGCCGCATGCCCATCGTTCGGAGAACGGCGCAGGCCGATGAAGACCTGATGGATCTCTGGGTTTACATCGCCCAGGACCACCCCAACGCCGCCGACCGCCTGCTGGACGAAATCGAGGACAAGTTCGGGCTGCTTTCCGAACAGCCGCGCCTTGGCCCGGCACGACCGGACATCGCGCCGGAGCTGCGCGATGTCCCGGTGGGCCGCTATCTCATCCTCTACCGCGAGATAGCCGACGGCATTGAAGTGGTCCGGGTCGTCCACGGCGCCCGCCGGTTAAGCCATCTCTTCTAGCCGTCCCTCCGTGCCCAACGGCAGGCCGTACAGCCGGTTTCAAGCTTTTCCGGTATTCCCGGGGTGGTAGTGTTCTTGATGTGGACATAAATCCTCATAACTCGTTGATTGTTGTAACTTAGATCGATTCGATATCCAGGTCTGGAGCACTACCAGCCCCTTGATAGCTGAACCATGAAGATCCGAAACGTGGTCCATAAAGGATTACGCCGACTCATCGAGGATGATGACACCGCTGGTCTGCAACCCGCCGTCGTGCCGAAACTCCGGCGCATCGTTTCTTTTCTCCAGGACATGGAGCGGGAGGAAGAGTTGCGGACAGTCCCGAGCTGGAAGGCACATCCGCTGACCGGCGACCGCAAGGGCGCCTGGAGCCTGTTCGTGACGAAAAACTGGCGGATCACGTTTCGGATCGACCACGCGGAAATCGAAATCATCGACCTCGATGACGAGGATTACCACTAGGAAACAGCCATGAATGCGATGCAGGGTATCCGTATGAAGAATCCAGCCCATCCGGGCGGGTTCGTGAAAAGCGAGATCATTGAGGCTCTCGGTCTTTCAGTGACCGACGCGGCGCGGGTATTGGGAGTCACGCGCCCCGCGCTGTCTGCGTTGCTCAACGAACGCGCCCGCCTGTCGCCGGAAATGGCCCTCCGGATCGAAAAGGCGTTCGGCGTGTCGATGGACACGCTGATGCGGATGCAGAACAGCTACGACATTGCCCAGACCCGCCAGCGGGAAGGGGCGATCGAGGTGGCCCCATTCCAGCGCGCAGGGCGGATGAGCAATGAGGGTGACAGCCGGGCGGGGTGAATCCGCCCATCTTTACCGTTCATCCAGCGTTACCGATCCTGTTCCAGACCGCGTTAGCGCGTAGCCGGCGGGCGCGGCGTCTTTAACGGGCGTCGGGAAAGAACACGGCGATGCGTCCGGCGGTGGCATCACGGCGCGGGGCGACCACGATCTCCACGTCGCAACCGAGCCGCGCGAGGCCGTTCAACAGTTGGGTTTCGCTGATGCCGCGAAACCGCCCGCGCAGCAAGTCCGAGAGTTGGGGTTGCGGCAATCCCATCGCGGCGGCGGCTTGTTGCCGCGTCCAGCGGCGGGCCTGGATGATTCTGCCGATCTCGGTCGCGAGTTGGGCTTTTCTGAGCATCTCGTCAGCATTGGGCACATCCAGATCGGCATAGACGTTAGTGCTGCCGGGTTCGAACTCGATCATCATTCAAGGTCCTCTGGCGAATCGTTCCGCTTCCTTCAGCCGTTCGTGAATCAGGTCCAGGTCGGGCTTGGGAGTGGTGATACTGGCGGAACCGAAGCCTTTGAGCGGTTTGGCTTGTTCGTGCTTCTTGCCGATCTGCGCCAAATACAAGGCATAACCGAAGAGGTCTTGCACGTCGTCTGGCATCGCTTTCAAATCCTTCCGGGACGATGCGACCCAGACGAGGGGCTTGATCGGGTTATTCATGTAAATACTATATCTCAACCCCTATAACGAGCGGGAATTTCTCGACGACAAGCTCAGCATCGTCGACGTCAAGGCCAGCGCTGGTTGAAATTCTTTACCGAAGGCCACCAGATCGACCCCGATCACCTGCCCGAGTGGATGCAAACCGCAGAGATGCGTCAAGTCATGGACACCTTAACAGCCTTCTCGGAGGACGGGCGCGCCTACCATCTGTATCAGAAGCGCCTGAACCACCTGCACCAACAACTCAGCATTCAGCGCCACATGGAGACCCTGCACGCCGCGGCCGAACAGGCCCGCGCCGCCGAGGAACAGGCCCGCGCCGCCGAAGAGCGGGAGCGGG
>REEE01000312.1 GCA_007695245.1 Candidatus Competibacteraceae bacterium | reverse complement strand
CCCGAGGAGCGCCTGCGCGGGTTGGACCCCGAGGAGCGCCTGCGCGGGTTGGACCCCGAGCAGATTAAAGCCTACCTCAAGAAACACGAGCATTAAGGCAATAGAGTGCCAGAGGCCCGAGTGGCCCGAGTGGCCCGAGGCCCGAGTTACGAAACAGGGGCCGAACGCAACACCACCCGAAACCCGAAGTCGTAGCGGATGTGGGGGCGAAACCAGAAGCGTGAGGCGCAGCGCGCGAAAGCGCGTCTGAGGTCCCACGAGCCGCCGCGCAGGACCCGCCAGACGTCGTCCCCGGCGGCTAGATTCTCGCGGTTCGCGTCGTCCGGGCCGTAGGGATACCCGAACTCGGGTTCCTTCCAGTCCTGGCTCCACAGGCTGCGGGTCCATTCCCAGACGTTGCCGCTCAGGTCTTCGCAGCCGTAGGGGCTTGCGCCGGTGGAATAGCAGCCGACCGCGCTGGTTTCGCCGATGATCGGCTCGGCGTTGGCCCGACCCGCATCGAACGACTCGCCCCAGGGATAGGCGCGGGTCGGGAACGGGTTCGGCCTGTGAATCGCTGCCGTTTCCAGCTTCGCCTGAAGTCGCGGCAACGTCACCCACTCGTGCTCGACGGGTATCCGCTCGCCACCCCGCGCCGCCTTCTCCCACTCGGCTTCCGAGGACAGGGTGACGACGAAGCCGTTCGGCAGCACTCCCCGCCATGCTTGGGTTAAAAAATCGCAAAAGCACCGAGCCTCGTGCCAGTTTATCGACACAACCGGATCGTTCGGCCGTCCATGCAAACGGCGGTCATCGTCGACCGGCCGACCGCTGCGTTCCGCATATTCGCGCCATTGCGCCACGGTCACCGGAAAGCGCGCGATGAAGTAGGGATAAGCCAAGTCCACGACGTGCTGGGGCTTCTCGGCGGGTTGTGGGCGTCGGGCACTTCGTCCAGCCCGTCCAGCAACACCAGTCCACCGCGTTCGTGCAGCTCCTGGCGAAGATACGGGGCAAACTCCCCGAGCGCGGCCTGCCGCAAGCGTCCCTGGAGGAAGTTCCACACGGTTTCCGCGTTTGCCGGCGTGCCCGGCGGCGGCAACTGGCTGGCCAAATCGCGCAGCGTCACCGGCACCGGCAGCAGCGCCCCGTGATTCCAGCGCTGGGGTTTTGGCGCTTCACGGTCGCCCTCCTCCCCGGGCAGCGGTGCGGTGAGCGTGGCGAGGTTCGGGCCGGGGAGTGGGAGTTCGAGGAGTTCGCCGGCCATGGCCAGCGCCACGAAGTTGACGAAGGTGCTCTTGCCGCTCCCCGGTCCGCCCAGCAGCACGAGCTGGCGCTCGGCATCGAGCACGTCGAGCGCGGACAGCCGCTTGGCCGTGCGTTCGGGCGACGATCGGAGGTCGGGCAGGGCGCGTTCGAGGGTGACGTCACCCTCGCTGCGTCCGGTGAGCAGGGCGGTATAGACGGACGACAGCCGAACCTGCGCGTTGGCGCTGTCGCCGACGAACAGCGGCAACTGATTCGCCTGGGTGAGGATGCGGGCGAGATAGGCACGGCGCAGGTCCGCCGGGCTCGCGCCGGCCCGGGTTCCTTGCTGGATGATGACACCGGTGTTGATGGGACCGTAGTTCGGGCCAGTGACGCCCACGCCCCCGGCGCCGACTGCCGCGCTTGCCGATTCCGGGGATTTTGCTGGCGCGCCTCGCGGTCGGCGCGCGCGTCCGGGGCCAGGGGCTGGGCCGCCACCTGTTCGAGGAGGCGCTGGGATTGACGCTCCAGCTCGCGCGGACCGGCCCGGTGGCTTTCCGGTTGTTCGTCACCGACGCTCTCGACGCCGAAGCCGCGCGGTTCTACGCGCATTTTGGCCTCGCGCCGTTGGGCGACGATTTCCCCTGCCGGATGGTGCTCGACCTCCGTCCCCTGCTCGTCAATCGGTCCCCAACCTGACCGGTGGGCCGGTCGACCGCGGCGGTGCCGGGACGGCCTTTCACGAGGTGGGGTTTGCTTGGCGTTGCCGAAAAATCCAACGATACTCGGCGGCGGTGGCCGTTCTCGATAACGGCGGATGACCCCCGGGCAAGGTGGAATCGGCCCGCGCCTTGCTGGCGGGGGATGTCACCCAGGGAGGTCGCCCACAACCTGGGGGTGTCGGCGCCCACCCTGTACCGCTGGTTGCCGGCGGGGGGGCGGGAAAGAGAAACGCCGTGACGCGCGGGCCAACCGACCACTGCCAGCAGCGGTTTCACCTGCGCCGGCAAGCGTCGTTGCGGGGAAATGACGCGCTGCGAGGAGGCGAAGTTCTACCTGACGCGATGCAGCGTGAAGCAGCTGAATAGGACGGTACCGCTGGCGACCTGAGGAGCGATCCGTTCAGTGGCAACTCATGTGATCCCGGCGCTCCGCATAGTTGCGGATAATCCGGTCCTGTATTCGCGCTGATTGCGGACTTGACCGCTTTCGATTTCAGTCCGCCACACTTAGGGCTCCTCCGCAGCGAGCCAACGGGCGAAGTCGTCTTCGGCCAGCGCCGCCCAAGTCCTCCCCGCCAGCCGCGCCTCTCTCTCCAAGGCGGCGAGCACGGACTCTTCGATCGCCGCGGTGAAGGTCAACAAACCGGCCAAATCGCCATCCACGCCAGGCCGCAGAATGCCCACAATGCCCGCACTGGCCAGGGCGGCAGCCGCTTCGACCCAGCCATCGCCGAGCAATGCGAGTAGGGTTTTCCGGTCGCAAACCGGCGCCGGCGCGTCCGGCGCGGAAAGCAGAACGACCTGGCCTTGCAACCACCAAGGATACTGTGCGTCGTCGAACAGACGCAGCAGGGTTTCGGGGCGTCGGCTCGATAGCAACAGCATCGGATTCGGCAACCGCCCCACGGCCGTGCGAATACGCCCGGCGAGACCCCCTGGATCAACCACCGCCATGCGTTCATCGGCATCCAAAATCACATCGCCGTCGACCGGAGCGCCTGGGTTGGAGCAGAGAAAACTCACCCGCGCCACGGCGCTCAGCGCCCGCGCCAGCACGAGGGCTGGGGCCGGGGGCATCCCCGCATCGAGGGAAGGCGGAGTCTGACACCAGCCGAGCAACGTCATTCGACCGCCCGCCGGCGGCGGCAGCGGACCGAGTTGCCAATGCTCGCCGTGGGGCTCGCGACAAACGAAAAAGGTGCTATTCGCCGCATTATCCATCACGGCTGGGCGACCTGGGGCAAGGGGGTAAAGAAAGTATCATCGGCCCAATCATAGACCTCGCCGGCCAAGGCCGAAGCGCCATAATAGCCACCGAGGCCGCCGATGATGCAACCCCCGATGCCACCTACCGCAGTGCCCACCGGGGAAGCGGCCGTGCCGATGGCGGCGCCGCCGGCGCCCAACACCTTGCACCCCGCCCAAGCGCCAGCCCAACCGGCGACGACTTGTGAGGCGCGGCGCAGCGGCTTGTTGGCCTGCACGATGGAGACGATATCGACGGCGACGCCCGCTACCACCAGCACGCGCCCCGCATAGCGGAAATACTTGGCGGCCTTGTAAATACCCGACGCCCCTCGCCCCGCCGGGGTGTGATCGGCGATGCCGAAGTTGCCGTGGGTGCCTTTCTGATTCCAGTGATAATTGATGGTCTTGGTTTTGACATTATATCCGTAGTCGAGACGCAGGTGGCGCTTGCCGGTCGGATCCTGGAAAAACAGCGTTGAAGTTGAACCACCTGACGGCACATGGCCTCTGGGCCGCAGTTCGATGCACAACCCGTTGGTTCCGGGAATGGGGATGCGGACCGCGCTGGCTTGGCCGACCGCATAGGGAATGCCTCCAGACATCGGGGCGTCACGGACAGGTTCAGTCATCACTCACTCTCCTCTTTCGGCGTGGCCCCTCAATACCCATAACATCAGTGAAGCACACCATCACCCCCACCCCAGCCCTCCCCCGCAAGGGGGGAGGGCGTCTTGCGGAACAACGAGTGACTGACTCCCCCTCCCCTCGCGGGAGGGGGTTGGGGGGAGGGGGTCTGAACGCTTACGTTAAACATACCGCAGAAACTCCTACTGCTTCAACCGACCTTATCGTATTCGTACAGTTCGCGGTGCATTTCACCTTGATGGAGCAACGCGTTCTCCAAGGCTTGGCGAATTTCTTTGAGCGTCATGAGCGATAGTCCTGACCTTATTGACCTGTCCGGAATGCGGGGACCCTTAGACATGGAGCATTCCCCCGCGAGGTCCACCTGATCCCAGCGGAGTGCGACGAATTCCGAGACCCGCAACCCGAAGATTTTCACTCTCATCGCCGCCGCCTGTTTGCGGTCGGGCATGGGGCGAGGGGTTCCTGAAGCACCGGGCCAGCGATTGGGTACGGGGCCGCGAAGCGGCGCCGCGCGGGACAAACGGGCACTGAGGAGCCGGCTTACACCCAGTTTTCGTACCACGGCCCCGCAAACCGCGCATCAGGGTCCATCATAACCCGCCCACCGCCGCAGCAGGGAATTCTGTTCCACCAGCGGCTGATACTTCCCGATCACCTGCCGGAACCACGCCAGCAACCCATCCCATTGCGCGGGATCGCCGGGCGGGTACAGCGTCCAGCCCAGAGTCCTCCAACCGCCAGTTGGCCTTGATCTGGTTGGTGCGCATTGAGGTGCAGACCCAGTTGCTCTCGTCACTCGCGCCGCCGCGGAGGAGCGGGAGGTGGAACGGATACCGGCGCAGTTGAGAAGATTTTTGTGAAGGGGGTGGAGGGCACGGGTCACCGAGTGGAACCTTATATGACATGAAGGGAATTAGCCCTATAATTCGGGTGGCGGCTTGCTGGCCTTGCGACCGGCCGCGACCCGCAGTCTCCCTATCCCATCGAGAGGCGATGCACGTTTCCACCATGCTCAGCCGACTGCTTGCTTTTCTGTTCAACCGCCTAGACTGGCGATCCCGCGCGGTTGAGAAACGCGATGATCAGGTACTCGACAAGTTGGCGCCTCTCAAGGAGACAAGCGCCGCTATCGCGCCCCCACCCTCCGTCGCACAGCCCGGCAATCGCTCCGAAGGCGTTGCCGACCGCTCAGTCATCTGCCGCGAGGCCGTGCTCGACCGCGAGCAGCGCGTAACTGGTTACGAGTTCATGCTGCGCGGTGGCATCCGCGACCGGGTGCGCGTGCAAAGCCGGCGCATCTTCCACGTCTACAACGAAGTGGTGATCCAGAATCTGCTGCAATTCTCGATTCACACGCTGTTGGACCACCGGCAGGCTTTCATCACGGTGATCGATTCCTTTCTCGCCAATCCGCTCATCGACCTGTTGCCCGGTCACGGCGTGGTGCTGACCGTGACGCTCATGAACGATGCCGACCGGCCGGCCCCAGATGCCCTCATCGACCGAGTGCAGGAACTGAAAAAGCTGGGATTCAAATTCGCGTTGGAACAATGCTTCGAGGGCGTAGATTTCGAGACGCTGGCGCCCCATGCGGACTACTTCATCTTCCGAACCTCGCAGCACAACCCCGTCGACCTGAAAAGGTACGCCGAGCAACTCAGCCGGCATTACAAAGATACCCTGCTGGTGGCCCGAGATCTGGAAAGCTTCGACGACTTCGAGCTATGCCGCAAGCTGGGTTTCGCGCTGTTCCAAGGGCCGTTCGTGACCCGCCGCGAAGACTGGACCGGTAACCAGGCGCAGCCGCAGACGCTGCACGTCTGCGACCTGCTCAGTCGCTTGCGGCGCGACGCGGACACCACTGAACTGGCGCGATTGCTCAAACAGGACGCCGTGCTTTCCTACCGGCTGCTGCGTTACATCAACTCCGCCGCCTCGGGCCTGCGCCAGACCATCACCTCGATCGAACACGCGCTGGTGCTCATGGGTCGGCAAAAGATGTATCGTTGGCTGACCCTGCTGCTGTTCAGCTCGATCCAGAACTCGCCCCACGCGGCGGCGTTGCAGGAGAACGCGCTGGCGCGCGGGCGCTTCATGGAGTTGCTTGGCGAAAAAGCGTTCGCTGAAGCCGAACGTGACAGCCTGTTTGTCACCGGCTTGTTTTCCATGCTGGATCTCGTGCTGCAAATGCCATTGCCAGACGCGATCAAACCGTTAAATCTGCCGGAGACCATCAGCGCGGCGCTCTTGCGCGCCGAAGGGCCTTACGCGCCGCTCCTCGATCTGGTGATGGCCTGCGAATCTTCCGATCAGGACCGCATTGAAGCAACCGCCGAGCGATATGGAGTCGAGATTGGCGAAGTCAACACCAAGTACTTCGAGGCGCTCGCCTGGGTCCAGGCAATCGAGTATTTTTAGCAACCTGAAAACAGCGGCCGTTCAGCTCATCAACATCGCGATTCCATTACCGCCAGCCCCCGCAGGTAGCCTATTTTGACAAGATGGGCGCTGTCTCCCTTCACAGTCACAACCTCCCCACCCCCCGCTCCATGCGCGCCGGCCCGACGTGGGAGTCAACCGGCGTGGTGCTGAGGCTTTCGTGCCCCGGCAGGGCCTGGATGTCCACCAGATCGGCCCCGGCGTTGAGCAGGTTGGTGGCGTAGGTACGGCGCAGCTTGTCCGGGCTGATTTTCATCTCGATCCCCGCCTAAAACGGCTTTAGGTGCGCGCGAACCGAAAAAATAAATTAAAAATTAAGCCGTTCCAGGCCAATCCGGTGCGGGTCGCGCGGCGTGGCCCGGTGGCTGGATTCATGAGGGGATCCTCTTGGGCGTCGTTCGGTCGCGGGGTCAGCCGGCGAATAACCCACAGGGATGGGGATACCGCCACATCAGGCCACGCCCAGCCAGACGGTCAGGGCGCGATTGACCCGTAGCAGCGTCTCGTCGTCCAGGCGCCCGAACGCGGCCCCGATCTTCTCGCGTTTCATGGAGATGATTTTGTCCACCATTGGGCGATGCCCGTCGATCCCGGGACCCGGGTCAGGTCGTGGTCGACATCGCGCGGCGGCGCGGTGGGATAAAACGGCCCGGGGGGTCTGGGGCGGCGTGGGTTCCAGCAGGCGGGCCGCGCGCGCGGGGCCGGCCGCAGCCCGGCCGCCCCGGCCGGCCAGCAGCCGGCGGCGGTTCGGATCAGGGTGCATGAAGAGGTCCTCCTGCGTTGGAATCGATGATAAGGGTTAATGGACGATCAGACCCGGCTCCTGCACCCAAGGTTGCGGAGGGTCCTGGCGCCGATAGGACTTCAGCGACCGTGGCGGCGCTGCCAATGCACACCTCGCTGGGCGCTGACCCGTGCCGCCTGGAAATCGGGTGCCGTGGCCGAGGTCCATCAATAATTTATACAAAATTTGTACAAATAGAGGTTGACAAGTCGCAACGAACAGGAA
>REEE01000378.1 GCA_007695245.1 Candidatus Competibacteraceae bacterium | reverse complement strand
CGATACTGCCCGCCGACCTCGAACAGGGCATTCGTGATCTGCCCCAGCGAGCAGTAGCGCACCGCCTCCACCAGCACCGCGAACAGGTTTTCGTTGTTAATCGCCGCCTGCTTTAGCCGCTCCAGCATTCGGTCGCTGTCCGGGCGGTTCCGCTCCTGGAATTCCCGCAAGCGCCGCAACTGGCTCTGCTTCTCCTCCTCGGTGGAACGAGCCAACTCGACCGTAACCTGCTGGGTCTTGGCGTTGGGATTGCGGAAGGTGTTGACGCCGACAATCGGGAGCGACCCGTCGTGCTTGAGGGTTTCGTAATACAGCGATTCCTCCTGAATTTTGCCGCGCTGATAGCCGGTCTCCATCGCCCCCAGGACCCCGCCGCGCTCGCTGATCCGCTCGAACTCCCGCAGCACCGCCTCCTCCACCAGATCGGTCATCTCGTCGATGATGAACGCGCCCTGATTGGGATTCTCGTTCTTCGCCAGACCCCACTCCTGGTTGATGATCAACTGCACCGCCATCGCCCGCCGCACCGATTCCTCGGTCGGGGTGGTGATCGCCTCGTCGTAGGCGTTGGTGTGCAGGGAATTGCAGTTGTCGTAAATGGCGATCAGCGCCTGCAGCGTGGTGCGGATGTCGTTGAAATCCATTTCCTGGGCGTGCAGCGAGCGGCCGGAGGTTTGAATGTGATATTTCAGCTTCTGGCTGCGCTCGTTGGCCCCGTATTTATACCGCATCGCCGTGGCCCAGATCCGCCGCGCCACCCGGCCCATGACCGTGTATTCCGGGTCCATGCCGTTGCTGAAGAAGAACGACAGATTCGGCGCGAAATCGTCGATGTGCATCCCCCGCGCCAGATAGGCCTCGACATAGGTAAAGCCATTGGCGAGGGTAAAGGCCAGTTGCGAGATCGGGTTGGCCCCCGCCTCGGCGATGTGATAGCCGGAGATCGAGACGGAATAGAAATTCTTGACCTCGTGATGGACGAAGTACTCCTGAATATCGCCCATCATCTTCAACGCGAATTCAGTCGAGAAGATGCAGGTGTTCTGGCCCTGGTCTTCCTTGAGAATGTCGGCCTGCACCGTGCCGCGCACGTTCCGCAGCACCCAAGCTTTGATCTTCTCGATCTCGTCGTCGGTCGGCGGACGATGGTTGTCGCGTTCGAACTTCTCGATCTGCTGGTCGAAGGCGGTGTTGAAAAACATCGCCAGAATGAGCGGCGCCGGCCCGTTGATGGTCATGGAGACCGAGGTGGTCGGCGCGCACAGCTCGAAGCCGGAATACAGCACCTTCAAATCGTCCAGCGTGGCGATCGAGACCCCGGAGTTGCCGACCTTGCCGTAAATGTCCGGGCGCTCGTCGGGATCGCAACCGTACAGCGTCACCGAATCGAAGGCGGTGGACAGGCGGGTGGCCTCGGCGTGCTCCGACAGCTTCTTGAAGCGGCGGTTGGTGCGGAACGGGTCGCCTTCGCCGGCGAACATCCGGGTCGGATCCTCGTTCTCGCGCTTGAAGGCGAACACCCCGGCGGTGTACGGGAAACTGCCCGGCACGTTCTCCCGCATCATCCAGTGCAGCAGCTCACCGTGATCCTCGTAGCGCGGCAGCGCCACTTTGGGAATGCGCGTGCCGGACAGCGAGCGATTGGTCAGTTGCGTGCGAATTTCCCGGTCGCGGATTTTCACTACATATTCATCGCCGCTGTAGCTCTCCCGCACCCGCGGCCACATATCCACCAGCTTGCGGGCGTGCGGATCGATCTGCGATTCGACCTGCTCCAGCAGGGGTTCCAGATCGGCGGTCGACTTACCGGTGGTCTCCAACAAAGTCTGGACCGCCCGCAACTGCTGGCGCTGGCGGACCAGTTTCACCTGCTCGTCCACCTGGCGATGATAGCCGCGCACGGTATCGGCGATTTCGGCCAGATAACGGACGCGTGCCGCCGGAACGATCAGCGCCTTGCTGGTGGTGGCCTTACCCGCCACGAGCGGCAACCGGCCCGGTAACAAATCCAATCCCCGGTCGCGCAGCAACGCGGTCAGCCCCTGGTAAAGCGCCGTCACGCCATCGTCGTTGAAGCGCGCGGCGATGGTGCCGTACACCGGCATCGCGTCGGGTGCCTGGGCGAAGGCCTGCCGGTTGCGCTGCACCTGCTTGCGTACGTCGCGCAGGGCATCCTCGCCCCCCTTGCGGTCGAACTTGTTGATCGCCACCGCATCGGCGAAATCCAGCATGTCGATCTTTTCCAACTGCGAGGCCGCGCCGAACTCCGGGGTCATCACATACAGCGAGGCATCCACCAGCGGCACGATGGCGGCGTCGCCCTGCCCGATGCCGGAGGTCTCGACGATCAGCAGATCGAAGCCGGCCAGCTTGCAGGCGGCCAGAATATCGCCCAGGGTTTCGGGCACTTCCGTGCCGGCGACGCGGGTCGCCAGCGAGCGCATGTATAGATTCGGACCGGCGATGGCGTTCATGCGGATGCGGTCGCCCAACAAGGCCCCGCCGGTCTTGCGCCGCGAGGGATCGACGGCGATGACCGCGATGTTCAACCGGTCGTCCTGATCGAGCCGGAAACGGCGCACCAGTTCGTCGGTCAGCGAGGATTTGCCAGACCCGCCGGTGCCGGTGATGCCCAGCACGGGGACGGTGCGCGCTTGGGCCCGATCGAGAATCTGCCGGCGCAGCTCGGGCGCGACCGCCTGGTTCTCCAGCGCGCTGATCAGGCGGGCCAGCGCCCGCCAGTCGCCGGCCTGAATCGCATCCAGGGTCTTGGGCGCGTCCTGGCTGGGGTCGGTATCGCAGATCGCCAGCATGTGATCGATCATGCCCTGCAAGCCCAGCGCCTGGCCGTCGTCCGGCGAGAAAATACGGGTGACGCCGTAATCGTGCAGTTCGCGGATTTCCGCCGGGACGATGACGCCGCCGCCGCCGCCGAAGACCTGGATGTTGGCCCCGCCGCGCTCCCGCAACAGGTCGATCATGTATTTAAAGAATTCGACGTGCCCGCCTTGGTAGGAGCTGACCGCGATGCCCTGCACGTCTTCCTGCAAGGCGGCGGTGACGATATCTTCCACCGAGCGGTTGTGGCCGAGATGGATGACTTCGGCGCCGCCGGCCTGGAGGATGCGGCGCATGATGTTGATGGAGGCGTCGTGCCCGTCGAACAGGCTGGCGGCGGTGACGAAACGAATCTTGTGCCGGGGTCGAACCCGGTCGACGCCGGCTTGGGGGGGGCGCACCTGACTGAGGACTGCGGACATGGGAGGTTCTCCTGTCGGTCGTTATCAATACCCATCATACGCCCTTACCGCGCGGCGGCGAGGGTCGGCCTCGGGCAGCCATGCCGGTGGGTCATGATGGCGGACATGATAAAAAGAACCAGACCGTCCGGGTTGCCAATCGGGTTGCAATTTTTGCCATCCTGAATAATATTTAGTGTTTGATAGGCCCTGACGATTCAAGCGAAGATGCGCGTGATTCCCGAAGTCGCGATAACCCCGGTGGCCTTTGTTCGAGCCATCGTAGCGGCCTACCAACGCTACGGTAAAGACCCAGGTCCGGCGCTCCGGCAGGTGCGAATTACGCCAGAATTCCTGGCGGACCCGCAAAACCGCGTCACGGGATCGCAAATGGAGATCCTGTTTGGCATCGCCATCCAGGAATTGGACGACGAGGCGCTGGGCTGGTTTTCGCGCCGGTTGCCGTGGGGCAGCTACGGGATGCTGTGCCGGGCTGCCCTGGGGTCGCCGACTCTGGAGGTCGCCCTGAAAAGATGGTGTCGCTATCACGGCTTGCTCACCGATGACATCACCCTGAATTTCACCGTGCCCCGAACGGCGGCCTCCATCGCGATTCAGGTCCACCGGGATTTGGGCGAAATGACGGAGTTCTGCTGCGCGACGCTCTTTCGGTATCTGCTTGGATACGCCTGTTGGGCGATCAATTCGCGGATCCCGTTACTGGAAGCCTGTTTCCCGTTCGCTGTCCCGGAGCATGTGAGCGTCTATCAGGCGCTGTTCCCCGGCCCGCTGCATTTTGGCACCCGAGCAGCCAGAATCAGTTTCGATCCGCAATATGCCGCGCTGCCCATTCGCCGGGACGACCGAGCCTTGAACAAGATGCTCCAACACGCCCTGCCGCTGACCATGTTCCCCTATCGGCGGGACCGGCTCTTGGTGCAGCGGGTGCGCGAATCGCTGCGAATGCGGCCTGAAGGTCTGCATACCGGCGAATCGCTCGCCAAGGATCTGCATGTCTCGCCCAGAACGCTACACCGGCAGTTGCAGGAAGAGGGCGCATCGTTGCAGGCGCTGAAGAACGAAGTTCGGCGGGACCGAGCGGTCGAGCTGCTGAACAGAACGTCCAGGCCCATCAAGCAAGTGGCCCGGGCGGTGGGATTTCTGAATGAGAAGAGCTTTTCCCGGGCGTTCAAGCAATGGACGGGCGCGACGCCGGAATCCGTCAGGGAAAAGGGCCGATATTTTGTTTCCTGAGGTAGCGATCAGTCTTTTTAAGCGACGCTCCGCAGCGCCACCCGCCGGTCGATCCCGTCCGGCTACGACCACCACAACCGCTTCCGCCCGCTTAATTGGGGGTTAGGGACGAACGATTGGGCAACCTCTCCCCGATCGCCGGTCTAACTTCGGGCATGCGCCGTTAGTTTAGGACGGAGCATCGACCGACTATTCTCGCCCACCCTCTTTATTCCCAAGGTGATTTCGATGGACGAAGTTCTGGAACGCATCAAAGAGCAGGTCGAAAATAACCCGGTGGTGATCTACATGAAGGGCACCCCGGAAATGCCGCGCTGCGGCTTCTCGCAGCGCGCCTCCCAGGCCTTGGCGGCCACCGGCCTGCCGTTTGCCTATGTGAACGTGCTGGAGGACCCGGAAATCTTCGAGAATCTGCCGCGCTACGCCGACTGGCCGACTTTTCCGCAGATTTACGTCGCTGGTGACCTGGTCGGCGGCTGCGATATCACTTTGGAGTTGCACCAGAATGGCGAATTGCAACAACTGATGGAGGACGCGGTCGCCAAGTCCAGTGCCCCATCGACCTGACCGTCTTCCTGGATCGCCGATGTCCCCCAACCCGGCTCGCGCCGGGTTTTTTGCGTGATTGCACAATACGAAAAATTCTTCAATCAGCATGACCCACCCTTCAAGCGGTTCATCAAGCCGCCAAGCCGCCCGGCGGATGACAGTCAGGCCGGAATGCTGCTAACTTAGCGCCCTTTCCCGACCCGACCGCGACTATCCCGCCATGAGCGACCCCATCCGCCGCATTCTCGTCACCAGCGCCCTGCCCTACGCCAATGGTCCGATCCATATCGGTCATCTGGTGGAGTATATTCAGACCGACATCTGGGTCCGCTTCCAGAAACTGCGCGGCCACGAATGCTATTACCTGTGCGCCGACGACGCGCATGGCACCCCGATCATGCTGCGCGCCGAACAGGACGGCATCGCGCCGGAGCAACTCATCGAGCGGGTCTGGCGCGAACATCAGGCCGATTTCGCCGATTTCCTGATCGAATTCGATAACTATCACTCCACCCATTCCCCGGAAAACCGCCATTACGCCGAACTGATCTACCGCCGGCTGGACGAAGCGGGCCACATCAGCCGCCGGATCATCACTCAAGCTTTCGATCCGGAAAAGCAGATGTTCCTGCCGGACCGCTTCATCAAGGGCGAATGCCCGCGCTGCGGCGCGCCCGACCAGTACGGCGACAGTTGCGAGATCTGCGGTGCCACCTACGCCCCCACCGATCTGAAAAACCCCCGTTCCGTCATCTCCGGCGCCACGCCGATCACCAAGGAATCGCTGCATTTCTTCTTCAAGCTGGCCGATTTCGAGGCCATGCTGAAAGACTGGATCGGCAGCGGGTCCATTCAGGCGCAGATGGCCAACAAGCTCGATGAATGGTTTACCGCCGGCTTGCAGGAATGGGACATTTCCCGCGACGCGCCCTACTGGGGCTTCGAAATTCCCGACGCGCCCGGCAAGTATTTCTACGTCTGGCTGGACGCGCCCATCGGCTACATGGCCAGCTTCCAGAACTACTGCGACCGGGTCGGCCTGCGCTTCGACGATTTCTGGAGTCCGGACAGCACCGCCGAGGTCCATCATTTCATCGGCAAGGACATCGCCTACTTCCACATCCTGTTCTGGCCGGCGGAACTGGCCGGGGCCGGCTTTCGCAAGCCGACCGCGGTGCATTGCCACGGTTTCCTGACCGTGGACGGGCAGAAGATGTCGAAATCGCGCGGCACCTTCATCAAGGCCCGCACCTATCTCGATCATTTACCGCCGGAATACCTGCGCTACTACTTCGCCAGCAAGCTCAGCGATGGCATCGACGACCTCGACCTGAATTTCGAAGACTTCACGCAGCGGGTCAACAGCGACCTGGTCGGCAAGCTGGTCAACATCGCCAGCCGCTGCGCCGGATTCATCACCCGCCGGTTCGCGGGCCGGCTGGCGGAACGGCTCGCCGAGCCGGCGCTATACGCGGAATTCGTCGCCGCCGGCGATTCCATCGCCCGAGCCTATGAGGGGCGGGAATTCAGCCGGGCCATGCGCGAGATCATGGCGCTGGCCGACCGCGCCAACCAATACATCGACGAGCGGAAACCGTGGGCGCTGGCCAAACAACCCGATTCCGAGAGTGAGGTGCAAGCCGTCTGTGGCATGGGTTTGAATCTGTTCCGGGTGCTGATGATTTATCTCAAACCGGTGCTGCCCGGCCTGGCCGTACAGGTCGAACAGTTCCTGCAAATTCCGCCGCTGCGCTGGAATGCTTTAAGCGCGCCCCTGTTGGATCATGACATCGCCGAATTCAAACCCCTGATGCAACGAGTGGACATGACGCGGATCGCCGCCATGGTCGAGGCGTCCCGGGAACAGGATCCAGCGGCCGGCGGCGAAGCGCCGCCGCCGGGACCGCTGGCCGCCGAACCCATCGCGCCGACTATTTCCCTTGAAGACTTCGCCAAAGTGGATTTGCGGGTGGCACGCATCGTTCGGGCCGAAGCCGTGGCGGGAGCGGACAAACTGCTGCGGTTGGAACTCGACCTCGGCGGCGAAACCCGGCAGGTGTTCGCCGGCATCAAAGCCGCCTACGCTGCCGAGGATCTACCCGGTCGCTTGACGGTGATGGTGGCCAATCTCGCCCCGCGCAAGATGCGTTTCGGCGTCTCCGAGGGCATGGTGCTGGCCGCCGGCGATGCGGGCGGTATTTATCTGCTCAGCCCGGACGACGGTGCCGAACCGGGCATGCGGGTGAAGTGA
>REEE01000385.1 GCA_007695245.1 Candidatus Competibacteraceae bacterium | reverse complement strand
AGGTGACGAAGCCCGTCAGGTGCGGGGGATAGGGTCAATGCGGCGGTTGCGCACGGAAAGTTCATGTTCTTATCCGGGGAGATCGGTCCCGCAGGCGGTCCGTGCTGCTCTGGGAGTCGAACTGAGGCCCAGCCCGAAAGGGCTGGACAAGCCATCGAACTCGACGGGGCCGTGGTCGCCAGGGGAGCCGGACCGCGGGCCAGCCCGAAAGGGCTGGACACCCCACCGGACCCGACCGCGACTCGGGCAGCGCGTCGGGCGGCAACGCTCGGCGGGACGGGACCGAAGTCAGCAGACGGCGGAGTCGCCCAACGCCCGCCGTGATGGGCGGGACACGGTGAAAGCCCGAACCTTCGGCAACGAGCGAGCCGGGCGCGTCTCAACGGTCGTAACGCACCCGACCGGGTGAAACGGCCCTGGCGACTGGTCGCGTAGCCAGCGTTGGAGGTCACCATTTCATGGTGTTCCTTTCATTCCCGAAGGAAACGCCCCGTGCAGACCCGCATGCGGGGTGTTGTGGGAGCCGGGGGAGAAAAGCCCCCGGCGACCCGATTAGCATACTGAATTATGTGCCAAATTCCTGCAAATCAACCTCTGCATCTACGAGATACATTTTTTGCTCCTGAGTTCCATATAAATGAATATTCTCAATTTTTAGATTAGTTGGTTGCCCAAAATCCCACTGTATGATGCCTGCCAAAACGGAGTTGCCCCATGCTTGAGGTAATTTAGAAAGATTTAACATTAGAGATACTTCTGTGTTCGATTTTATTAACCTCAAGATCTAAATTGGAATCCTTCTCTACAATGGCAGCTTCTTCACTATAGCAATCTGGGTTACACGAACCGTAAACAGAAACAGTTGGTATATTTAAGTTTTCGGTGAATTTATGTACCTCGGCTCTAATTTTAATGCCTTCTAGTCTTTTGTCGCATAGAAACATATTATGAGCTTCTGTTACCCAAAAAATTGAAAGTGGATAATTGAAGTCACTTTGTTTGTTGATCTCATATTTTACAGTATTAAAAAGCGCGTCAATAAATTCTGACTTTGTTTCTAGTTCTTTAGAAACTGCGTTAATGTTTAACTTACTATGATTTTTAAATAACAGTCTTAGGCAAATATTCAAGAACCCATAAAACGTCAATGTTAATTTTGTTTTTCTTCCCCATCTCTTTATTTCCTCGTCTGATAAGCTCCTGAGGCTCCGAAGTATTATTTCATAACGCTTGGCTTTTTTTATGGCACCTTCAGTAAAACCCGAGTCCGATACGGCAATCATAAAGTCTGCGTTGAGGCTTATTTTCCTTCCGATTAGTTCCTCAATCCACTTTACATCCTGCGGCTTATTATGAGTTCTACATTCTACGTGAGTGATAATATTATCTCTCTTTATAAGAACATCTATTTGCCTTGATTGTTTTTCATTATCAGGATCAGCAATTTGTCCATTCCAAGTAACCTCCGCCCCTTCCCTAGACAGGAGGTGGTTTATTCTGCATATAAGTTTTTCAAATTCCGTCGATTTACTCATGCTTTATTTTGACATGCTAACGTCATGCATCAGCCGGCGTAAAAAGCAAAGCGAGGAACGAGTGGCGCTTTTTACGGTCTGCTGGATACGCTCGTTTAGGCCTTACTCTGACAAGCAGTTCGTGGCTCTTGGCTCGCAAAGCACTCATAGAAGAGTGATGTGTTCCGAAGCGCAAGTGTCAGCAAGAGTTTTGCGGTTGCAAGGGTATTCGAGGATATGTACCTCCTACATTCCGCATCGGTAAAGGGATGCCCCCACCTATTGCCGTCAGTATTGATCTTGCCTTCGCGATTAGCGGTCCGGATGACAGGGAAAATTCTCTGGAATGTATCTTCCCTGAATACGGCGACGGTGAGGATTTCACCTTGGAGCGAGATGGGGTCGATGCCCGTGCCGAAGTAGAACAGTCGAATATTTCCGGACTTACGCTCGTTTTCTAGCTCTCTATATGGTGCTAAATCGTAGTTAAACGGCACGTTGCTGTGTCCATCATAGTCCGTTGCGCCGGCCACTTCCTCAGCGTACTCCCGCATTATGCTTTTCCAGATATCGAGATCATTTTCGAATGAGGCAGGGGCTTCGCATGCCGGCTGAAATTCTCCGGCCGGAATTACGTGGAACGTGCCCATCGCATAAGCTGTCTCGAGTCTTCCGCGCTGATGCATTAGGAACCGCAAGGCACTCCCATCATGTAGAAGTGTAAGTGTGCTAACACCAGCCAGGACCACGTAGTCCCTCGGCTGTGAAATGGTGCGCCAGAGTCTGATGCTTCCACCTCGGCGCAACCAAAGTGGAAGCCGCTGGTCCAGCCACGAGTACTCGAGATATTGACCAAAGTCGATTTTTTGGAAGTAGCTGGATGGTGTGCGGGAGAACTGCAGCGATAAGGGCTCAATGACCAAGAGGCGGTAGTGCGGATAGTCATTGAAGTCCTTTGGTCGAGTTAGTCTTTCTATGCACTCCGAAAGGCGCTTGTATGGAATGAGCGTCTGCGGCAGACGCGCTGTCGGCGGGGCGGGTATGGGATCGACCGGGGACTCAGAAAAGCTGACATCGAGCTTCTCAAGAGCGACGGGTACTTCGTGAATCCAACCAGGTAGCGCGAACAAGTAAGAGTTGATTGCACTCTGAGCCTGTGGGCGGCGCTTGGCTAGCAGCTGCGCGGCTGCACCTTGCAGCGACGCGCGGTCGCTCCTCATGCGGACGAGAGTCCGGCGGAAACACTCCTCGCTCTTGCGCTCACTCCTCTCTCGCTTCTGGAGGAGCCAACGCAAGAGTCCAAATATGCCAAAGAAAACGGCAACCACCAAGGTAGCGATGTACAGTTCCGTAGTCATGCTGGTGCCTCGTGTGAGTGAGGAGGCCTTGTTACGCGTACTGTGCGTCTCCGGCTTGAACCGCTGGTTGTGCGGCGCGAAGCGCCAAGCAAGCAGCGGATGGCCATCCGCCGCCCCGTTGTTGCGGGCGCGAAGCGTCCGCGACAACCAGTGATTATGCAGTTTCCGCCTATCTACCACGATCTGCCATCATTGATAAAATTCAATTGTTTTTTAAAACATTTTTCAGCAGCATATCATTCTTGCGCATCCAAAGCCCCATAAAACCTCCGACACGTTTACCGTCATTATAGCCTTGTACCGGCGGCTCGGCGGCGTCGCCGATCCCCAGCAGTAACCCCCGCGTCAACCAGACTCCCCTCAGTTTTCTATGGTTACCACTACGGAAGGATTCAGCCCAGCCAACCGGTCTTGGCCGCCCTTCATCTTCACCCGCTAATCCCATCAATAACAGCGGCTTGCCTCTCACCCGACCGCTACCCCCAAAGAGGTATCCAGCCGCTCCCAGCCCGCGATTTCGGGCGATAAACCCAGGAATTCAGTCAAGAATTAAGCGCCGCGCCCGGCGTAATATCGCACTCGCAGCATTTTGCGAGGTGGGCCATGGCTACGACGCTCAAACAAAAACAAATCACCGTGCTGACGATGAGCACGTTGGCCTTCACGGTCAATTTCGCCGTGTGGACTATGTTTTCCATCCTCGGCATCCGGATCAAGGCCGAACTCGGCCTCAGCGACACCGAATTCGGGCTGCTGGTCGCGACCCCCATTCTCACCGGCTCCCTGGTGCGGTTGCCGCTCGGCATCCTGACCGACCGCTTCGGCGGGCGCATCGTCTTCTTCATCCAAATGCTGGTCGTCGCCGTCCCCGTCTACGGGCTGGCGTTCGCCACCGAATACTGGCAATACCTGGTGCTCGGCCTGTTCGTCGGCCTGGCGGGCGGCTCCTTCGCCATCGGCATCGCCTACACCTCGGCCTGGTTCAGCAAGGAGCGCCAGGGCACGGCGATGGGCATCTTCGGCGCCGGCAACGCCGGATCGGCCATCACCAACCTGGCGGCACCACTGCTGGTGGTCGCCTACGGCTGGCGGATGGTGCCGCAGGTCTATTCCATCGCCATGCTGGTCATGGCGGTCCTGTTCTGGTTGTGTACCTACCCCGATCCCAAGACCGAGGAGCGCAAAAAGTCCGGGGTCCGGCTGACCTTGGGCCAGCAACTCAGCCCGCTGCTGGACATGCGCGTGTGGCGGTTCGGGCTGGCCTACTACTTCGTCTTCGGCGCGTTCGTGGCCCTGGCCCTGTGGCTGCCCAAGTACTACGTCACGGAATACGGTCTCGACCTCAAGACCGCTTCCTTCCTCACCATCCTCTTCACCCTGCCCTCCGGGGCCATCCGTGCCTTGGGCGGTTGGGTGTCGGATCGCTACGGCGGCAGCCAGACCACCTGGTGGGTGTTCTGGATTTCGCTGGTCTGTCTGTTCTTTCTCTGCTACCCCCAGACCACAATGACCGTCCATACCCTGCGCGGGGATCTGTCGCTGCAAATCGGCGTGGGCGTGGTGGCCTTCACCGTGCTGATCTTCCTCGTCGGCCTCGCGCAGGGCATCGGCAAGGCCAGCGTCTATCGCAGCCTGGCCGACTATTTTCCCAACAACATGGGCGTGGTCGGCGGCATGGTCGGGGTGATCGGCGGTCTGGGCGGCTTCAGCCTGCCGATCGTGTTCGGCATCGTGCTGGACCTGACGGGCATTCCCAGCAGCGCCTATATGATCATCTTCGTGATGCTGGTCGCGGCGATGATCTGGACCTGGTTGGCCGAGAAGCGCGAGCGCGAGGAGATTCTCGAACGGCACGCCGAGACGCGCACCGAACTGGAACGGGCCGAGTTGATCGAGCATCGGCGGCCGCGCCGGCATTTGCTGGTGGACTGGCGGCCCGACGACGCGCACTTCTGGGAAAAGACCGGCCGGCGGATCGCCAACCGCAACCTGTGGCTGTCGATGCCCGCGCTGTTGCTGGCCTTCGCGGTCTGGGTGGTGTGGAGCGTGATCGTGGTCCAGTTGCCCAAGGTCGGCTTCCCGTTCACGCCGAACCAGTTGTTCTGGCTGGCGGCGCTGCCGGGTTTGTCGGGCGCGCTGTTCCGGGTGCTGTACTCCTTCGTGGTGCCGATCTTCGGCGGGCGCAACTGGACCGTGTTCAGCACTCTGTTGCTGCTGCTGCCCACCCTGTGGATCGGCTTCGCGACGCAGAACCTCGACACCCAGTATCCGGTGTTCGTGGTCATCGCCCTGCTGTGCGGGCTGGGCGCGGGCAACTTCTCCTCCAGCATGGCGAATATCAGCTTCTTCTATCCGCAACGCCTGCAGGGCACCGCGCTGGGCCTGAACGCCGGCGTCGGCAACCTGGGGGTCGGGCTGGCGCAACTCGTCGCGCCGATCGCCATCTACGGCGGCGCATTGCTGATCCTGGGCGGCGAGGCCCAGACCTTGCGCGACGACAGCGGCGCAACGACTTCGATGTGGTTGCAGAACGCCGGCTTCATCTGGGTCCCGTTCATCCTCCTGGCCGCCATCGCCGCCTGGTTCGGCATGGACAACATCGCCAGCGTCGACGCCAAGTTCGCCGAGCTGGTCGCGGTGGTGAAGCACAAGCACCAGTGGCTGATGAGTTGGCTGTACACCGGTACCTTCGGTTCGTTCATCGGGTTGGCCGCCACCTTCCCGCTGCTGATCAAGCAACTCTACGGTGGTCTGCCCGGCGGACCCGATCCGCTGGCCTGGGCCTTTTATGGCCCGCTGGTCGGCGGCGCGTGCGGTTCGTTCTACGACTGGTACTGCGACCTGCCGCCGGCGTCGCCCATGATCTGGGGCGAGCAGACCGACGTGCCGGAATCCGCCGACTGGTACAACTCCACCTTCCTGATAACGTGCGTTCGGTACGGATGGGCTGGTTGCCTTCGGCCCCGCAACTCAACCAGAACCCGCTGATGGTCGCCAAGCGGGCGGCGGAAGCCGGTCAGGAACCGGCGTCCTACGTGGTCGAGAATCTCAAGTCCGGCAAGCTGGGATTTGCGTTCGAGGATCCGGACAATCCGGCCAACTTCCCGCGCAATCTGTTCGTGTGGCGCTCCAATCTGCTCGGCTCCTCGGGCAAGGGCCACGAGTATTTCCTCAAGTATCTGCTCGGAACCACCCACGGCGTGCAAGGCAAGGATCTGGGCGAGGAGGGCGGCGAGAAGCCCATGGAGGTCAAGTGGCGCGACGCGGCGCACGGCAAGCTGGATCTGCTGGTGACCCTGGATTTCCGCATGTCCACCACCTGCCTGTATTCGGACATCGTGTTGCCGACCGCCACCTGGTACGAGAAGAACGATCTCAACACCGCGAGATTAGGCGGTTTCCAGAAAAGATCTTCCCGAACCGGGGTAGGGTGGATAAGGCGCTCCGCGCCGCATCCACCAACGGGCTGACTGGTGGATGCGCTTCGCTTATCCACCCTACAACTAAGCCGGTATGATTATTTCAAGAAATCGCCTTAGACGATGAAAACTCTGAAAATCCTGTCCGCCCTGCTGTGCTATCCACATGCGGATATGCAGGCGGCGCTGGGCGAAATGGCCGAAGTCTTGGAAGCGGAACGCCTGCCGCCAGTGCGGGAGCGCCGGGCGCTGCTGGCGTTCATGGACCGGCTGGCGGCCACCGACCTGATGGACTTGCAGGAACGATACGTCGCATCGTTCGACCGGGGCCGCGCCCTGTCGCTGCATCTGTTCGAGCACGTCCACGGCGAGTCGCGGGATCGCGGCCAAGCCATGGTCGATCTGCTGGAGATCTATCGCCGGCACGGTTTCGAGAACTGAACGCCCGCGAACTGCCCGACTACATTCCGTTATTCATGGAGTATCTGGCGCAGCGGCCGGAGGAGGAAGCGCTGGATTTGTTGGCCGACGCCATGCCGGTCATGGCGCTGTTGGGGGCGCGGCTGGCCGAACGCGGCAGCGACTACCGCGCGGTGTTCGACGCCCTCACCGCCCTGGTCGGCGAACCGGCGGAGCTGGAAGACCTCCGCCGCCAGGCCGCCACCGAGGGTCCCGACGCAACGGTGGTGAACATGGATCAGATCTGGGCAGAGGAGGCGGTCACTTTTCTGGCGACGGGTCGAGAAGGGTGCGGGGGCAGTCGCGGTTCTCGGCCTGAAGAACAACCGGTGCGGTGGGCACCCCGGCCCGGCTCGACGCCACAGCCGGTCCGTTCTTTTTAAGAAAACGAGGTTATAGACATGAATTACTTGAATTTCCTGTTATTCGGCGTTTATCCTTACCTGGCCGGCGCGGTGTTCCTACTGGGCAGCCTGGCGCGGTTCGAGCGCGACCAATTCACCTGGAAGGCGCATTCCAGCCAGATGCTCAACAACAAGAACATGCGGCTGGCCAGCAATC
>REEE01000316.1 GCA_007695245.1 Candidatus Competibacteraceae bacterium | reverse complement strand
TCGATGGTGTAGCGCTCCAGCGCCTGACGCTGGTCCTCGGCGTTCTGGTCCTCGACCTTCTGGCCGCCGCGCAGGGCCTCAATGCCGCGTTCGATCAGGCTTTTGGTCGCGCCGGCCTTATGCAGCAGCGCGCCCAGTTCGCCCTTGTCTTCCAGGGCGGCCAGCACGAACAGCTCCGAGGAGATGTAGGCGTCCTTGCGCTGCTGGGCCAGCTTGTCGGTCAGGTTCAGCAGGCGCGACAGGGCATTGGAGACCTGCACGTCGCCGCCCGTGCCCTCGACCCGCGGCAGGCGGTCCAACGCCTGATTCAGTTGCGAGCGCAGCAGCTTGACGTCGACATCGGCCTGGGCGAGCAACGGGCGAACCGTGCCGCCGTCCTGGTCGAGCAGGGCCGCCAGCACATGCGTCGGTTCGATGAATTGATGGTCGCGGCCCACCGCCAGACTCTGGGCGTCGCTCAAGGCCAGTTGGAATTTGTTGGTCAGTTTGTCCATGCGCATGGCTGGGTTACCTCCGTGACAATACGCTTTTCCCCTAGATGGGTCGTGGTTTGGGGAAATTCAAGGTCCGGCGGCCGGGCGATTGAGGAACTATCCACCAATCCGTAAAACCTTATGATGAGGAAATACCTTTTCAGCCGCGCTACCCATCGGAAGCCCGCCATGACCGAACCCGCGCACCCCAACCGCCTGATCCACGAAACCAGCCCCTACCTGCGCCAGCACGTTCATCATGGCGCTCCAGGATTTAAGAGGCTGTATAAAACTAACATGTTGAGTTAAAAAATTTTTATCCTGGATGAAGCGAAGCGAAATCCAGGAAACCCCCGGATTTCGGCCTGAAGGTCTGCATCCGGGCTACGGAGTTTTTGTACAGCTTATAAGAGGTGAACCATGACCACGGTCGCAATCGAGCTACCGGAAGAAGCCTTTTCGGCGTTACGGCGCTCGCCCCCCGAGTTCGCGCGGGAAATGCGCTTGGCGGCAGCCATTCACTGGTATGCCCGCGGCGAGATTTCTCAGGAAAAAGCCGCAATGATCGCTGGACTGGATCGAGCCGATTTTCTGGCCGCGCTGGCCGCCCAACAAATCGATGTGTTCCAGGTCGATATGGAAAGTTTGCGGCGGGAACTGGATCGTGCCTGAATCAGCCATCGTCAACAGCTCTCCCCTGATCTTTCTTTCCAAGGTTGGAATGTTGGACTTTTTGCGGTTGGCCGCCAAAGAGGTTTGGGTACCTGAAGCCGTGACTCAAGAGATCGGTAGACGTGGACCTATCGATGTGACCGCACGCGCGCTCGCCAGGACTCCCTGGCTGCAACCTATTGATGTTCCCGCCATCCCTAACGTGATTCAATCATGGGCGCTGGGGCCAGGCGAATCGGCGGTATTGGCGTATGCCTATGCGTATCCAGGGACTGTTGCCGTTATCGATGACGGGATGGGACGCCGTTGCGCTGAAACCTTGGGAATACCCCTCAACGGTACGCTCGGTCTGGTGATGACCGCCAAGATTCGTGGCGTCATTCCCGCCGCGCGGCCGGTGGTAGAGACGCTGAAGCAGCACGGCATGTACTTGTCCAGATCAGTCATCAACCGGGCATTGGCCCTGGTTGGAGAATAGTTTCTAAGGAGTCGCCATGACCGAACCCGCGCCCGCCAACCGCCTGATCCACGAAACCAGCCCCTACCTGCGCCAGCACGCCCATAATCCGGTGGACTGGCATCCCTGGGGCGAGGAAGCCCTGGACCGGGCCCGCCGCGAAGGCAAGCCGATCCTGCTGTCCATCGGCTACTCGGCCTGCCACTGGTGCCACGTCATGGCCCATGAATCCTTCGAGGACGACGCCACCGCTCAAGTCATGAACGAACGCTTCATCAACATCAAGGTAGACCGCGAGGAGCGCCCCGACCTCGACAAGATCTACCAGACCGCTTTTCAAATGCTGCACCGCCGGGGCGGCGGCTGGCCGCTCACGATGTTTCTAACCCACGACGACCACGTCCCCTTCGTCGGCGGCACCTATTTCCCCAAAACCCCCCGCTACGGCATGCCCGCCTTCACCGACATCCTGCGCCGGGTCAGCGAGCACTACCAACAGCACCCCCAGGAACTCCGCGAACAAAATCGGGCGCTACTGGAGGCGCTGCGCGCTGAAATCGCCGCGCCATCCGCTGTTGCGCTGACCGCCGATCCGCTCCAGGCCGCCCGCGCGCAACTCCTCGACAGCTTCGACGCGGTCCACGGCGGCTTCGGCGACGCCCCCAAATTTCCCCATCCCACCAGCCTGGAGCGGCTGCTGCGGCATTGGGTCGCCAGCGTCGAGCACGGCGAACCGGACCCCTCCGCCGAAACCGCCGTGCGGGTCACCCTGCGAAAAATGGCGCTGGGCGGGATTTACGACCACCTGGGCGGCGGCTTCTGCCGTTACTCAGTGGACGCCGAATGGCAAATTCCGCACTTCGAGAAAATGCTGTACGACAATGGTCCCTTGCTGGCGCTCTATGCCCAGGCCTGGCAGGCCACCCAGGACCCGCTGTTCCGCGCGGTCGCCGAGGAAACCGGCGAATGGGCGATGCGGGAAATGCAGGCACCCGACGGCGGCTACTACGCCACGCTCGACGCCGACTCGGAGGGCGAGGAGGGCCGGTTCTATCTGTGGACTCCCGATCAAGTCCGCGAACTGTTGAGCACCGAGGAATACACCGCCCTCGCGATCTGTTACGGACTGGAACAACCCCCCAATTTCGAAGATCGCGCCTGGCATTTGCAGGTCACCGCCACCGCCGCCGAACTGGCCGACCGGCTGGGCGTCGCGACCGAGCGGGTGGACCAATGGCTGGCCTCCGCCCGGCGCATCCTGTTCGAGGCGCGCGCGCAACGGGTCTGGCCGGGCCGCGACGACAAGATCCTCACCGCCTGGAACGGGCTGATGATCCGGGGCCTGGCCAGCGCCGGCCGCCATCTGGGCCGGACGGACTTCGTGGTCTCGGCGGAACGCGCCCTCGATTTTCTCCGCGCCCACCTGTGGCGGGATGGCCGATTGCTGGCGGTTCACAAGGACGGTCAAAGCCGCCTGAACGCCTATCTGGACGACTACGCCTTCCTGATCGACGGCATTCTGGAACTGCTGCAATGCCGCTGGCGGGACGGCGACCTGGACTTCGCCCTGACGCTGGCCGACGTCTTGCTCGACCGGTTCGAGGATCGCCAGGCGGGCGGCTTCTACTTCACCGCCAACGACCACGAACCGCTGATCCAGCGCCCCAAGCCGGCCCACGACGACGCCCTGCCGGCCGGCAACGGCGTCGCCGCGCAAGTATTGCTGAAACTGGGGCATCTCACCGGTCGAACCGCCTATCTGGACGCGGCGGAGCGCGCCCTGCGCTGGGCCTGGCCGATGCTGCAACACCTGCCCAGCGCCTGCAACGCCGTGCTGGCGGCGCTGGAGGAGTACTTGGAACCCGGACCCACCATCGTGCTGCGCGGGTCGGGAGCGGCGCTGGAAGAGTGGCGGGAACCCTGCGCCCGGCCCTACGCGCCGCGTCGGTTGACGCTGGCGATCCCGGCCGACGCGACCGTTCCGGCCGGTCCGCTGGCCGAACGGCGGGCCGGGGCCGCGCCGGTGACCGCCTACGTCTGCGCCGGTCTGGCGTGCCAGGCCCCCATCACGACGCTCGACGAATTGGCGCGGACGCTGGCCGCGTCGCGGCGGCGATGAAAAGACCACACACGGACGCGGGTCGGGCCTATAATTGCCGTATGATCCTCGGATCGAAAGTAGACTTGGATGCCTTCCTGCGAACGCCATGGATTTCAGGGGGCGCGGATTGAAGCAAACAAACCAACGAGGGCAAATGACGATGACTGTTCATCTGTACTTTTCACTGATCCCCGAGGCGCTGATCGCGTCCATGCTGCCGCCGGAACAGTTCGGGCAATACTACGCGACCGGCCATAAATACAAATCCAAGGGTCAGGCGATTTTCTTCGAAGTCGATCCTTCGTTCCGTCACGAGTTTTTCGACTTTGACGAACTCTTCAAGCGTTGCGTGGCGCACCAGGACGGCACGCCCAAGAACTCCGTCTATGCCGGGGTCTACCGGGTGCTGGAACATATCCCGGTCAGCGCGCTGGGCAAGCTGTACCTGAGCACCGCCTACGGCCACACCCTGGCGATGGAGCGGGGCGAGATCACCACGCGCGAGGTGCCGACCCTGCACATGTATCAGGACCTGGCGCCGGTCAACAGCCTGGTGGTCAGCACGCTGGATCCGGTCGGCTACTATCATAGCGTCACCACCCAGCCGGCCAAATTCATCCGTTTCCCTGGCATGTGCTTCGTGGAACTGGGTCTGGGCGCGTTGGCGGCCGATCCGGCCAATGGCCCGGTGGGCGATCTGCCGTATTCGTTCATGCATCATCTGCGCGAAGCGTTGCTGGAGCTGCATCCGGAGCACAAGCAAACCAAGCTGGTGCATCGGGTGCATTCCCTGGAATTCCCGTATCGGATGATCAAGAGCGGCTTTTACATGGGCAACGGCCCCGATCTGGCGTTCTATCCGATGCCGTCGCACGAGGAATTGCGCCGGGATCACAGCCATTGGTGGCGCTCGGCCAACCTGTAAGTCGGTCAGTCCTGGATAAGGAAAACCGTCGCCGGAAGCTCCGGCGACGGTTTTTTGGTTTTATAGAGGGGTGGGGCGCTAATGCCGCGCGCCCAATACCGGCGGCTCGACGAGCGCCAGCTCGGCCAAAGGACGCGGTTTGCCGATCCCGTAACCCTGAACGTAGTTCACCCCAATCCCTCGCAGTTGGGCCAAAATTTCGTCGTTTTCGACGAACTCGGCGATGGTTTCCATGCCCATCACATGACCGATCTCGTTGATGGATCGGACCATCGCCAACGAGACGGGATCGTCCGCGATGTCCTCCACGAAGACGCCATCGATCTTGAGGAAATCCACCGGGAGCCTCTTGAGATAGGCGAAGGACGACAAACCGCTGCCAAAGTCGTCGAGGGCGAAACGGCACCCGATGTCTTTCAGCGTGTGGATGAAATGCAACGCCTGGTAAAGATTGGTGATGGCGGCGGTCTCAGTGATCTCGAAGCAGATCTTGCCGGTCAAGCTCTCCTGGCCCGCCAGGCGGTTCACCAAGTAGCTCAGCAGTGCCTCGTCTCCCAGTGAATGCCCCGAAAGATTGATGGAGCACAGGGCCAGATGATCGAGATGGTCGGGGTGTTCCAACAACCAGTCCAACGCCGTGCCGACCACCCATTGATCCAGCTTCACGGCCAGATGGTAGCGCTCGGCGGCCGGCAGAAAAGCGCCCGGCATCACCAGTTGGCCGCTCTCGTCCTCCATGCGCAACAACAGCTCGTAATGCTGGCCCGCCAGTTGGCCCAGGGCGATCGGCATGATGGGCTGGAAAGCCAACTGGAAGCGGTTGTCCTCCAGGGCCTGATTGATGCGGGCCACCCACTGCATCTCGCCCTGTCGGCGCGCCAGCTCCACGTCGTTCTCGGCATACAGATGCGCGCGGTTGCGTCCGGCGTCCTTGGCGGCGTAGCAGGCGCTGTCGGCGGCGCTCAGCACGCTGTTGAGACTGTCGCTGGCGGCGTGGATCGGCACCACGCCGATGCTGGCGCCGACCTGGAAGGTTTTGTCGCCCCAGGCGAAACGGTATTCGCTAACCGCCTTGCACAGGGAGGTCGCCACGCGCATGGCGTCGGGCAACGGACAGTATTCCATCAGCACGCCGAACTCGTCGCCGCCCAGACGCGCCAGCACGTCCTGCCGGCGCACCCGCGTCTGCAGGATTCGCGACAACTGGCGCAACAGGGCGTCGCCGGCCATGTGGCCACAGGTGTCGTTGATAATCTTGAACTGATCCAGATCCAGGTAAAGCAGGGCGTGTTCGACGCTCTGCTCGCGGGCGATCTCCAGGGCCTGCTGCAACCGGTGCTCGAAGGCGTGCCGGTTGGCCAGTCCGGTCAGCGAATCATGACTGGCCTGATGGGTGAGCTGCGCGGCCAGTAATTGGGCTTCGGTGTGGTCCAGCCAGGAACCGACCCATTCGATGGGTCGGCCCTCGACATCGCAAATCAGGCGCGCTGTATCGCGAATCCAGCGCCAACCCCCCTGGCGATGCAACAGTCGATATTCACAACTCGCCTGAAGCAGTCTCACTTTAATATCCAGACCCTGCGTGAAGCGTCCCTGGTCGTCAGGATGTACCAGACCGACCAGGAGTTTTGGGTCGGCCAGCAGGTCTTCGGCCGGATAACCCAGCAGATCGATGACGTTGGCGCTGATGAAACTGAAGGGCAGGCCCGGTTCCGAGGTGCGCGAGTAGATGACCGCGGGACTGGCCCTGACGACATGTTCCAGGCGCGCGGTGGCGCGTTGCAAGTCTTCCTCGGCCCGTCGATGGCGGGTGACATCCCGCGCCACCAGGTAGCTGCCGGCGAAGCGTGGCACCGCCGCGTCGTTGTTCTCGAAGATTGCCGAAGCGGTGATTTCGACGATCACCAGCGGCTCCAGGATCAGATCGTCGCCAGGATGGCTGTCGGCGTGCAGCAGACGCAATTCCACTATTTGGGGCTGGCGCGCTTCTTCGGCCAGATCGCGCAACAGGCGCAGGGCTTCGCCCCGGTCCGCCGGTGCCACCAGATCCAGCAGCGGTCGCCCGAAAAGCGGCTTGGCCTCGAAACCGAGTCGCGTTTTCACTTGTTGGTTCAAGTAGACGAAGCGGTTTTCCGCGTCCAGGACAAAAATCAGGTCGGGGGAGTGATTCACGATAAACCGATGCAACCGTTCGGAAACTTCCAGGCGTTTGCACAGAATCCGCTGACTGCGTTCCAGTCGCAGTTTGCGGGTGGTGTTGGCGAGACACCCGAGCAATTCCTCGGGGCCGAAGGGCTTGCGTAAGTAATCGACGGCACCGCGGCGCATGGCGGCGGTGGCTTCGGCGACCGAGGTGGTGCCGCTGATCACGATGATCGCCAGATCCAGACCGCGTTCGGCGACGAAATCCAGAACCGCCGTGCCCCGCACGCCGGGCATCGCCAAATCCAGCAGCAGGATGTCGTAATGCTGGTCGGTCAGCGCCGTCATAGCCCGAGCGCCATCGGCCGCAACGTCGACCAGATAACCATAGGTCGTGAGAACCTGCCGGATACTGGTCAGCAGGCCCGGTTCATCATCCACCACCAATACCGAAAAAGGCGCTTCCGATTCCCCCATACCATTACCCAACTCGTTTAGCAGGTCTTTCAAGATCGCGTACCCTTTAGAGTTTTCGGGCGACGGGCGGCCGTCC